>JBOHCK010000290.1:0-7940 GCA_050698755.1 Streptosporangiaceae bacterium | reverse complement strand
GGGCCGTGGCGATCTCGAAGTTCTCTGCGCCGTCGTTGTGCAGGATGAGCAGCCGGTCCCCGGCGTGGGCGACGTCGTAGTCCACGCCCTGCCGGCGCGGGGCCACCACGGTGAACTCACCGTCCGGCGCCGCCGCGTCCAGCAGCCACACCTCGCTGGTCAGCACGCTGGCCGACCTGATGAGCAGGAAGCGCTCGCTGCGGGTCAGGCTCACGTAGACGTGGAAGCGCTCGTCTGCTTCCTCGAAGACGATGACGTCCTGGCTGGCCGGCGTTCCGACCTGATGCCGCCATACCCGGTAGGGCCGCCAGGCGGGATCGACCGTGACGTAGAACAGCGTCGAGCCGTCCAGGGACCACGCGCATCCGGCGTAGGTGTCCGGGATCTCGTCGGGCGCCACGGCGCCGGTGGCCAGGTCCTTGATCTGGATCGTGAACCGCTCGTTGCCGGTGAAGTCGGTGGAGTAGGCCAGCCAGCGCTGGTCCGGGCTCGGCTGGAACGCGCCGATATCGAAGAAGTCGTGGCCGGCGGCGAGCTCGTTCCCGTCCAGCAGGATCTCCTCGCCTTCCAGCGGCTGGCCGTCGGCGGGGATCGGGGGGATGAGCTCGCCGGACAGCACCTCCCTTCGGCAGTACACCGCGTACTGCTGGCCCTCGACCGTCCTCGAGTAGCGCCACCAGCCGCCCTTGCGTACCGGGACCGACAGGTCGCTCTCCTGCGTGCGCGCCTTGATCTCGGCGAAGATCTGTTCGCGCAGCGGGGCGAGCCCGGCGGTGGCGGCTTCGGTGTAGGCGTTCTCGGCCTGCAGGTAGGCGATCGTGTCCGGGTCGTCCTTGGCGGCGAGCCAGGCGTACTCGTCAATGACCGTGTCGCCGTGGTAGGTGCGCTCGCTGGGCACCTGCTTGGCGGTCGGGGGCTCGGCTTCGGTGACTAGGGCTTCGGGGAGTAGCTCTTCGTTGGCTGGCTCGGTGCTCATGAACGCCCAGTCTAATGACGCCCCGCGGCGCGGATTTTGGGACGATGGGCGGGTGCAAGGACACCTGCTGCTCACGAACTGCCTCGAGGCCGAGGTCACTCGCCCGGCCATCGAGCTGGCCCTCAAGGACGACAAGCTGCTCTGGCTGGACCTGGCCGACACCGGCCCCGACACCATCGCGCTGCTGCGCGAGGTGTTCAAGATCCACCCGCTGGCCATCGAGGACGCCCAGGAGTTCAACCAGCGCCCGAAGGTCGAAGACTACGACGACTTCGTCTACCTGGTCGCCTACGGCGCGCGCGGCCTGGACCAGCCGTTCGTCGAGGTGCACTGCTTCTACGCCGAGCACTTCTTCGTCAGCGTGCACCGCGATGAGATACCCGCGGTCGCTGACGCCTGCCGAGTGCTCTCCCGGCTGCCCACCGACCGGCGGCTCGTCGCGCTGTACCGGCTGCTTGACCACCTGACCGACAGCATGTTCCCGTTCCTGTCGGCGTTCGACGACCGGATCGACGAGCTGCAGGACCAGGTCTTCGCCAAACCCACGGAGGACGAGCTGGCCGCCATGTTCGCGCTCAAGCGCCAGCTGGTGGAGATGCGCAAGGTGGTCACCCCGCAGCGGGACATGGTGGCCTCGATGCTGTCGCAGGTGGTCGCGATTCCCGGCATGACGCCCGAATCCGAGCGGTACGTCCGTGACCTGTACGACCACCTGATCCGGATCAGCGACATGGTGGACAGCTACCGCGACCTGCTCAGCGGGTCGCTCGACGCGTACATGTCGGTAGTGTCCAACCGGCTGAACGACGTGATGAAGCAGCTGACCATCATCGCCACCGTGTTCCTGCCGCTGTCCTTCCTGACCGGGTTCTTCGGCCAGAACTTCGGGTGGATGGTGCAGCGGCTGGGGTCCCTGGGCGCCTTCATCGGCCTGGGCCTCGGCACCGAGGTCGTGGCCGCCGTGGGCCTGCTCCTGATGTTCAGGCGGCGCGGCTGGATGTGAGCCGGGGGT
This sequence comes from Streptosporangiaceae bacterium, assembly GCA_050698755.1. Lineage (GTDB taxonomy): Bacteria > Actinomycetota > Actinomycetes > Streptosporangiales > Streptosporangiaceae > Palsa-504. The sequence goes on along the minus strand of JBOHCK010000290.1, from coordinate 5,952 downwards.
CCGCCCCGGAGGCTCGGCCGCTAACCTGTTCCGGTGGGAGGCCAGGTGCGAGCGGAAGGAGAGGACGGTCCCGTGACCCAGCCACCGGAGCCGCAGCCGGTGCTCAGCCCGCTCACCGCGGCCGCGATCTTCCTGGTGCTGACCGTCAACCCGGGCGGGGAGGCGGCCGTCAGGGACGTGCTCGGGGACTGGGCCGCCCTGCAGCGGGCGGTCGGCTTCCGGGCCCCGGGTCCTCCGCTGGCCTGCATCGCGGCGTTCGGATCGCAGGTCTGGGATCGCTTGTTCGCCGGTCCGCGCCCGGCCGAACTGCACCCGTTCCGCGAGCTGCAGGGCAGCAGGCACCACGCGCCCGCCACCCCGGGAGACCTCCTGCTGCACTTCCGGCACGAGCGGATGGACATGTGCTTCGAGTTCGCGACGCAGGTCATGGGGCGGCTGGCCGGGGCCGTGACCCTGGTCGATGAGGTCCACGGCTTCCGGTTCTTCGACGAGCGGGATCTGCTCGGCTTCGTGGACGGGACCGAGAACCCGGTCGGCAACGCCGCGGCCGGGGCGGCCCTGGTGGGCGGGGAGGATCCGGAGTTCAGCGGGGGCAGCTACGTCATCGTGCAGAAGTACCTGCACGACATGCAGGCGTGGAACGCCCTGTCGGTAGAGGACCAGGAACGGGCGATCGGGCGGTCCAAGCTGTCCGACATCGAGATGTCCGACGAGACCAAGCCCGCCAACTCCCACGTCGCCGTGAACACGATCACCGACCCCGACGGGACCCAGCGGCAGATCCTGCGCGCCAACATGCCGTTCGGCGATCTGGGCCGGGGCGAATCCGGGACATACTACATCGCCTACGCGGCCACGCCCAGCGTGACCGAGCAGATGCTGGTCAGCATGTTCATCGGCCGGCCGCCGGGTAACCACGACCGCATCCTGGATTTCTCCACGGCCGTCACCGGGGGCTTGTACTTCGCCCCGTCGGCGGACTTCCTCGACGACCTGCCGGACCCGCCCGGCGCCCCCGGCCGGGCGCTGGAGTCCGGGCCGGCGGGGAACGATTCGGCGGGGACTGGTCCGGCGGGGACTGGTCCGGCGGGGACTGGTCCGGCGGGCGATGGGTCGCTGGGCATCGGCAGCTTGAAGAGGAGAACAGAGCTATGAACAACCTGCACCGCGAGCTCGCTCCGGTCTCCGGCGCCGCGTGGGCGAGCATCGAGGCCGAGGCCCGCCGGACGTTCGAGGAGCACGTCGCCGCCCGCCGGGTGGTGGACGTGCGGGGGCCGGCCGGGGCCGGGCTGGCGGCGGTCGGCACCGGGCACCTCGCCGGGATCGACCCGCCCTCCGGCGAGACCGGCGGGATCCTGGCCTGGCTGCGCACCTCCCACCAGCTCGTCCAGCTCCGGGTCCCGTTCACGGTGAGCAGGCAGGACGTGGACGACGTCGAGCGCGGCGCACAGGACTCCGACTGGCAGCCGGTGAAGGATGCGGCCAGGCAGATCGCCTTCGCCGAGGACCGGGCGATCCTCGAGGGCTACCCGGCCGCGGGGATCACCGGCATCAGGAAGAGCTCATCCAACCCGGTGCTGACGCTGCCCGCCGAGGCGACCGAGTACCCGGCCGTGATCAGCCAGGCGGTCAGCGCGCTCCGGCTCGCCGGCGTAAGCGGGCCGTACTCACTGCTGCTTTCCGCCGCGGCCTACACGGCGGTGAGCGAGACCTCCGACCACGGCTACCCGATCCGCGAGCACCTGGCCCGCGTGATGGACGGCGAGATCATCTGGGCGCCCGCCATCGAGGGGGCGTTCCTGCTGTCCGCCCGCGGCGGCGACTTCGAGCTGCACTTGGGCGAGGACCTGTCCATCGGCTACCTGTCCCACGACAGCGAGTACGTGCAGCTGTACTTCCAGGAATCCCTGACCTTCCTGGCCTACACCACCGAGGCCAGCGTGGCCCTAGCTGCCCACAGGGGATAGCCGCCTGGGCCCGGGGTCGCCGCGGCCCTACTCGTAACGGGTCGGCGGGAACGGGTGCTCCGCGTCGATGGGGTGCAGCTCGCCCTGATCGTACTCGCGGCGGACCTCGGCCCGCTCCTCCTGGTACTCGGTGCTCTGGGTGATATCCGTCTGCGGCGGCGTATCGGTAGCTGCGGGCACCTCGTCCGGGTCGTAGGGGTCGAGCCCCGCGGCGACGCGCTCTTCCTCGGTCAGCCGGGCGAGCTGGTCGTCGTCCAGGCGGTCGATTTCGCCGCCGTGCTCCCTGCGGTCCCGGTGGAACCGCTCGGCGAACTCGTCAGAGTACTCGTTAGCATCTTCCTGTTCCTGCGTCATCACGCCTCTTCCGCTGGTGACCGGCGCGGCATGGCTACCCGCGCCCTCGTCGCTGACCGGGCAAGCTTATCCGGGGCTTAGCCAGCGCAGATCGGGCCATTGGTCGAAGGTGTACGCCATCTCCCAGAACATGCGCTCGAGCCGCGAGCTCATCATGAAGATTTCTTCCAGCTCGCGCCGCTTGATCTCGCCAGGGACTTCCTCGCGCACCATGTCGTCGAAGGTCTTGCGCATGTTCAGGACCAGGTTGTTTTCCTCGTCGCTGAGATAGAAGCCGACCCAGTCGGAGTACACGGGGTGTTCGGCGAGTTCGCCCCGCAGCTGCCTGGCGATCTCTATGTAACTCCAGGAGCACGGGAGGATGGCGGCGGTGATCTCCAGGCCACTGCCTGCAGCCGCCGTGGCCAGCAGGAAGCTGGTGTAGGCCACGTTGGCCGGAGCCATGGCCAGCGAGCCGCCCATGTCCTTGGCCCCCATGCTGATCACCTGCTCAAGCAGGCGGCGGTTGCTCGGGATCTCCAGGCGGATGATCCCCTCCGCCTGCCTGGTGAAGAACTCGAGTTCTGCCTCGCTGCGCGCCTTGGCGGCTCCCATGGCCATGCACTTGGCGAACGGGGGCAAGAACATCAGGTCCTGCTCGATGAAGAAGCGGAACTTCTCCAGCGGCAGGGTCCCACGGGTCAGCTCGCCGATGAACGGGTGCGCGTGCAGGCCGGCCCAGATGTCATCGCACCGGATGCGGAGCCGGGCGGAGAACGCAGGCTCGGAACTCGTCGCCTTCGGAGTGGTCATTCCCGCACCCTAACCTGATGCGCGGAGCGGGAACTTGGGTACTGTCACACGTATCGGCTGGATCGGGAACGGACCGCTATGATCGCGCAGTGGGCAGGTTTGGCCCGCTCGCGCGAGACCCCTTCATCAACTGCGCATGGCGCACCGGTCGGCACCTGACCAGGGAGAACAGATGGCGGATCATTCCGCGGCGGTCGCGGGACGCGTGCCGGCTCCGGCCGCCAGGCTCGAGCCCAACGCCATCGGCGCGGCCCAGGACACCGTCATCGGCATGGCCTCGTCCGCGCCGGCGGCGACGGTCGGGCTGACCTTCGCCGCCCTGGCCGCGACCACCGCCTACGGCGCGGGCCCGGTCCTCCTCGTGACCGCGGTCCCGATGCTCATCATCGCCAACGCGTACCGCAGGTGTAACTTGTGGAACGCCAACTGCGGCGCCTCCTTCGAGTGGGTGGGCCGGGCCATCAGCCCTTACCTCGGCTTCCTGACCGGCTGGCTGATGATTGCCGCATACGTCGTCGGGACGGTGGCCGAGGTTCTCTTGCTCGGGCCATCGATCCTGGCCGTGTTCGGCTCGAGTTCCACGAACAAGTGGGCCTTCGTGGGCATCGGCGTCGCGTTGGGCCTGATCATGCTGGTGATCGCCGTCGTCGGGATCAAGCTCACGGCCCGGGTTCAGGTCAGCATGGCTCTGGTGGAGTACCTGATCCTGATCGGGCTGGCGGTGGCCGGCGTGGTGTGGGTACTTAGCCACCACGCCGGCTCGGTGCCGTTCAGCCACGGCTGGCTGAGCCTGTCGGGCATCGGCGCCAAGGGCGACGTCGTGTCCGGGTTCCTGGCCGCGGTGTTCGTCTACGGCGGCTGGGACGGCACCCTGTACGTCAACGAGGAAGTCAAGCACCGCCGGGTGAACCCGGGGCGCGCCGCGGTCATCGCCGTCGCCCTGCTGGCCGTGATCTACACGCTGGCCCAGGTCGGCTTCCAGGGCGTGCTCTCGCCGGGCAAACTGGCTGCGGCCGCCCAGAACGGCACCGCGCTGATCGCCGTGGCCAACGCGCTGGGCGGCGGGTTCTGGGCCAAGGCGATGGCGCTGTCGATCGCCCTGTCGGTGATCGCCACGACCGGGACCGGCATCGTGCTCGGCGCCCGCATCGTCTACGGCATGGCGAGCTACCGGGTGCTCCCTGAGTTCCTCGGCACCGTGTCCCGCCGGTTCTCCACCCCGGTCGCCTCAAGCATCGTCGTCGGCCTGCTCATCGTCGTGCTCAGTGCCGTCTACTTCCTGGCGACCACGGTCCAGAGCGCCTTCACCGACGTGATCGACGTGACCGGGTTCCTATTCTCGATCTTCTACATCTTCACCGCGTTCGCGGCCATGACGTACTACCGGCGCCGCATCACCAGCAGCCCCTGGGACTTCGTGACGATCGGCATCCTCCCGCTCGGCGCGGCCGGGTTCCTCGGCTGGGTCTTCGTCCTGTCGTTCAGCCGGGCACCGTGGACTCAGCGCTGGTCACTGATCGGCGTCGTCGCCGCCGGGCTGCTCCTGATGTTCTCCGCGCGTTTCATCCTCCGCTCCACGTTCTTCCAGATCCCGCTGGAAAGCGAGGAGCTCAAGCACCGTCGGCACTGACTCCCTGTCCTGACGTCAGGGCAGATTCCACCGAACGAGCATTTCTGGGGGCTTGCGGAAGACCAGGCCCCGCGGCGCGGCGGGGGAGCGGTCGTCGAGGCGCAGCGCAGGGAGCTGGTCCAGCAGCGTTTCGATGGCGATCCGGGCCTCCAGGCGCGCCAGGTGGGCGCCGAGGCAGAAATGCGGGCCGTGGGCAAAGGCCAGGTGCCGGGACGCGTTGGCCCGGCGGACCTCGTACCGGTCAGGGTCGGCGAAGACCGCGGGATCCCGGTTCGCGGCGGCGATGGACACGGTGACCTGCTCGCCGGCCGGGATACGGACACCGCCGAGCAGTGTGTCGGCGGTCGCGTAGCGGTCCACGACCGCCGCGGCGGGCTCGAGCCGCAGTGACTCCTCGATGGCCGCGGGGACCAGGCTGGGGTCCACGCGGACCAGGTCGAGCTCACCGGGCTGGCCGAGCAGGTGCAGCGCGGCGTTGACGATCATGCCTTCGGTGGTCTCGATGCCGCCGAACATCAGGACCGCCGCGTTGGAGATCGCCTCATCCTCGGTTAGCGGTGGCCCGGCGTCTGTGTCGGTCCCCGCCTCGGGGGTGGCCACCGCCTCGGCCAGCAGGCTCTGGTGCCCGGCCGTCGCGATCACCTCCCGCAGGCTGGCGGCGAGCCCGGCGAAGGCGGCCGTGCCCGCCTGCCCCGCCGGGTCGGCCGGCCGGGTCGGCCGGGCAGCTTCCGCCTGCAGGGCAGTTTCGGCCTGGACGGCCGCCACGATCCCGTCGTACCAGGCGAGGATCTGCGCCGGGTCGGCGTCCCCGAGGCCGATGGCCTCGGCCATGACCGCGGCGGTCAGCGGCCCGGCGACGGCACGGCGCAGCTCCGCCTCCCCGCGGGGGGCAATGGCGCTCACCAGGCGGCCGGCCTCGGCCTGAGTGAACGCCGCTAGCCTCGCGTGCACCTCCTCGGACCGGAACGCGCGGCTGAAGGGGGCCCGGTGCCGCGCGTGCTGCGCGCCGTCCAGCGAGAGCATGCTCGGGCCGACCACCTTGGCCGTGGAGAAGCGGGGGTCGTCGACCGTGAACGTGCGGGCATCACGGAGGACGTCAACGGCACACTGATACCCGGTGACCAGCCAGGCGCCGAGGGCCGGTACCCAGCAGACCGGCCCGGCGGCCCGCATCGCGGCCAGCAGCGGGTGCGGATCGCTGTCCAGCCC
>JBOHCK010000289.1:0-7945 GCA_050698755.1 Streptosporangiaceae bacterium | reverse complement strand
CCCTTTGTTCTCCACGGCACAACGCTAATCGCTCTCAATCACCGGGCGAAATGCAGAAGGCGATCAGGCAAATACCCGGGCGCGGACCGGGCGGCCTCTAGACGTTAAAGTGATTTGAGGCATCTGCGATGATATTTACGTTACGGAGAGTTTTAGCTGTATTACCCAGAGTTAAAGTTTTCTTGCCGGGTTGCGAACACGCTCCGTTATGATGCCTAATTGTTTACTTCAGGTACATGCGTTGGTGGGGACTTGGCATGGGGGGATTCAATGTTGCGTGGTAGTTGGCGTGTCAGAACTGCAGTGATCGCGAGCGCGCTCGCGGCCAGCATGGCCTGGGCCGTGGTGCCTGCGTCGGCGGCGACCGGGCCGGTATCTGCGAAACCGGTCAACGGCACTCCCGAGCTGGCCAATACCGGAACGACCCAGCAGGTGCGGCAGATCGCGCAGTGCGGCGACACGATGTACGCCGTCGGCACCTTCAACACGATCTCGCAGAAGGGGACGAACTTCACCCGCAACAACGTCCTCAGCTTCAGTGCGTCGAAGCCGTACACCATGACGTCCTGGAACCCGAACGCGAACGGGATCGTCAACAGCATCACGTTCAGCCCGGACTGCTCCACCGCCTACCTGGGCGGTAAGTTCAGCACGGTCGGCGGGGGCAGCGCGAGCAACATCGCCGCGGTCAGCACGTCGACCGGCGCGCTCATCACCGGCTTCGGGCACAGCGCCAACGGACAGGTCGAGACCCTGCAGTACTACAACGGGCACATCCTGACCGGGGGCTACTACAAGTCGATCAACAACAGCTCCGCCAACCCGTACATGACCAGCCTCAACGCCACCACGGGTAAGGACGACGGGTTCATCCACCTCAGCATCTCCGGGAACTACCAGTTCCCGGGCGTGGGCTCCAACCCGACCCGGGTCTTCAACCAGCAGCTCAGCAACAGCGGCACCCTGGAAATGGTGGAAGGCGACTTCACGTCGGTCGGCGGCCAGGCGCGGCAGCAGGTGTTCATGCTGAACCTGAGCGGCTCAACCGCCACGGTCACCGGGTGGACCTCACCGGAGCTGAATACGAACTGCAACTATAACGAGGCGTTCTACGCCCAGGCCGCGGCCTGGTCGCCGGACGACTCCACCATCTACGTGGCCACAACCGGGTACAAGCCCAACGGCACGCCGGCCGGAAGCGGCCCGCGGACCGGGCCGTGCGACGCGGCGATCGCCTATCCGTCGACCCAGACCTCGGTCACCCACACGTGGATCAACTACCCGGGCTGTGACTCGCTGTACTCCACTGCGGCCGACGCGAGCACCGCATACTTCGGCGGTCACGAGCGGTGGGCGTCCAACCCGGACGGCTGCGACTTCAAGGGTCCCGGGGCCATCGACGCACCTGGCATGATGGGCCTGAGCCCGACCACGGGCGCGCTGACCTTCAACCCCACCCGGGGCCGGGGACTCGGCGCTGACGACATGCTCGTCACCAGTGCGGGCCTGTGGATCGCCAGCGACAACCAGAACAACACCACCCAATGTGGGGGCGTGTACCAGCACGCGGGCATCTGCCTCCTGCCCTATGGCGCCTAGCACTCAAGCGAGGGGTTGACCTGAGTCCGGACGCGCACGCCAGCAGGACAGGCACGAGCATCGCGGTCAGCGGCCCCCGGGTCGTGTACCTGGCCGGCCTGGGCCGCAGTGGCAGTACCCTGCTCGAGCGGCTTCTCGGCGAGATGCCGGGTGCCTGCCCTGCTGGCGAGGTCGTGCACATGTGGCTGCGGGCGGTTCGGGACGGCGAGCGCTGCGGGTGTGGCCAGCCATTCGGATCCTGCCCGTTCTGGCGGCAGGTGGGCCAGGCCGCCTTCGGCGGCTGGGATCAGGTGGACGTGGACCGGATCACCCGGCTGCGGGCCCAGGTGGACCGGGCCCGGTTCCTGCCTCAGCTCGCCTCCCCCCTTCTGCGCCGCCGGCTCCAGCCCGCCCTGGATGAGTACGTGGCGTATTACCAGCGCACCTACGCGGCGATCGGACAGATCAGCGGCAGCGCGGTGGTGATCGACTCCAGCAAGCATGCGTCGCTCGCGTTTTGCCTGCGCAGCTCGCCTGGCCTGGACCTGAGGGTCGTCCATGTGGTCCGGGACCCCCGGGCGGTCGCCTACTCCTGGGGCAAGATCGTGGACCGGCCCGAGGCCGCGCCGGGCAGCCAGATGTCTACCTACACCCCGGCCAGCGCCGCCCTGCGGTGGAACCTGCAGAACAGCGCGCTGCAGCTGCTGTCCCAGCTCGGCACGCCCACACTGCGGGTGCGGTACGAGGATTTCACGGCGGCCCCGGCCGCCACCCTCAGCCGGATCGCCGCGTTTGCCGGCCTGCCTGGAGGGCCGGAGTTCGGCTTCCTGGGCACCGACAGGCCCGGTCGCTGGTGGGCCGAACTGGGGGCAGCGCACACCGCGTCCGGGAACCCGATGCGCTTCACCACCGGCCGCATCCGGATCCGCCACGACGACACCTGGCAGACGGCCATGGTGGCGGGCAACCGGCGCACGGTCACCACGCTGACGCTGCCGCTGCTGATGCGCTACGGCTACGTGGGCGGCGCGGCATGACCGGCTGGCGGCGCCCGGTGGGCCTGGCCGCGATCGCCGCCGTGGTGATCGCGGCCGTGGTCGTAGTGATCACCATGGGCCTCGGCGGGTCTGGCCGCCCGTCGGGTGGCCATTCGGCGTCTCCGCCTCCGCTCCATCCCGGGCCGGCGGCCATCCCGGCCCCGGCTCAGGGCGCGTACTTCGGCGCCTGGGTCAAGCCCGCTCTGTACAGCCAGCAGGGCTACCTGGACGCGGTGACCACGCTGCAGCAGCAGATCAGGCGGCGGCTGGACATTGTGCACGTCTATCTCCAGCAGGACGCGCCGTTCCCCACCCGCAGTGAGCGGGCCTTCGTCCGCCAGGGCAGCATGCTCCTGGTCTCCTGGGCGCTGAACGACAGCCGGGGTATCGCGGCGGGTGAGTGGGACGCCTCGATCCGCCAGCGGGCCCAGGAGTTGAAGGCGCTGGGCAAGCCGGTGTTCCTGGAGTGGCGCTGGGAGATGGACCGGCCGAACATGCGCGCTGAGGTGGGCTCGCCTGCGGACTACATCGCGGCCTGGAAGCACATCCGGCAGGTGTTCGCCGAGCAGCACGTCACCAACGTCGCGTGGGTGTGGTGCCCGACGGCCCGCGGATTCACGAGCAACAACGCGGCCGCCTATTACCCCGGTAACGACGAAGTAGACTGGATCTGCGCCGACGCCTATCCAGGGCCCGGGCCGCAGCGCTCATTCGCGGACGTTGTCAAGCCATTCCTGGACTGGGCCGCGCAGCATCCCAAGCCCATCATGATAGGCGAATACGGAGTGCCGCAGAGTTACGGCGAGCAGGCCCGCGCGCAATGGCTGCGGGCGGCCGAGCAGACGGTGGTCAGCCATCGCCAGATCAAGGCGCTGGTGTACTTCGACTCCAACACCACCGGTACCTCGCCGAAAACGAGCTTTGCGCTGGATGCGGGGCCGTTGGCGGTATTCCGCGGCATTGCAGACGATCGCTACTTCAATCCCCGGGGCTTGCCTGTGTCGCAGCACTGAGGTGGGACCAAGCAAAGGTGGGATGCAATGAAGCATGCTAACTGGCGGCTGACAGCAATCATGGGCGCAGGTGCAATGTGGCGGCACCAGCCACCGGGGCGCTGACCTTCAATCCGGTCACGGGTAGCCAAGGCGGGTGAGCAACGGGCCAATCTCCGCCTCGACCCCCGCCACATCCGGCCCATTCAGCGTGACACGCCAGCGGCCTACCGAATCGGGCCGGGCCCGGGCCATTGCGGCGCGCAGCTCACTCCGCCCCCCGGGTGAGGTGCCGAGGAACCCGGCCAGCCGGTCCGCGGTATCTGCCGGGTCGGCGACCATGGCCTCATAGCGGACCTCCACGGCCCGGCCCGTGGATAGCCCGGCCACCCCGTCCAGCGCTGCCTCGGTGAAGCGACGCCAGCACCAGGCCGACCGCACGATGTCTGAGACCTGCGTGAATTCCTCGCGGCGTGCTGGTTCCACCCACCAGCGGGCCTGCGGGCCGTGCAGCTGCCCGGCCATACCCCGCTGGCCGGACGCTGCCGAGGCGGCCGCCAGCCAGGGCTTCTCGGCGTGTGACACCGCGGCGTCCCGCCCCTCCCGCACGATGTGGATGAACTGCGCGCCCGGGAACTCCTCGGCCAGGAACGGGACCAGGAAACTGTTCTCGGGGTTCTTCTCCGCGAACCGGTGCCCACCGTCCAGCGCCGCGAGCAACAGCGCACTGTAGGACAGCCGGAACACGGCCGCGCCCCGCCGCGGGCTCCACGACCCGTCGTACACGCACCGCGCCGCGGCCTTGGTCAGCCGGGGCTCGAAATGGTAGCTGATCTCCGGGAGCCGCCCCAGGCAGCTCCCGAGGAACGTGGTGCCCGATCGCGGCGCGCCGATCACGAATACCGGCCGGTGCAGCCGCAGGTCGAGGGCGCGGGCGGACAGCGGGTTCCGCAGCGCCCGGTCGCGCCGCCGGTCACGCACGTCCGAGACCAGGCCGAGTACGCCCAGCCGCATGGCCCGCGGCCAGGTCAGGTCCGGGGTCTGCAGGGCGGCGCCTGCGTCTGCGGTCATGGCTGGGCTCCTCCCGGGCTTGGCGGCCCGGGCAGGCGCCGTGCGTAGCGGGACAGCGGGGGCAGCAGCCACGTACTCACATCACCCAGCCGTGCACCGGCCTCCGCCGCCCCGTCGCAGGTGTACCGCGTGGCGATCTCAAGCAGGTACAGGGCCGCCACGAAAACCGCGTATCCCGGCCTGACGCCCAGCGGCCCGAGGGTCATCGGGGCGGTGAACAGGGCCGCCTCGGTGGCGGACTGCGCTCCTCCGGCGCCGTTCCGTTCCACCGCCCCCTGCAACTGGTAGTGCACGGCGTCGTAGCCAATCGGCACGCCGCTCTCGAACCGTTCCCAGTCCCAGACGAGCACCTGGTCGCCGGAGCAGGCCATGTTCCACGGCGTCCAGTCGCCGTGCCACGAGCCGAAGGCCAGGGTGGTGGCCTCCGCAGTGGCCTGCAGATCGTCCATGACCTGCAGCAGCGCCGCCGCCGGCTCGCGTTCCGCGCACGCCTCCAGCCGCGAGCGCAGCGCACGCCAGTAGCCGCTGTGGCCGGCCACCTGCGTGGTCACTCCCGCCGCCGTGGCCAGCTCGGCCATAGCGGAGGTCAGCATGGCCCGGCTCACGGGCCGCCCGGAGCCGCTCAGCGGCGTCTGGACCAGGACCTCGTGATCCCTCCACGGGCCGTGGTGCATCAGCAGGGGTACCTCCAGGCGGGTGAGCCCGGCTGCCGCGAGCACCTCCAGGGCGGCAGCCTCGGCCCGGACCAGCTCCCGGGTCAGGCCGGTGATGCCCACCTTCGCGAACCCGAGCATCTCACCGCTGGGGCTGAGCAACTCCAGCACCGGCTTGCGGTTAGCCCGGGGCGGCCCCACGCGCAGGCTCACGACCAGGTCCCGGTCCAGGACCTTGCGCAGGTAAGCCAGCACGTCCGCCTCGGGCCCGTCCACAGCCGGCCCGACCGTGATCCGGTGCGGCAGCACGTCGGCCAGGCCGAGCTGTGCCGCCGCGGCCAGGCCGCGGAAGGCAAGCCGCCGGCGGCCGACGGCGGACGCCTTGTAATGCCGCAGAGCGGCCGCAGTCGCCCGGCGCGGCCTGCGGGGCACCAGGAGGACCGGCCGGGTCTCGTTGGGGACCATGAGGAACTCGGTCTGCCCGGCGCCCCCCGTGTCCCGGCCGGGCCGCACGCCCAGCCCCGGGGCCGCCCGGCCACGGCGCTCGATGCGGGCCGGCTCGGGCCACAGCACCGCCAGGATTTCCCGCAGGTAGCTGCTGCGGTCGGTAGCCGACCCGGCCGACTCGGTTACCGTGGCCATTGCGGTGTCCAGTCCAGCAGCTCGGCCAGCCGCTTGTTATGGAGGGCGAAGTGGTCCTCCAGCATGCGCTCGGTGCCCGGGGCCATCGGGGTGCCGGGGCGCGCGTTGTGCTGCCCGAAGCTGGCCGGCTGGAAGGGCTGCAGACCCAGGAAGCCGGTCAGCTCACCGTACTCGTGCGCGGGCCGCGCGAAGAACGCCTCACTGTCCATGACGTGGACCTGCTCCCGGGGGAACAGCCCGAAGATCCGCTCAAGCTGATCCGCGTAATGGCCACGTCTCGTGTAAGAGTGATGGCGGTGCGTGAAGCTCTCGTAGGCGGGGTCGGCGCGCATCCGGTCGATCTCCCCGATCAGCCGGTCGTCCTCCAGTTCCAGCGCCTGCTCGAAGCTCTCCCACTCATAGCCGCGCGCGTACTCGTGCTTGTAGGCCGAGAAGGCCCGCTCCACGGGATCGCGCAGCATCACCACGAGCTTGACCCCGGGCAGATCGCGCGCCAGCCGCTCCATCGCGAACGGGTGGTACGTGTAGTACCCGCTGGCCTCGAAGGTCACCGGGCCGCCGTGGCGGGCCGTGGCGGCCTGGGCCACCCGGGCCACCGGGAAATGCCCCCGGTACCAGGTCAGGCCCCGGTAGTAGTTCAGGTCGAAGAAGTTGATTCCCTTGTGGAAAGCAGGCCGCACAACCTGCGGGTGTGCCATCAGCGCCCGGAACAGCGACGTGGTGCCGCAGCGCTGGGCACCGATCATGATGAAACCAGGCTGCAGCCGCAGCGGCGCCGTCGCCGTGCCCACCTGCAGGTACGCACGCCGGCCGGCCCTGCGGACCGGTTCGGGTGCGGCCTTGCGCACGGACGTCATGAAACCCCACCTCATCTCTCTCTTTCTGGCCGGCGATCTAGGCCAGCCCCCGGCCGGCCAGGCGGGCCGCCCGCAGCACGGACTTGCGGTCCACGCCGGTCACGATGTGTGCCAGGGCCAGGTACCCGTGCGGCGACGCGGGCCACCTGGCGATGGCGGCGGCTGCGTACCGCAGCGCCGGCCCTTTCTGCCCGAGCAGCGAACGCGAGAACGCGATCTGCCCGAGCAGGCGGGCGTGCCCGCGCGGCGACGCGGCGATCTCCGGGTGCCTGGCCAGCAGGTACTCGAGGCCGTCGACCGTCACGGCGGCGTCGCCCGGCCACCAGGAACCGCTGTCCTTCCGAATGTCGGCGAGCGGGCTCAGCACGGCCCCGATCCGGCCGACCCGGGCCACCCGGAGGATGAAGTCGTAGTCCTCGGCGTAGCCGTGCGGCGTTCCTTCGTCGTACAGGCCTGCCTTGGCGAACACGTCCCGGCGCATGGCCAGCGTCGAGGAATGCAGTTCCTTGACGCGGTTGCGCAGCAGCAGCCGCTGGCTGATCCGCTCGGCGCGGGCCGGCCAGGTGATGACCCGGCCGTCGGGCAGCATGAGCCGGATGCCCGAGCCCACCACGAGCAGGTCAGGCTGGTCGAGCAGCCGCCCGATCTGGGCCTGGAGCTTGGCCGGGTGCCACACGTCGTCGTCGTCACAGGTGGCGATGAAGCCCCCCGCGGCCTCGGCGAGCCCGGAGTTGCGCGCGCCGGCCAGACCGGGCGTGCGGCGATTGGCTATCACCCGGACCTGGTGCTCCCCGGTGCCTAGGCTGGCCAGGGCCGGGTCGGGTGGCTCCTGGTCGTGAACCACGAGGCACTCGATCCGGCCGGGGTAGGCCTGGCCGACGACCGAGGAGATCGCCGCGCGCACCAGGTCCGGCCGGCCCCGGGTCGGCACGATCACCGACACCAGGGGCCAGCGCTCCGGGTCGCTGCTCACTGGTTCACCGGTGTGGAGCGCCGGGTCACCGGCGACTCGGCGGGGAACGCTGCCTCGGGATCTCCCGCCGCGAGCTCGTCCGGGGTCCGCGCCGGTCCCATGATTACCCGCGTGGCCAGGATGAACAGGGCCAGCAGCAAGA
>JBOHCK010000288.1:0-7964 GCA_050698755.1 Streptosporangiaceae bacterium | reverse complement strand
TCGCGTAGGTGACCTTGATATTCCGGTGACCCGGCCAGGCCGCAACATCAGTGAACGCGCCATGCGGCACGATCTGTTCTTTACATGGTCATACAGGCACGAACATCAACCTCGCCGGGGCCGTGCGTTCCCCCCCAGTACGCAATGAGGTGTGCGTCACGTAGCCAGCCCTTGGCGGCGATTGTCCTTAGGTATATAAGCAACGGTTTGAGCGTTCCGACCCACGTCTCTACCTGCTCTTCGAACTTATTGGTCCACGACGCCGCGGCCATGTTACGTTCCAGGTCGTCGAAGTCGGTGGGAACATCTCCGCCGCCCCTGACCTTACGACGACGATACAAGTCCACCAATTCGTTCTTGGCGGTCCTGAAGATCCAGGCCCGGACCGGTTCGTGCGCGATCATGCTGTCAAAGCTCACTTGCATTTTCAGGGCTATAACCTGGACGAAGTCCTCCGCTTGGCCGACATCCCGGAGCGATGCGTAGGCCAGCGCGTACAACCCAGCCTGGTTGGCGCGATAAAGCTCTTCCAGGATGGTCCGCCGCTGTTCGCCTTGGTCCATGCGCCGCTGCAATTCGGTCCGTGGCGGATCCTCGGGGAATTCGCCTTGCGGAAAGCTCTGATCCATTGGACTCCTAGCAGCGGCCTGGGACGAGAGTAGCCAATCGGTCGCCGGGGTAGCCAGCGCCGCAGGCAAATAAGGCCCCGCGCACTCCTCAGCCGCGCCGCGGCGACGGGCACGGGCACATCGATGTGTCCCGTGCCACTGCCCGCCAGCGGGGTGGCAACCAGAATACACAGGCGATGCTGGTACGTCACAGTAGAGGAAACGTAAGAGCCGTCGCTTTGATTAGCGCTCGCCGCATGAGGCGTGACGCGGGGGTAGGCGTCGGCTCTGGGCCACGGTCCGCCCCGCCATCGACAACTTGATCGTCGGTGACAATAGTGAAGTGTGATCCATGAGGAATCCCGGACTGAAGGAGTCGCCGATGAGCGCGCCCGCTGACACGCAGGTCCTCTCAGGCACCTCGCTGCGGGGGTTCCTGCACGGCCTGCCGGGAGTAGACGAGGTCGGGGCGGAGGCCCGTGCGGCCATGCTGGCCAGCCGGTCGATCAAGACCACGGCCAAGCGGTGGGCGCTGGATATGGCGATCTCGATGATCGACCTGACCACGCTGGAGGGTCAGGACACGCCGGGCAAGGTCCGGGCGCTGTGCGCCAAGGCCAAGCGCCCCGACCCCGCCGACCCCACCGCGCCGCAGGTCGCCGCCGTCTGCGTCTACCCGGACCTGGCGCACGTCGCCGCGACCGAACTGGCCGGCAGCGGCGTCCACGTCGCCAGCGTGGCGACCGCGTTCCCCAGCGGCCGGACCAGCGTGGACGTCAAGCTCGCCGACGCGAAATACGCGATCGCGGCGGGCGCCGACGAGGTGGACATGGTGATCGACCGCGGCGCCTTCCTGACCGGGGACTACCAGCTCGTCTTCGACGAGATCGCCGCGGTCCGCGAGGTGTGCGAGGGGCCCGCCGGCACCGCCGGCCAGGCTGGCAGCGCGCATCTCAAGGTGATCCTGGAGACCGGTGAACTGGTCACGCTGGACAACGTGCGCCGCGCCTCGTGGCTGGCCATGCTGGCCGGCGCCCACTTCATCAAGACCTCGACCGGCAAGGTCACGCCCGCCGCGACGCTCCCGGTGACCTTGGTCATGCTGGAGGCTGTCCGCGATTTCCGCGAGGCTTACGGGCGCCAGGTCGGGGTGAAGCCGGCCGGCGGCATCCGCACCGCCAAGGACGCCATCAGGTACCTGGTCCTGGTCAACGAGACGGCGGGGGAGGACTGGCTGGATCCCGACTGGTTCCGCCTGGGCGCCTCCAGCCTGCTAAACGACCTGCTCATGCAGCGCACCAAGCTAGCCACCGGCCGCTACTCCGGCCCCGACTACTTCACCCTGGACTAACGCACCCAGCGAGACCTACGGGCCCCAGCGACACCTCCGGCCCCGACTACCTCACCCTGAATCAACCACCCGCGCGCTACGCGCCCCAGTGACACTGCCGCCCCTACTTCACCCTGGCGTGCGACCCGGGCTACGCCCCCAGTGAGACCGGCAGATGCGCAGGTCCGCGCAGGTTGATCCGGCCGTTCCAGGTGACCGGGCCGTCGAGGGCGAGTCGGGGAAACCGCGCGGTCAGCCGCGCGATGGCGATCGAGGCCTCGAGCCTGGCCAGCGACGCGCCCAGGCAGTGGTGGGGCCCGCCGCCGAACGAGACGTGCTGCCGCGCGTTCTCCCGGTCGATCCGAACTCCGGCGGCGTCAGCCCCAAAGAAACCCTCGTCCCGGTTGGCCGAGCCCAGGCTGGCCATGACGAAGGCCCCGGCCGGGATGGCGATGCCGGAAAGGGTGACCGGTTCCAGGGTGATCCGCCTGCTCGCCTGCACCGGGCTGTCGTACCTGAGCAGTTCCTCCACGGCGTTATCGATCAAGGCAGGCTCGTCGCGCAGCAGCGCGAGCTGGTCCGGGTGCCGCAGCAGCGCGAGGGTCCCGCCCGCAATGAGGTTGACCGTCGTCTCGTGCCCGGCGATGTAAAGCAGCAGGGTCTGCGCGATCAGTTCGTCGTCGTCGAGCACGTCGCCGTCGTCCTCGGCGTGAATCAGCGCGGTCAGCAGGTCGTCGGCGGGATTGGCGCGCTTCCACGCGATCATGCTGCCCGCTATCTCGGTGAGCTCGGCGTCCGCGGCTGCGATAGCCGCGGCGAGCGCCGGGTCCGCCACGGGCTCCAGCGAGCGGACCACCGTACCGCTCAGTTGCCTGATCCGCTCGTGATCCCCGGGCGGCGTGCCGAGCATCTCCGCGATCACGGCGAACGGGAGCGGGAAGGCCAGGGCGTCGACGAGATTGACCCGGCCCTCCTGCTCGGCTGCGTCGAGCATGCCGTCGACCAGGCCGGTGATGCGCGGCCGCAGCGCCTGGACCGCCCGCGGCGTGAAGGCCTTCGACACCAAACGCCGCAGCCGGGTGTGATCCGGCGGGTCACGGTCGAGCATGGATACGCCGCGGGGGCGGTACGCGTCCTCGCCGTACATCTGCTCGCGCAGCTCCGTGAACGGGCTCGCGGCGACGTTGCGCTCCTCGACCGACAGGTTCGCCCGGAGCAGCCAGGAGACAGCCTCGTAGGACGTGAGCAGCCAGAACCCGAACGGATGCTCATACACTGGCGCTCCGGCGCGCAGCGCCGCGTACTGCGGATAGGGGTCGTCGGTGAAACCGGGCGCGAACGGGTCAAACAGGGGTGGGGGCAGAGTCTGGGACATCGCACGGCTCCTTCCCGGCCTCCCGGCCGCGCGTCTACGCTGACATTGTCACATGTCGTTCCCACCCTGGACTGAGATGCCTAAGTTCGATTACGCTCCCGCGCCGGAATCGCGCGCCATCGTCTCGCTGCGCGAGTCCTACGGGCTGTTCATCGGCGGCGAATTCGTCTCCACCCTGGACGGTCGCGCGTTCAAGACCATCTCGCCGGCCACCGAGGAGGTCCTGGCCGAGGTGACCGAGGCGGGTCCCGCCGACGTGGACCGCGCGGTGACCGCCGCCCGGCAGGCCTACGAGCACACCTGGTCAGCCATGGCGCCGAAGGAACGCGGCAAGTACCTGTTCCGCATCGCCCGCATCGTCCAGGAGCGAGCGCGCGAACTGGCCGTGCTCGAGTCCCTCGACAACGGCAAGCCGATCAGGGAGTCGCGCGACGTGGACATCCCGCTGGTCGCGGCGCACTTCTTCTACCACGCGGGCTGGGCCGACAAGCTGGAGTACGCGGGGTACGGTCCCGACCCGCGCCCGCTCGGCGTGGCCGGGCAGGTCATCCCGTGGAACTTCCCGCTACTCATGCTGGCCTGGAAGATCGCCCCGGCGCTGGCCTGCGGCAACACCGTGGTACTAAAGCCGGCCGAGACGACGCCGCTGACCGCGCTCACCTTCGCCGAGATCTGCCAGCAGGCCGACCTGCCGGCGGGCGTGGTCAACATCGTCACCGGCGCGGGGGAGACCGGCCGTGCGTTGGTCGAGCACCCCGGCGTCGACAAGGTGGCGTTCACCGGGTCTACCGAGGTCGGCAAGCAGATCGCCCGGGCCTGCGCGACAGGCCCGCGCAAGAAGGTCACGCTGGAGCTGGGTGGCAAGGCCGCCAACATCGTGTTCGATGACGCGCCCGTCGACCAGGCGGTCGAGGGGATCGTCAACGGAATCTTCTTCAACCAGGGGCACGTGTGCTGCGCGGGCTCCAGGCTGCTCGTTCAGGAGTCGGTGTACCCCGAGGTCCTGGCCTCCCTGCAGCGCCGGCTGGGGACGCTGCGGCTGGGCGACCCGCTGGACAAGAACACCGACGTGGGCGCCATCAACTCCGCCGCCCAGCTCGCCAAGATCCGCGAGCTGTCCGACGCAGGCGAGGCGGAGGGCGCGCAGCGGTGGTCGCCGCCGTGCGAACTGCCCGTGAAGGGCTTCTGGTTCCCGCCGACCGTGTTCACCGGGGTGTCGCAGGCGCACCGCATCGCCCGCGAGGAGATCTTCGGCCCGGTGCTGTCCGTGCTCACGTTCCGTACCCCGGCCGAGGCGGTGGAGAAGGCGAACAACACCCCGTACGGGCTGTCCGCGGGGGTCTGGACCGACAAGGGGTCGCGGATCTTGTGGATGGCGTCCCGGCTGCGCGCCGGCGTGGTCTGGGCGAACACGTTCAACAAGTTCGACCCGACCTCGCCGTTCGGGGGCTACAAGGAATCCGGCTACGGCCGGGAGGGCGGCAGGCACGGGCTGGAGGCCTACCTCGATGTCTGATAACGGCTCGGCCGCCCGCCTCGCGGTGCGGAAGACGTACAAGCTGTACATCGGCGGAGCCTTCCCCCGCTCGGAGAGCGGAAGGTCCTACGAGGTGACCGACCACAAGGGCGGGTTCCTGGCCAACGCGGCGCTAGCCTCGCGCAAGGACGCCAGGGACGCGGTCTCGGCGGCGCGGAAGGCGTTTGCGGGCTGGTCGGGCGCGACCGCCTACAACCGGGGCCAGGTCCTGTACCGGGTCGCCGAACTGCTCGAGGGCCGCCGCGCGCAGTTCGTGGCCGAGGTCCGCGCGGCCGAGGGGCTGGGGGGGCGGCAGGCCGAGGCGGTGGTGGACGCCGCCATCGACCGCTGGGTCTGGTACGCGGGCTGGGCGGACAAGATCGCCCAGGTGCGCGGCGCAGCCAACCCCGTAGCCGGCCCGTACTTCAACTTCTCGCTGCCCGAGCCGACCGGCGTGGTCGCGGTGATCGCGCCCGACTCCGCGAGCCTGCTCGGCTTCGTTTCCGTGGTCGCCCCCGCGATCGTCACCGGCAACACGGTGGTGGCCCTGGCCAGCGAACGCTACCCGCTGCCCGCCGTCTCCCTGACCGAGGTGCTGGCCACCTCCGACGTGCCAGGCGGCGTCGTCAACGTGCTGACCGGGCGCACCGCCGAGATCGCCCCCTGGCTGGCCTCGCACATGGACGTCAACGCCATCGACCTGAGCGGAGCGCCCGCTGCCCTGGCCGACGACCTGGCCGTGGCCGCCGCCGAGAACCTCAAGCGCGTGATCCGCCCAAGAGACCCTGACCAGGACTGGATCCAGAACCCCGGCCCGGACCGCATGCTCGCCTACCTGGAGACCAAGACCGTCTGGCACCCCGCGGGCACCTAGCCGCCCGCCCGCCGACCGCTCAGCGCCGGTACTCAGTCGCCCGCCCGCCGACCGCTCACCGCCGGTACTCAGTCGCCCGCGCAGGCGCTCAGCCCGCTGCCCTCAGGTCCTTGACCAGGAACCGGCCCGGGTCGCTGAACGCCTGCCGTTCACCGGCCTGGTCACGATCTCCCGCCGGTCGAGATAAACGGCACCCGGTCTCGCCGAACCCGAGCCGCAGGTACAGCTCCGCCCGCGGATTATCGTCCGTCACACCGAGCCCGATCCACCCGAGGCCTCGCTCCACCGCCCGACGCTGGAGCCAGAAGAATCTCTCGCCAGTTCTGGCGTGTCGAGTTGTGTTCAGGCCATAATTTAGCTACTATGTTCGCATCAAGTCAAGACCATTTCCCCGAACGGCGGTGGCGATGCCCCCAGGACCGGCCCCGGGCCCCGGACGGGACACGATCCCCGCCCGGCGCGCCGGCCGGCCGGGCGACCCGCTGGCCGACGCAGCGGCACGCTGGCGGCGGCTGCCCGCCGGGACCGACCAGATGGACGCCGAACTGTGGGCGGCCCGCCCGGTGGGGGAGGAGCCGCCGGACCCGGACCTGTGGCCCGACCCGGAGGACCCGCCGCTACCGGGCGAGGTGGACCTGGACGCACTGTTCGCCGAGTGCCGGGAGATCACCGCGGATCAGGCCCGGGCGGCCGCAATGGCCGCGGCGGCGGGCACGACCGGGGCGCTGGCCGCGGCCGCCGCCAGGGCGACGGGACGCCGCGGCCCGCAGATGCCCGGATCGGCGCAGTGTTTCCCGGGGGAGTACCCGGGCCCGGCGGGCGGGTTCGCGTCCGGGCTGGGCCTGGACACGATGCCGGGCGGGCTGGTCTTGATGAGTTTCGCCGACGACGCGGCCGGCGCGGATGACACCTATCCCGGTGCCAGCGACGATGAGCTGGTCGGCGCGATCTGCGCGTGGGACCGGGTGCAGTCCCACGCGGCCGCCCGCAAGCACGCCGCGGCCGCGGAGTTCATCCGCCGCCGCCCGGCCCCGGGCTGCGTGCCGCAGGGCCCGGCGCGGATGCCGGCCGGGTGGCAGGAATTCGTTCCCGACGAGCTGGCCCCGGCCCTGGCCCAGTCCGCCTGGGCCGCAGCCAGCCTGCTGGAGCTGTCCTGGGACCTGGAAGTCAAGCTGCCCGGCACCGCGGCGGCGTTCCGGTCCGGCGTGCTGCAGGAGAACAAGGCCAGGATCATCGCCGCCGCTACCCAGCTCCTCACCCCAGAGGAGGCCCGGGCGGCCGAGGCGCTGGTCCTGGACCGGGCCGGGACGCTGACCCCGGGCGGCCTGCGGGCCGCCATCGCCCGCGCGGTCATGGCGGTCGCGCCGGACAAGGCCCGCAAGCGGCGCGAGGAAGCTGCTAAGGACGCCCGGGTGGAGCGGTGGGCGGAGGATTCCGGGAACGCGGCGCTGGTCGGCCGGGAACTGCCGCCGGCGGAGGTGCTGGCCGCCGACCAGCGAATCAACTGGTGGGCCAGGCAGCTGCGCAAGGCGGGCCTGACCGGCTCGATGGATGAGCTGCGGGCCCGCGCCTACCTGGACCTGCTCCTCGGCATGGACTCCCGCCCGGCCCCCCAGCCCGCCGGTGACACCGCCGCCCAGAAACCGAGCCAGGGCGGCCCCGGCACGGACACCGGTCGTGCGGGCGGCCCCGGCCCCGGCCCCGGCGGCCCCGGCCCCGGCGGCCCCGCCAGCGGCAACAGCCCGGACAACGACAGCCCGGGCGACTCCGGCACCGGCAACGGCTTGGATAGCGACAGCCCGGTCAACGACAGCCCGGGCGACTCCGGCACCGGCAACGGCTTGGATAGCGACAGCCCGGTCAACGACAGCCCGGACGACTCCGGCACCGGCAACGGCCCGGACAGCGGCAACCCCGACGGCAACGGCCCGGACGGGGACGACTCCGACGGGGACGGCGCGGACGGCGGTACGGACGGCCCCGGCGGTGGCCGGTCCGGGCCGGGACAGCCCGGCGGGCCGGCCCCGGCCGGGCCTGCGGCCGGGGTGATCCCGCCGGGGTTCGCGGGCCGGCTGAACCTGACGGTCCCGCTGGTCACCGTGCTCGGCCTGGCCGGCCGGCCCGGCGAGGCCGCCGGGATCGGCCCGGTCGACCCGTGGCTGGCCCGCGACCTGGCCGCCGCCGCGGCCCGCAACCCCGCCAGCACCTGGTGCCTGACCATCACCGACCAGCACGGCCACCCCATCGGCCACGGCTGCGCC
>JBOHCK010000287.1:0-7989 GCA_050698755.1 Streptosporangiaceae bacterium | reverse complement strand
CTGCAGTTCGGCGGCCAGCTGCACGCCGGTCGCCGACGCTCCCACGACGAGCACGCCGCCCTCGGGAAGCTTGGCGGGGTCGCGATAGTCGAACGGGGTCAGCTGCTCCACGTTCTCCGGCACGGCCCGGGCGAACGACGGCACTGCTGGCTGGTTACAGGCGCCGCTCGCGACGACCACGGCCCGGCAGCCGATCTCGCCGTGGCTGGTGGTTACCTGGTATCCGCCGTCGGTGCGCCGCACCGACATGACGTTCGTGCCGGTCCGTACGGGAGCGCGCGAGACCGCGGCAAAGCGCTCGATGAACTGGGTCACTGCCCCCATCGTCATGTAGCCGTCGGGATCCGGGCCCTCGTAGCGAAGGCCCGGCAGGCGGCTCTGCCAGTTGGGGGTGAGCAGCCGCAGGGAGTCCCAGCGTTCGCGCCGCCAGGAGTTCGCCACCTCGCCGCGCTCGAGCACGACGTGGTCGATCGACCGGTCGCTGAGGAAATGACTTGCGGCCAGGCCTGCGTGGCCCGCGCCGATAACGACCGTGGTTACGCGCTCGATGACGTGACCCTCAGGCGACTTCTACGGTTACGTTGGTCGGGTTCGTGAGGGCGTCGAAGACGGCAGAACGCTTCTGTGACTGGGCCACCAGCGCCTCGATGTCCTCCTTGGAGGCGTCCGCGTCGATCGTGAACGTCACCTTGATGTCGTTGTAGCCGTTGCGGACGTCGCTGTCGGCGCCGAGGATGCCGCGGATGTCGTGCGCGCCTTCGACGACCGACTCGACGGAGTTCAGCTTGATGCCGCGGTTCTCGGCGACGGACGCCACGCCCGCCGTCAGGCAGCTCGCCAGGCCCACCAGGAGGTACTCGATCGGCGTGATGCCGTTATCCGTGGCAGCGAAGACGTCGGGGTGGTCGGCTTCGAACACCGACTCGTCCTTGTGGTCGTGCTCTTCGCCAAGGCCGAAGAAGCTCTGCACCTTGATCTGGCTGTGGACGCCGTGCTGCCACTTGGCGGACGCCCGCCAGGTGAACTGGGCCGCCTCGGGCGCGCCCTTCAGCACCTCGCGCGCGTCGAGCAGCGCCTGAACGTTGACGCCGTTGGTGACGGTGGTCATGTCGCGTGATTCCCTTTCGCTTACTTCTCTAGTATTCCGGTGGAGATGCCTGACAATACACCAGCTAGTACCAGCTAAGATAGCCCGCATGGCGGAGCCAGCCCCAGCCTCCACGCTCGCGGCCGGTCCCGCCGGCCATGCAGGCAGCGTCGGCACGATCGAAACGCAGTACCTCGACTTGCCGGAGCCGGTGCGGCTCGACTGCGGACGGGATCTGCACCCGGTCCGCGTGGCGTACGAGACTTACGGTGCCCTGTCGCCCCGCCGTGACAACGTCATCCTGGTGTGCCACGCGCTCAGCGGCGACGCCCACGCGGCGGGGTTCGCGAAGACGCCGCCGGCGGAGAGCACGCGCGACGGGTTCGCGGCCGAGGATCGCGACGGCACGGCAGGAAAGGGTCTCGGCTGGTGGGACGGGATGATCGGCCCGGGCAAGGCGTTCGACACCGACCGCTTCTTCGTGGTCTCCACGAACCTGCTCGGCGGCTGCCGCGGTACGACGGGGCCCTCGTCGGTCAACCCGGCGACGGGCAGGCCCTACGGGGCAGACTTTCCCGTGATCACCGTCGCGGACATGGTACGGGCCGAGCGCGCGTTCCTCGACGCACTCGGCATCGAACGGCTCGCGGCGGTGACCGGCGGATCGCTCGGCGGGATGCAGGCGTTCGAGTGGGCGATCCTGTTTCCCGACCAGGTGGATGCCGTCGTGGCGATCGCCAGCACGCACGCGCTCCAGCCTCAGGGCGTGGCCTGGAACTCGATCGCGCGTGACGCGATCATGCGCGATCCGGCCTGGCAGGGCGGCCACTACTACGGCACGGGCCGCGCGCCCGAGGCCGGCATGGGCGTGGCGCGGATGGTCGGCCACGTCACGTACCTGTCCGGGCCGGCGCTGAGCGACAAATTCGGCCGGCGGCTGCAGTTCGCCGACGACATCCGCTACACGATCACCGAACCGGAGTTCGCGGTCGAGAGCTACCTGCGCCACCAGGCCGACTCGTTCGTCAAGCGCTTCGACGCCAACACCTACCTGTTCACGTCGCGAGCGCTGACGTATTTCGACCTCGCGCGGCAGTACGGCGGCGGATCGCTCGCGAAGGCCCTGGAAGGCGTTTGCGCGCGGACGCTGCTGATCGCGTTCAGTTCCGACTGGCTCTACCCGCCGTCTTCGTCGAGGGAAATCGCCGACGCGCTTCACGCCCTCGGCAAGCCGGCCGAACTCCACGTGATCGATGCGCCGTACGGCCACGACTGCTTCCTGCTCGAGGAAGCGCGGCAGACGCCCATCATCCGCCAGTTTCTGAGCAAGCACAGCCTGGCCGAAGGCGTGGCCGGCCGGTGAATTCGAGGAAGAGGCCGTAGTGACCGACAAGCTCCCCCGGGCCGAAGAGGCCCGCGCGTTCGGATTCGAGACGCGCCAACTGCATGCCGGGCAGCGGCCCGACCCGAACACGGGCGCGCGCGCGGTGCCGATCTTCCAGACCACCAGCTACGTGTTCGAGGATCCGGAATCGGCGGCGGCCTACTTCAACCTGCAGGAGTACGGGAACACGTACTCGCGCATTATGAACCCGACCGTCGCGGTGTTCGAGGAGCGGGTGGCGAACCTGGAGGGCGGCGCGGGCGGGGTGGCGTTCGCCAGCGGGATCGCCGCGCAGGCCGGCGCGCTGTTCACCCTGCTGCAGCCGGGCGACCACGTCGTCTCGTCCTCGGCGCTGTACGGCGGAACGGTGAACCAGTTCAAGCACTGGCTGCGCAAGATGAACGTCGAGCTGACGTGGGTCCACCCCGACGATGCTGACGCGTGGCGGCAGGCGGTCCGCCCGAACACGAAGGCGTTCTTCGGCGAGACGATCGGCAACCCGGCCGGGAACGTGCTGGACATC
The DNA here is from genome assembly GCA_050698755.1 of Streptosporangiaceae bacterium. GTDB lineage: Bacteria > Actinomycetota > Actinomycetes > Streptosporangiales > Streptosporangiaceae > Palsa-504. Next base: position 4,995 of record JBOHCK010000287.1, on the reverse strand, counting down.
GAGACGGTGGCGGCCATCGCGCACGAGCACCAACTGCCGCTGATCGTGGACAACACGTTCGCCACGCCGTACCTGTGCCGCCCGATCGAATGGGGCGCCGACATCGTCATCCACTCCGCGACCAAGTTCATCGGCGGCCACGGCACGAGCATCGGCGGGGTCGTCACCGAGGCCGGCACGTTCGACTGGTCCAACGGGCGGTTTCCCGTCGTAGCGGATCCGTCGCCCGCCTATCACGGCCTGCAGTTCCACGAGACGTTCGGGACGTACGGCTACCTGATGAAGCTCCGGGCCGAGACCCTGCGCGACCTGGGCGCGGCACTCTCGCCCTTTAACGCCTTCCTGTTCCTGCAGGGGCTCGAGACGCTGTCGCTGCGGATGGAACGCCACGTCGAGAACGCGATGGCGGTCGCGGCGTTCCTCGAGTCCCACCCGCTGGCGTCGAACGTGACCTACCCCGGCCTGCCTTCCAGCCGGTACCGGGCGCTGGCGGAGAAGTACCTGCCGCTCGGGGCGGGCGCGGTGTTCTCTTTCGACTGCGCGGGCGGCCGGGAAGGCGGTCAGGACCTCATCCGGGGCGTGACGCTCTGGTCCCACCTGGCGAACGTCGGCGACGCGAAGAGCCTGATCATCCACCCGGCCAGCACGACGCACCGCCAGCTGGGCGACGACGAGCTCCGGGCGGCGGGCGTAGGGCCTGGCACGGTGCGGCTGTCGGTCGGCACCGAGTCCGTCGAGGACCTGATCTGGGATCTGCAGCAGGGTTTCGCGCTCGTTGCGGCGACGGCGGGAAGGAAGGTAACGGCTCCATGACCGATCTCGCGCGGTACCAGGACCCGTTGACGATCCAGCGGGTGCTCCACACCGCCAGCACGATCGCGATCGTGGGCCTGTCGAACAACGAGCTGCGGGCCAGCTACTTCGTCGGCTACTACCTCAGGCGGCACGGCTACCGCGTGATCCCCGTGAATCCCCGCGAGACGGAGATCCTCGGGCAGAAATGCTACGCGAGCCTGCTGGACATCCCCGAGCCGGTGGACGTGGTGAACGTCTTCCGCGCGCCGGATGCGCTTCCGGGGATCGCGCGGGACGCGGTGGCGATCCATGCGGGGGCCCTGTGGTGCCAGTTCGGCGTGATCAATTCCGAAGGCGCGCGGATCGCCGAAGAGGGCGCCGTGACCGTCATCATGGACCGCTGCCTCAAGGTCGAGCACGCGCGCTACGTGGGCCGGATGCACTGGCTCGGTTTCAACACGCAGCGCATCACGTCTGTCCGCGCCGGGCTCCAGTGATCCGGCGTCCGTTGCCCGGCACGTGACCCGTTACACAGCCGCGAGCCGTTTCTCGGCATCTTTCCCGGGCAGCAGAATCGCCGTGAGTTTGCCAGCCGGTCAACAGCAGGTCCTCGACTGGATAGAGAGCGACCTGGAAGGCGGTGAGCCGCGACTCAGGTCGATGTTCGCGATCTTTACCAGGCTGACGCGAGACGACGGAGCGCCGCGCACCGAATCGCTCCGGCCGGAGCGCCGTCACCTGCGGTGGACCTGGCCGGTCCGCGGACGGCCCGGTCCGATGCGCGCGGTCATGTACGTGCCGTTGGTCCTGGGCCTGGTGACGCTCTGCGTGTTCATGGCCCTCATGAGTTCCGCCACCCCAGGCTGCGGGCCCGCGGTGGGGGTGCACGGGGCGCCCCGGGCCGCGAGCTGCCAGTCAGCGCTGCCGCCAGGTCATACCTGACAGAGCACTGGCGCGACCGTCCACCGAGACCCGCTCGGCTACCCTCGGAGCCGTGAAACTCCACGTCGGATGCGCGATGTGGACGTACGCACCCTGGCCAGGCCGTTACCTGCCGCACCCGCTGTCACCGCGTGATCGCCTCCGCGCCTACGCGACCTGGTGCAACGCCGTGGAGGGCAATACCACCTTCTATGCGACGCCCGCCCTCGACACGGTCAGATCGTGGGCCGAGCAGACCGCCCCTGACTTCCGGTTCATCCTCAAGCTGCCGAAGGCGATCACCCACGAGCGCCGTCTCGCCGACGCCGACGACCCGCTCCGCGCCTTCCTCACTGCGATCGAGCCGCTCGGACCGCGCGCCCACGCCCTCTGGATCCAGCTGCCGCCGTCCTTCGGCCCCGCCGACCTCGGCGCCCTAGCCGGTTTCCTGCGTCGCCTCCCGCCCGGGTACCGGTACTGCGTCGAGGTCCGGCACCGAGCGTTCTTCGAAGACCCGCGATCGGAGCAGCAACTAGAGCGAGCACTGGGCCAGGCCGGCGCCGAGTGGGTGACGTTCGACACCACCGTCCTGTTCGAAAGCCGACCGGTGAGCGACGCCGAACGGGAGGCGTGGGCGAAGAAGCCTCGCCTGCCCCGCCGGTCACGAGCCCTCACGTCTTGTCCGGTCGTCCGCTACCTGGGCCGGGACGACGCGGCACGTACCGTCGCGGGGTGGCAGAACTGGCTCGACGTGGTGGCCGGCTGGCTGCGGGAAGGGCGATCACCGAACGTCTTCATCCACACGCCCGATAACGTGCGCGCGCTCGAGCTGGCCCGCCGGTTCCACGACGACGTGCGGGCCCGGGTGCCCGAGGTCGAGCCGCTCCCGGAGCCGATCCCCGCCGGACCGCCGACCCTCTTCTGAATCCCGGATAACCTGCTCAGCCAGTGTTCCCGGCCGGGCGCAGGGCGGGCGCGGTGCGGCCCGGCGTCACCGGCAGGTGCAGCGGCCCGCGGATCGTCGTGGTGTTGCGCCGCCGGACGGGTCCGGCCAGCGCCAGCCCCGGCATCCGCTCGGCTAGCATCCGCAGCGCGATGACGGCTTCCAGCCGGGCCAGCGGCTGCCCCAGGCAGTAGTGGATGCCGCTGGAGAAGGCGAGGTGCTCGGCCCTGGGCTCGCGGTAGATGCTGAACATGCCGGGCTCGGGGAAGACCTCGGGGTCGCGGTTTGCCCCCCCGATCAGCGTCACCACGCTCTGGCCCGGGCGGACGATCTGCCCTTCGAGGTCCAGCGGCTCCAGCGCCACCCGGTCGGTGAGCTGGACCGGCGGATCGAACCGCAGCGTCTCCTCGACCGCCCCGGCCGCCAGGGCCGGCGGGTCGGCGCACAGGTCCTGCCACTGCTCGCGGTGGCCGAGCAGGGCCAGCACGCAGTTGCCGATCAGGTTGACCGTGGTCTCGAACCCGGCGACCAGCAGCAGCACGCACATCGGCATCATCTCGTCCGGCTGCACCTGGTCGCCCTCGGCCGCGACGAGGCGGCTGATGATGTCGTCGGCCGGCTCCCGCCGCCGCAGCTCGAAGAGGTCCTCGAACAGCCGCTGCAGCTTGATGCCGTTGGCCTGCAGCTGGCTGGCGTGCCGCAGCGATTTGATGCCGTCCAGCGCGCTGCCGATGATCGCGCCGTACTGCGCGAAGGCGTCCGCGTCCGCATCAGGGACGCCGAGCAGGTCGGTGATGACCGCGATCGGCAGCGGCGCGGCCAGCGCGGAGACCAGATCGAACCGGTCGCCCGCGGCGGCCTGGTCCAGCAGCTCACCGACCGTGCGCTCGACGCGGCCGGCGTAGCCGGCCACCGCCTTCGGGCTGAACGCGGGCAGCGCGAACCGGCGCAGGCGGGTGTGGTCCGGCGGGTTCATCCCCAGGAAGGACATCTCGACATCGGGGTCGGTGTGGACGCCGAGCCGGCGGTTCCTCAGCACCGAATCGCACACCCGGTGGCTGACGGTCAGCCAGTCGCCCTGGCGGGTCGGCACTAGCGTGCCGCTGGCCCGGATCTGCTCGTAGACCGGGTAGGGATCGGCCCGTCCCCGGCGCAGGTTGAGCAGCGCCAGCGGGTCCCGTCTGACGTGCCCGGCGTAGGCGACGGCGGCCCGCTGCCGGTACAGGCCGGCGGCGAACGCGACGGCGCGGCCGGCCTCGCTCACGGCTCCTCCCCCGCGCTGGCGGGCCTGGCGCCGAGGCCATGCAGGAACGTCCCGAGCACGAGGCCGGGGGCGTCCAGCGGGGCCAGCTTTCCGGCCCCGACCGACTCGGCGGCCACGTAGACGATCGAGTAGAGCGTCTGCAGCAGCCACCAGTCCGGGACGCCGGCGGCGAGCGCGCCGAGGTCTTGAGCCCGCTTGAGCACGGCCAGGCACCGGGCCTCCACCGCGAGCCAGCGCTCGCCGAGGTCGCCTACGTGGTCGAAGGCCGGGGTCCGCCACAGGAACGCCAGCTGCGGCCCGATCGGGATCATCGCGGCGGCGAGCGCCCGCAGGCCGCCGTCGGGGTCGGCGCCGCCGCCCGCCCCGGCGACCGCCTGCTCCCACAGGTCGATCGCCCGGTGCCCGACCGCGCACAACAGGTCGTCGCGGGTGGCGTAGTGCTTGTGCAAGGTAGTGCGCCCGATTCCGGCGGCTTCGGCCACCTCGGCCAGCGACGCGGCCGGGTCCGCGACCAGCACCTCGGCCGCGACATCCAGGAGCGACGGCCGGGCTCCACGGCGGAGCGCGGAGAGGTTGTGAACACTCATGTTCACTAACATACGAGCATGTTCGTAACTAGTCAACGCCGTTCACCAACGGAGTCCATGGGTGTGGCACCGTACCGGGAAGAGACTGCACGGTGCGGCCCCCATGGGCTCGCCCGTGGCCGCCCACGGCGGCGAGTGCCGCCGTGACCGCTCAAGGTCGGGCGAGACTGAGCTGGGCGGCGGTGTCGCGGGCGATCGCGCCCGCGTCGGCCACGCTCGTGATGAGGGCGCAGCCGGCCTCGCGGTACCGGCGGGCGGTGGCGCCGTCCATGGCGTGCACCCCCACCGGCTTACCGGCGGCGGCGCAGGCCGCCCAGATGCGCTGCAGGGCCTGGCTCAGCACCGGGTCATCCGGGTCGAGCGCACAGCCCAGGGAGAACGACAGGTCCCGGGGACCGACGTAGATGCCGTCGACGCCGTCGACGGCCAGGGTGGCGTCGAGTTTGGCGACCGCCTCCGCCGACTCGCACATGACGAGGCAGAAC
>JBOHCK010000286.1:0-7992 GCA_050698755.1 Streptosporangiaceae bacterium | reverse complement strand
GAGGGTGGTGCGGGTGGCTTCGGGGCTGAGGGCCGCCGTGCGGAGTTTCTCGAACTTGAGCATATAGCGATCTAGTTCGTCGGTTTCTTCGAGCATGCGGTCGTCGATAGCCGATTCGAGATAGACGATGTCGCGTTCGCTGGGATCGGGGAAGCTGAGCCAGGAGAAGACTTCAACTGTCCCGGGATGAACGCCGGCGGCGAAAGGGAGGACCTGGACGTCCACGTTGGGGCGGCTGGCGATCTCGACGAGGTGGCCCAGCTGGCCGCGGCGGATGGCCGGGTCGGTGATCCGCGCGATGGCGTTCTCGTCGATGATGGCGTGCAGCCGGCAGGGGTCGTCGTCGCGGGTGAGGATCTGCTGGCGTGCGACCCGGGCGTCCACGTGGTGCTCGATGGCCACCGGGTCGTCGATGCCGGCGGCGCGGGTGACCAGCTCGATATAGCTGGGGACCTGGAGCAGGCCGGGGATGAAGCTGGTCTCGAAGGTCCGGATCTGGGAGGCGCCAGCCTCGAAGCCGGGCAGCTCGTCAGGGAAGACGTCGTTGTACTTACGCCACCAGCCGCGCTGCCGGCCCTCACGGGCGAGCCTGATCAGCGCGTCGCGCTGCGGACCCTCGACGCCGTAGACCTCGCACAGGTCGGTGACGTCGTCGCTGTTCGGGGCGATCCACCTGGCCTTCTCGATGTAGTTGAGCTTGGTGGCGCTCCAGCCGAGCTGCCGCTGAACCTCGCTGGTGGTCAGGCCGCAGGCTTTGCGCAGCTCGACCAGCTGGCGGCTGAGCGAGCGTTTCCTGATGGTAGGGCTGTAACCGGCCACCCGCGTCTCGTCCATGGTCACTTCCTGCCTGCGGCTCTGATGTTCCGCCAGGATAGCGCATCATCTTTTTAGATAATCTACTTCTACGTGTCTACAGGCAGCGCTACGTTAGGTACAACACCCAACACACCACACCCGCCCATGTGGAGGTTCGGTTGGAGGACATTACCGCTGGTGCCTTCGCGCAGTCAGGCATGCCATGACGGCCGGGTCACCACTGTTCCAGGACACCGAGGGCATCGCCGTCGAGCCAGATCCGGCGGGGTCGATGTGCGTGACGAGGCAGGTCTTGCCCCGGCGACTCCGGACGAGCCTCTCTCCGGCCGAACCCAGCCGGGCCGGGCACCGCGTGGACCTGGAAACGCTGCAGCGAGTCCGGGCCGGCCTCGACCGGCTGTGAGCCCCGGCCTACCGCTTACCCCTCGTACAGGACTGGGAGCCGCAGGGCCGGGCGATTGGCGTAATCGGAGGTCAAATATGAACAAGGGCAACCGGAGTGCCGATCCCCGGAAGCGGGCGCTGCGCCTGCTGGCTCGCGAGCATTTCGCGGACTACAGCTCGATCTACGAGGAGATCCACCCTACGGCCCAGAACCGGTACCAGGCCCGCGACCGGGCCCGGGTCCGACTGCGGTCTCGCTTCCCGGCCCGGTACCTGGAGCTCTACGCCCAAGAGCAGGCCGGTCCCGGTACTGATATACCGGCCGACGTCCGAAGCAAGTCCTGGCAGCGGGCCCTGGGCCGTCTCGCTGACCTGCGGGCTCCTACCTACCGAAAGCTGTTAGCCCAGTTCCGCGCGGCGGGGATGAGCAGACCGCGGGCCGCCGACCGCGCCATGGCCGCACTCCGCGAGGCCAACGGCGACCTGTTCGCGCGGCTGCTGACCGAGGAGTGCCAGCTCTGGCTCATCGCCGCCGAGCTCCCCGCTGCAGAGAAGGGCTACCCGGACCTCTCCGTGCCGCATCTGCAGGCTCTGCACGAGGAATTCAGCGCCCGCGGAGTCTCCTGTGCCCTGGGGAACGTCAGTGGCCAGGCCGTGCTCCGTGTCTCCTGCCGCGGAACCGTCGGTCTGGATGAGGCGCTCGACTCGGTGGGGGTGGCCCTTCTATGTGGCCGATGGTGGTACTGCTGGCCCGAAGCCATGCCAATTAGCCTGGTCGCCCCGGTCGCCCCGGTCGCCCCGGCCGCGCAGGCCATCATCAGCGAACTAGGCCTCGGCGATGACGGTGAGCACCGGACGGCTGGTATCACGAGCCTGACCGCAGGCCGGATGCTGCGGTCGGCACGGATGAGCATCGCCGACCCGCCCGCAGGAAGCCCGGCGCGATGAGCGAGTCAGATGCGGTCAGGGCTCTGCGTCGAACGCTGGGAGGCCGGCTCGCGACCGCTCGCAAGCAAGCGCACTACACCCAGCGTGAGTTCGCCCGCCGGATCAGCTTCAGCCGCAGCACACTGTCCACCGTAGAAAGCGGCGTCCAGCGCGCCGGCCGGGGATTCTGGGCAGCGTGCGACGGCGCGCTCGGCACCGGGGAGGAGTTCCAGCTGGGCTACGACCGGATCCAGGCGCAACTGGCCTCTGACCGGCAGAACGCGCAATCGCTCAGGCCGTCGCCAAGTCAGCAGGCCGTGGGGTTGCGGGCGGCCACGCTGGCCGAGGCGTTGCGGGCCTACCGGGCCCTGGGCTGGCCAGTGGTGACGGACGCCGCAGCGGAGCTGGAGACGGGGACAGTCCTGGATGCCCTGATGGTGCCCCGTACGGCCGGACTGCTGGCCGCTAGCTGGTGGCAGAGCACCGGCGGCGCCGCGGACGAGATCCGGGGCCTGCCCGCGCTGCCTGACCCACGGCAGGCGCTGGCCGTGATCGTCTGCGGCGAGCGGTCGTTCTTCCTCGCCGCGGCCGGGTCGTTTCCCTGGGACGGACAGGACCTGACCGAGCTGGTCACGAGACCGGACGGCCCTGTGATCGGCTGGTATTCCAGCGGCGGCCGTATTCCGGCGCCGCCCTCCACCAGGCCGGATGGGCAGCAGGCGGTCTGGGCGTTCTTGCCGCCGGGGCGGATACAACTGGCCGCCTCCGTGATGCTGATCGACCTCCTTGCCAAGGCCGTGACGACTACCTGGCGGGATCCGCGAACGCTCAGGCTGGCCGACGGCGTCGAGGTGATTCCGGCCGGCCGCGGGGTCTGATCTTGACCTCACCCAGCCTTCGTGGGCTGGGCGGCGGGTACGCATGGCGCCCGGCAGCACGCGGCGCACGCGTCACGCAGGCAGCGGCCCGCGCCGTTGCATAGGCAGGGAACGTCACGCTCGGGGCAGGCATCGAAGGTGCCGTGCCCGTGCCGGTCTACTGGCGGCGTGGAATTCCAGCCGGCCAGCCACAGGAAGGTCTCCATGGCGGACTCCAGGCGGCCAGCGCGCAGGGGATTCCCTCGCCGGCGCGCTGATTCGACGCCGCTCATACCCCGGCTGGCTTCGAGCGAGAGCTGATAGAGCGCCGGCCGCCCGGCGACATGCTGCCCAGACAGCGGACCTTCACCAGCCTCACCGCAAACCCAGGTGAGCAGGTCCAGCGCACCGCACGCCCAGCCAAACGCCATCCGGTCAGCATCCGGCGCCGAGACGTCGCACCAGGGATAGCGGTCCTGAGCCAGGATCGCCCAGAAGTACACCTCTTCTATCTGGGCGCGGCTGCGTTCGTGAGGGGCGCCGTCGGAGACTTCGAGATTCTTCGGGCAGCCATTCCACAGCGGGAGGGCGTCGATCTTGCCAGTCAGCCATTCGAGGACGAACCGGGCCTGCATGACCTGGCCGCCGAGGTCGATGCCCTGCTCGCCTAGTTCGGCGTTTGCTTTGGCCTCGCCGAGGATCTCGCGGCGGTCTGGCGGCCCGGTTGCCGGTGTCGCAAGCGTCACGGGGGACGGGCAGACGCCGGTGAGGGCCCAGCGCCAGGCCAGCGCCGCCCGGCCGGTCGCGCCCTGCTCTCCGAGGCTGCGGGCTAACACCGACCAGAGCTGAGCGGGCGGCCTGGTCACGGCCGCCGGCAAGTCATCCAAGAGCTGAAGGATGCCCATGGCAGGCACGATAGCCGGGTGGATTGATCTGGACCAGTTGCCGCTTCGCGCCAGAACAAAAGGCCAACGGGATTCACAGATAATGAGACAAGAGAAGATCACTGGTGCGGCTGGGGCGGGCCACAACAACTAAGCAGCATAGGAAGTTTCCAAAGCTACGCGTTCCTATGAGGGGATGGCATTAGCCACCATCAGCCGACTCCGAGGCCGACACGGGCGCTCGTGCACACACAAGATCGGATGCACGTGCAAATGCAGATCCCACGAGCCCGCACCCTCGCATTCGATTGCACAGGTTTCACGAGAGACGCCAAACGGAACTTTGCGAAATTCCAGCCTCAACTTCCCGAGCGCGGTAGCCTGAGGCGCCGCCTGGTGCCAGGCCGGAAGAGCAGTACGGGGCTGCTCCCTATGCGTTTGATCGAGTGTGGACAAGACTTGCATGATCCAAAAGACTTCTGACCACGATACGTACGAAATGCCCTAGTTACTTACAAGTTCTGGTAGCGCCGCGACATCGGCAGCGCAAGTATTGGCCCCGACGGTTCACGACCTCCGCGGACTCTCATCCGCGCAGGTCTCCGCCGTCATCCACAAATAATAGCGACGGCCCCTGTTGCATCTGGGGCCGTCGCCCAACTACAACAGCCGGTTCCCTGACGAGGACACGACCAATGGACACCGTAGCCGAAAGAACGCGGGCCGTGAAGAGCCTGCAGCGTCGTAGACCTGCAACCGGGCAGGCGGCCCTGCCGCGAGATCCGCTCCCAGTGCTGCGTATAGCGCCCCTGCGCGTCGCCGTGCTCGTCACGGCCACCGCTTCAAGAGTCGCCCCCACCTACCGCGAGTCCGCCCCGTTATCGAGGGCCTGACCGGCGAGTAGTTGGCGGAAGCCGAGCGCATCCGTCCATCCCAAGTTGGGCGACGGGACGCCTCAGAGCACCAAGGTCCACACGGGCCGGAGCGCTCTCTTTCGCCTTTCCAGGCTTCGCTCCTGAAGAAGGATCTGACATGACCTGCCCGCTGCCCAGGATGCAGCTCCACACCTGTCAGGCCGATGGTGCATGCTGCCGACCGCCGCGATTCCAGGCACGGCTGGAGGCAGCCAACGGCACCGAGTCGGTACTGAAGAACTCCGAAGCCTGCGTTGACCACCTCGGCGACATGGTCCAAGATCTCACGGCATGGGCTCGTGTCCACCACGTGACCGAGGGTCAGCTCACGGTGCTCGCCATCGACCGGCCATCGGATCGCAGCCTCTCACCGGACGGCACCGACCACGAGGGCCCGGACATGCTGAGCCTGGCCTTCAGCACGATCCGGTTAGCCGAATGAACAGGTCACGCCCAGTCCGGCCAGCCAGGAAGCGAGGTACCCGCACCTCGCATGCGCGTGCCGATCCGGAGCCGGCACCGTCCTCGATCGTGCCCGAAGCTGTCCCGGAGAACCACGGCCAAGCACTACCGACGGAGCGGCGCGAAGCCGGTCGGACCGGGCCGCGGGAAGCACAGATCAAGCATGCGGCTAGGAGACGCCTTCTAGATGATCAATTCCAAGGGGTGGCTGCGGAGACGAGGCGAGGGCACCCAAGATCAGTTTGTGAAGACAGACCTGGATACCCTCGCCACCGCACTGTACGTGAGAACTGATGACCTGCTGAAGGGATCGCCGCAGCTCGCGCCGCATCGCCCCGGTGCAGGCATTGACCCGAGGCTGAGCGACGCTGAGCTGGTCACCCTTGCCGTGATGCAGGCGTTGCTGGGTTTCACCTCCGAGGCCCGGTGGCTGCGGCACGCCCGCGCTCACCTGCGGCACCTGTTTCCCTACCTGCCCCAGCAACCGGGCTACAACAAGCGCCTGCGCCGGGCGGCCGGCCTGATCAGGCACGCCATCCGGATCCTGGCCGCCGATACCGCCGTCTGGACCGATGACGTCTGGGTGGCCGATTCGACCCCGGTCGAGTGCGGCCGTTCCCGCGAGACGGCCAAACGCTCCGACCTGGCCGGATGGGCCGAATACGGGTACTGCGCCAGCCACTCGCGCTACTTCTGGGGACTGCGGCTGCACCTGGTCTGCACCCTGCACGGGCTGCCCGTCGCCTTCGCCCTGGCCGGCGCCAAGGCCGACGAGCGTGACGTGCTGCGCGGCATGCTCACCGCAGGCCCTGACCTCCTCACCGCCCGGCCCGGCCAGACCCTCATCGGCGACAAGAACTACTACGGCACCGCCTTCGAGGCCGACATGGCAGACGCGGGGATCAGGCTCCTGCGGCCCGCCCGCAAAGGCGAGCCGCCACGAGCAGGCGCGCAGCTGTTCAAGCCGCTGCGCCAGATCATCGAATCGGTCAACGACACCTTCAAAGGCCAGCTCGACCTGGAACAACACGGCGGCCACACCCCCGCCGGAGTCACAGTCCGCGTCCTGCAGCGCATCCTCGCCCTGACCGCAGCGATCTGGCACAACGACACCACCGGGCAGCCCGTCCTGCGCTCGCTCGTGGCCTACGACCATTGACCTTGGAATTGATCATCTAGTGGCCAGCGGAACCATTGCCACAGTGATCCCCGGGGGACCGGGCCTCGCCTGGGCAATCGCTGGCCGGCCGACCGCCGTGCCCCTTCTGGCGGCCGCCGGTCTCGCCGCTCTGATCACGGCGATCCTGAACGGCGTGGCTATCATGTACGAGGCCCGGCAGGAAACCAGACGCAAGGAGATCGAACGGCACAGCGTTGACACGCTCGCCGCCGCCTTCGCCAGGTGCATCGACGACTCACACGCCTGGGCGCAGAACCTCACCGGGCTGGAAGATGCCAAAGAAGCGGAACGAGTACGGGCCAGCGCGCGGCGACTGGTCGTGGACATGGCCACCGCGGTCGCCGCTCTCGTGGAGCTGCCCATGGCTGCCGCACATCGCCACGGGCTGAAAGACGATGCCAAGGAAACCGATCATCTCGCCGACCCGGGCAGCGGGTAGTCGCCCGGCCCAGGACGGGCTCGGAAGCTGCATGCGCGACGCGTTGAGCAGGTCACCCAGAGAGCGCTGCCAGCGAGGGCAAGGCCGCAAGCCAGTCGGCAAGCGTCGAGTTCCGGCGCACTTCGGTCAGCAGTTCCGCCGTTGGCGGGACTTTCCAGCTGGGCCAGGTGCTGAGATCGGAGATGGTTGGATGTAGCAGGGCCATCGATTTCATCAACCGAGTAGCCACCCAATCGTCGGTCTGACGTGGCAGGAGTGTGAACAGTGCCTCCCGGGCACGCCGCAGGTCGTCGGCTGTTGGGTGGAGTTGGACCAGTGCGCCCACCATTTGTGTGGCCGCAGGGCCATTGGTCTGGCGGATCAGCAGCGTGAGCAATACGTCACGGGCACGCCGCAGGTCGTCGGCTGTTGGGTTGAGCTGGGCCAGTGCGCCCGCCAACTCACCGGCCGCAAAGCCGTTTATCTGACGGGGCAGGAGTGTGAGCAGTGCCTCGCGGGCACGCCGCAGGTCGTCGGCCGTTGGGCTGAGCTGGGCCAGTGCGCCCGCCAACCCACCGGCCGCAAAGCCGTTTATCTGACGGATCAGCAGCGTGAGCAGTACCTCACGGGCACGCCGCAGGTCGTCGGCCGTTGGGCTGAGCTGGGCCAGCGCGCCCGCCACCTGTGCGGCCTTAAGCCTGTCCGCCTGGCGGATCAGCAGCGTGAGCACTACCTCACGGGCACGCCGCAGGTCCTCCTCGGTCGGGTCCAGCCGCATCAGCGCATCAACCAGCCTGGTGGCCTCGTGCGCACCGGTTCCGCTGGCCAGCAGCCCGGTCAAGGTGTCCCGGACCCGCCGCTGGTCCTCCTCAGTCGGGTCCAGCCGCATCAGCGCATCAACCAGCCTGGTCGCTTCGTGCGGCCCGGTTCTGCTGGCCAGCACCCTGGTTCTGCTGGCCAGCAATCCGGTCAAGGTGTCCCGGACCCGCCGCTGGTCCTCCTCAGTCGGGTCCAGCCGCATCAGCGCATCAACCAGCCTGGTCGCTTCGCGCGCACCGGTTCCGCTGGCCAGCAGCCCGGTCAAGGTGTCCCGGACCCGCCGCTGGTCCTCCTCAGTCGGGTCCAGCCGCATCAGCGCATCAACCAGCCT
>JBOHCK010000285.1:0-8000 GCA_050698755.1 Streptosporangiaceae bacterium | reverse complement strand
TTGAATCCATGGTCACACTGCTCCTTTGCTGATTTTCTGGTTTAGAACAGGCCGTCTTGCGGGGTTGGCACCTCGATACGCAGGCCTTTCCTGCGTCCGGTGCGGGTCAGGACGGCGTGCAGCTCGCCGCGCTTGACCTTCTGCAATACGGTCTGGCGGGAGATGCCGAGGGCGCGGCTGGCGTGGTGCAGGGCGAGCCAGCCGTCGGGTGCATCATCGGTGAGCATGCCGCGGAGTTCGCTGGTGAGGCGCACTTGCCACGGGGCGCCGGGGGTGACCTGCTCGCCGGCGATGAAGCCGTCGTTGAGCCAGCGCAGCAGGGTGGACGGCGCGATACCGAGCTGGCGGGCGGCCTGGGCCACGTTGAGCAGTTCTCCTTCCGCGGGGGCGCCGGGACGGGGCTGGTGGCGGGGGATGTGCCAGTGGGTGCGTAGTGAGGCGACTCTACTGGCGGTGAACGACATTCCGCGGGCGGTGGAGCGGTGCTGCCGGTTGAGGATGCCGGCGATGACCGCGTCGGGGTAGTGCACGGCCAGGCGGCGGATGAGGTCGATGGTGTCCTCATCGGTGCGGATCTTGGGCTGCGGGCGGCGCAGCGGGACGGTCAGCTCGCTGATCGCGCCGCCTTTCCACCGCAAGATCAGCCGGGCGTGCGGGTCGGGGTCGTCGCGGCGGGCGGTGATGTTCACCTCCTCCAGCAGGGTGCGCAGCAGCTGCTTGCGGTCCCTGTCGGTGGTGGTCGGCGCGTCCCACACCAGGCCGAGGTCATCGCCGAGGGCGAGGATCGCGGCGCGCTCGGCCGCGGTGAGGGTCTTCGGCCGGGCCGCCTGGCGCCGGGCGAGCTCGGCTTCGGCGTCGGCGAGCTGCTTCAGGGCAGTGTTCCATTCGGTTTCCAGGCCGCGGGCGACCAGCCGGTTGTCCGGGTCGACGGCCCGGTAGCGGCGCTCGGCCCGGGCGGCGTTGTAGCGGGCCTGCTCGACCTGGCGGCGGTGCTGGTCCAGCGCGGCGTCGCGGCCGGCTTCCAGCTCAGCGGCGGCGGCCAGGCAGGCTTGCATCGCGGCGGGAGCGAGCGCGGCCAGGAACGCCTCAGCGACGGCGGCGTCGATCCCCTGCCCGCCGACGTTCATGTGCCGGGCGCCGCGGCCGTCGACCAGCTCAGCAGATCCCTGGCAGTAGTAGTTCGGCACCGTCTTGGCCGGGCCGCGGTAGAAGATGGCCAGCTTGCGGCCGCAGGTCCCGCAGGTGGCCAGGCCCTGCAGCAGCGCGGAGCCTTCCCGGACCGCGCCGGTGCCCGGCCGGCTGGCCTGCGGGCGGATGTTCGAGCCGATGCGGGCCTGGTTGGCCAGGTAGGTGTCCCAGTCAGTGAACCCGGGGTGGTGATCGGGGATGAGGACCTCCCACTGGTCGCGAGACAGCTTGCGGCGCCGTGTGCGCAGCGCGCCGTCCGGGCCGAGGCAGCGTTCGTCCCGGGTGCGGCCGTAGACGTACGCGCCAGCGTAGGCCGGGTGGGTCAGCGTGGTGTGCACGGCATGGTAGGTGGGCTCCACCCAGGTGATCTCGCCAGGCTTGCCGTGCAGGTAGACGGCCTGCTGCAGCGGCCAGCGCAAGCCCTGGGCACGCAGCCACAGCCAGGTGGCGCGCACCGACCCGCACACCGCGAACTGCCCGAACACCGCGGCGAGCACGCCGGTGACCGCCTCATCGGGGTGGAAGCAGATCTGGCCGTCGGCCTCTCCCCAGACCAGGCCGACCGGCAGCCCGCGGCGCAGCTCACCGCGGGCGGCCTTGTTCTTGATGCCGCCCTCCAGCCGGGCCCGCAGGACATGCAGCTCAGACTCGGCCATGATGCCCATCAGCCCCAGGACGAGCCGGTCGGTGAACAACGCCGGATGGTAGACGCCGTCGGCGTCGGCGACCAGCGTGTCGCACACCCCGGCCAGGTCGAGCAGCCGGTACCACGTGGCGTTGTCGCGGGCCAGCCGGGAGGCCTCCAGCGCCAGGATGATCCCGACCTGGCCGAGCGCGACCTCGGCGACCAGGCCCTCGAACCCGGCCCGCTGCCCGGTCACCGACCCGGAGATGCCCAGGTCGCCGTCGACGACCCGGATCGCCTCCCGCGGCCAGCCCAGCTGCCGGGCCCGGCTGACCAGGTCATACTGGCGGGCGGTCGACTCACGGTTGCGTTCCACCTGCAGCAACGTCGACTGGCGGACGTAGACGATCGCCGCTCTGGAGCGGTGCGAAGCGGTAATCTTGCCGGACTCATTCACCGGCGGCCTCCGTTCCCGCAGCGCCCGCTGCCGCCTTGGCGATCAGCAGGGCCAGCAGCGCCATCGCCGCTTCCACCTGCGGGGCCGGGAACCCTCCGATGAGGTCCGGGACTGGCGCCGGAATCTGCTCCGGCAGCAGACTGAGCTGGATAGGCTGCACGGTCGTCCTCCTTGCACGGTGACTTCCGTGCAGCCTGCTCCGGGCCGGCCGCGGGCCGCGCGGAAAGACCCGAAACCAGCGCAGACAGCTCAAGCAGATCCGGGACCGATCCCAGCGTCGCCGCAGCGTCGCCCCCGGCAGCGGCCGGCTGTTCCAGGTCGGTCCACGCCGCCGGGATCAGCCGCTTGCTGCCATCGGGCAGCACCACCAGCAGTTCTGCCGCGCCGTGCCGGCACATGCTGCCCAGCACCTGCAGTGACCGGCCCTCGAAGGGATGCCGACGCCGGGTCAGCGTGACGGCGGTGACCGTGCTCACCGTGACCCGCCCTCCGCGGCCATGCGCAGATCCCGGGAGCCGGCAGCGTGCAGCACCGCCGCCGCGGCCAGCACGGCGTTATTCCCATCCAGGCCGGTCACCGCCTCCCGCAGGTCGACCGGCACGCCGGCGGCGATGCTCGCGGCGATCCGCAGCACCCGCCCCTCACCGCCAGAGCACGGCAGCGCCCCCGCCTCCAGCGCGCCTGCCGCCGCCTCGAAGTCGACCGCCGCCATCACCGCGCCACCAGTGATTCCCTGGCCGAATTCAACGGCTATTTCCAGGAAATCCTCACGGTAAAGCCACGAGCCATGCCCGATCAGCAGCTCAACCGCTGCCTCCGTGCTGAACAGGCCTTTCGCCCACGCGCGCAACGCTGCCGCGAGGTTATCGAAGCACGTAGTAAGGCGGGGAGTCCTTCGATGAAATCGGGCATTCCGCCTTGATGGACCGCCTCCGGGCGCGGATCACGGACAAGCGGGTGTGCGCGCTGGTCAAGGCGTTCCTCAAAGCCGGGATCATGACCGAGTCCGGCGAGCGGGAAGAGTCTTATACCGGCACCCCGGCCGGCGGGATACTCTCCCCGCTGCTGGCTAACATCGCGCTGTCCGCGCTGGATGATCACTTCACCCGGTGCTGGCAGCAGCAGATGGGAACCGCCCGCCAGCGGCAGGCACGCCGCAGGCACGGCCTGGGCAACTGGCGGCTGATCCGGTACGCCGACGACTTCGTCGTCATGGTCTCCGGTGACCGCCGCCACGCCGAGGCGCTGCGCGCCGAGGTCGCCGCGGTCCTGGCCCCGCTGGGGCTGCGGCTGGCGGAGGAGAAAACCCGCGTGGTCCACATCGATGAGGGCTTCGATTTCCTCAGCTTCACCATCCGCCGGATGCGGAAACGGGGAACCATGAAGCGCTACGTCTACACGGTCCCGTCCAGGACGGCCATCCAGGCCGTCAAGGACAAGGTCGCGGCCAAGACGTACAGGTCAACCCTGCACCTGAGCCCGGAGGCGCTCATCCAGAGCATCAACCGGACCCTGGCCGGGTGGGCGAACTACTTCCGGCACGGAGTGTCCAAAGCCGTCTTCAGCGCGATCGACCACCACGCGTGGCACCGGATCATGCGCTGGCTACGGCGCAAGTACCACACCGGGCGCTCCGGAATCGGAATGCCAGAACTCCGCCGCCGCTTCTGCGAACGCGGAACCTGGCGGTTCGCAGTCAACGGAGTCAGGTTCACCGGCGCGTTCGCCGTGCCGGTCACCCGCTACCGCTACCGCGGCAGCAACATCCCGACACCGTGGACACCCCAGCCGGTCCCAGCACCCAGCTAGCCCAGCGGGCAAGGCACGTGGAGCGCCCGTTGCGTGGAGACATGCACGGCGGGTGCGGCGGGCGGGCCGGGGAAACCCACCGGGAGCAATCCCGGCAGGGCGCCCCGGTCCGACCCAACCAGACTGGTCGGACAGGGCTGGATTCCGGCGCACCCATCGGACACGTGCCAGGATCTGACGTGCAGGATTAGCACGGGGAAGCACTCAGCGGACGTTCCCGCTTGATTCCCAAGCTGATAGTGCGAGTTCGATTCTCGTCACCCGCTCCAAGTGGTGAAGTACCTGCTCAGAGCCGATTCGGTTAGGGCAACAGGGTCAACGCATCCACATGGTTCGGTCGGACCACCGTGAAGTGACGGCGGTCCGACGTCGCCACGTCGGTCAGTCCAAGCCGTTCGGCTATCGCGACAACCGAGGCGTCAGTGGTCCCCAGAGGAAGGCTCTCGTACGTAGTCACGAGTGCGGCCATCCGCGCGTAGTCAGCGCTCGTCAGGTCGTCAGGTCGACAGGCGTAAAGCCGCCATCGGCGAGGGATCGCAGGAACAACGACTCCACGCGGGCGTCGGCTTCGCGGGCCAGGAGGTAGCCGACCTCGGCGACCACGGTCGCCGGTACCAGCAGTTCGCGCCGAGCCGTGTGCAGCACAGTGAACAGCTCAACGCATGCCTTATGGTCCGAATCATTTGACAAGGCCGCGGCCACCAGAGGCCCGGTGTCGCAGACGATCACGCCGAACGACCGAATCCGTCCCTCAGCAGGTCCTCAGACCGAGCAGCAACATCGTCGGCCGAGCTTTCCCCGGCTCCGAACCAGGCCGGAGGCCACGGTCGCTCCCTGACTGCACGCAGGTGACGGCGGACATCATCGAGCACCGCCGTGACCTCCTCCTCGGGGAGCTCCTCGACCAGTCGGAGCAGCTCCTCACGCTGCACGCTCATGATCCCAGCGTACTCAGCAAGGTTCAGGGCCCCTGGCTTTCGCGCCGTGTCCGGCACGTACGCGGTCGTGACAGTAAGCAAGCTTGTCGAGGAGCATAAAGGAGCGAGGGGAAGGATATCGGCGCTGGCAAATGAGGCCGCCGGGCCATTAGCGGGCCATTAACCCAGGTAACGAAGGGTCTCTCACGGTCACTCCCGGACACCTGGCCGGAGCAGGCGAAATTCCCATGCGCTGTGCCCCGGTCCACGGGTAGGACTGTTCCCATGCCAAAGCTGATCCCGCCTGATACCCGCCTCCACAGCTCATTCCTCGCCGCGATGGCGGAGTTCCAGGCCGAGGGCCGGGGCGGACCCGACGACGACAGCAACATCGGACAGGCAATCCGCGCGCATGCCAGCCGGTGGGCCGAGCCCGCCGAGTTCACGCGGTACCTCCGAGAGCTGGAGGACGACGCGCGGGAAGAATCACCGCGACCCGCTGGGCGTGTCCCGCAGACCATACTGTGGTGGGTCAGCGAGGATGAATACCTCGGCCAGATATCGATCCGGCCGCCGGGGGCGAGCCGGGAAAGTCACGATCCCGGCCACCGCGTAAACGGAAGCCAGCGCGTCCCACACCTGTGACACGGCCATGCCAAGCATGATCCAGCCGAAAACGTTGCCCGCCCGGCGGACGATCAGCGCACCGGGCGTGGCAAAGGCTACGGCCCCCGCTGTCTCGCCCAGGGTACTGCCCAGGTCGCCGCGCGCCAGGGCACCCCACGCCAGGATGGTCAAGGCCACTGTGGCTAGCGCCGCCAGCATCACCGCCACCCACGCGACATTAACGGCCCACGAAGGAGGCTTCGCCATGGAGCCACGGTAAGTCCCGATCGTCCCGGGAACGTTACCGCCCGAAGGCTTACGTCGCCTCAGATCGACGGCAATGGCGGCTGCGGCTCAAGCGGGATCGGCGGCCCCTGCGGCTGCCCGAACGCTGCCTCGGCCGCCGACATGGCGCCGTAATCGGTCGCCAGGTTGGCGTAAATCGAGTAGATCAGCGTGATGAAGATGCCGAGCTTGATCCATAGCGTGGGCGTGAAGAAGAACAGGCAGCAGATCAGGGGGAAGTTGATCAGCCAGTAGATCGCGCCCCACATGTGGACCTTGTACTGCGTGTACGGGTTGGTGGACAGGTCTTTCAGGACCAGGCTCATCCAGCCGTGCCGGAAGTGTACCGCTGTGTGCGCGGCGTGCAGCCGGGCGACGTCGGCTCGCAGTTGGCGGACCTCGGCGATCAGGGACTCAGTCTCAGTCATAGCACTAGTATCAGCACGCTCACGCCGATGATCGCGGTGCCCTGCGGCAGGTCAGCGCGATTTCGGCGTGGCCGCCAGCCGCCTATCACGGACAGTATTGGCCTGGTGGCACTGCCGCTCCTCGGCGTCCTCTGTTACGATGTGTCCAATTCCCAAGCTGATGAGTGCGGGCGTGCGGCCGGTCACCCGCTCCACGGCACACCCCAGGTCACAGCGGATGCGCTGGGCCTCAGCTCCGTAAAGGGAAGGGGACCCGTTATGGACGGTCGATGGGCCGACAGGCCAGACGAGGTCAGCGTCACAGCGGACGAGATGCTCCGCCCGTGGCTGCCCATGTCGCAGTTCAACCAGCCCGTACCGCCGTGCGCTCGCTGTGGAGCGGCCTACGCCGCCCACCTAGAGGGCAGGTGTCCCCCGGCTGAGTACCGGGCTCCCCGGCGAGACTGGCCGACGCGGCATCCGTGGTACACGGCTGCGATCCTGCTGGTCGCGTTGCTGGGTGGCATCGGCGTCGGCACGGTAAGTGCCAGCCACGCCATCAACTACAACACGCCCAACGCCCACGCCTGTTACGCCTACTGGCAGCTCGCGGACTCTGAATACGCGCTCATGTATCCGCAGGCGGCTGAACCGTGGCACCAGCTCCTGGCCGACGCGCCCAAGATCACCGACCCGACGCTGTCAAATGCGGTAGAGGTCTTCAACGAGGAGCTGGTTTACGCCGACTTCCCGGATGCGCAGACCACTGCGATCACCATCGAAGCGTCCTGCAACGGCATGGGATACACCAATCCCGGCCTAGCAGGCTAGTTTTGCTGAGGTCTGCGTAGTACCAGGCTCATACCTGAGATCAACCCGCGGGCTGATGTCATGCCTGCTGCTCAGCGCGACGCTGGGAGCACGAACCAGCACCTGACGACCTTCGCGCTGAGTGGTGATCACAGTGATCGTGCAGTTGACCCTAACGGCCTGGCTGGCGCTGGAAGCCGGGTTGGTGATCCGCGACCGGGTCCGCGGGAAGGGCGGCTTCGCCAGGGACCGGGGCACGCTCTGGCTGAACATCATCGTCATCACGGTGGCGCTCGGGGCGGCCGGGACGCTGACGGCCTCGGTCAAGAACTCCGCCTGGCAGTTCGGGCCGACCGGGTTGGCCGGCCCGATCGTCATGTGGACCGGCCTGGCGGTCCGGATCTGGGCGATCGTGGTGCTGGGCCAGTCGTTCCGGACGACCGTAGAGGTCGACACCGGGCAGCAGGTGGTCGACGGCGGCCCGTACCGGTGGGTACGGCACCCGTCGTACACGGGGATCCTGCTCCTGATGGCCGGCCTGAGCCTGGTCTACGGCAACTGGCCCGCGCTGGCGGTCCTGCTGGTGCTGCCGGCCGGCGTCCTGATTCACCGGATCTTCGTCGAGGAAGCGGTCCTCACCGAGGTAATGGGCCGGGCGTACACGGACTACGCGGCCCGCACCAAGCGCCTCGTGCCTGGTGTGTGGTGACGGGTGCCTGTTACTTCACGCTGATCCGCGTGCCGAGCTCCGCACCTTCACAGATCATGCGCATGACGCCCGCCGCGGCGACGTCGAAGACGTGCATGGTCAGGGACTGCTCGTTGGCCAGCACGAACGCGCTGGTGTCCATGATCCGGACCCCGGCGGCCAGCGCCTCGTCGTAGGTCAGGCGCGT
>JBOHCK010000284.1:0-8036 GCA_050698755.1 Streptosporangiaceae bacterium | reverse complement strand
ATGGCGATCATCTCGTCGAGCCCGCCTGCGGCGTACGAGCCTTTCGCGGATACGCCAAGGACGACCGGAACGCCGTTGAATGCGAACGTCGCCACCGGATGGTCGGCCAGGGTGAAGTCGTCTACCTTGGCACCGTAACGCTGGACGGCGAGGTCAAGGTGCGCGGGCATGACGCTTTGGATGCCGAGCGCCGGCAGCCGCGGGGGCGGCCGGCCATTCAGTTCCTCGCAGTAGCGGAACCAGTCTTCGGGGTCGAATGCCGAAGGCTCGGCGGTAGTGTCCCAGAGCACTGGAGCGGCGTCAGTAATATCGGCGGCGGTCATCGGTCCCTCCCTTAGCGCACGGCCATGAGGCCGCCGTCGACGACGAAAACCTCGCCAGTGACGTATGAAGCCTCGTCGGAGGCCAGGAACAGCATGGGTGCCACCACCTCCTCGGGACGTGCCTGCCGGCGCAGGGGAACCCCGGAGAGGAGTCTGGCTTCGGCGGCCGGGTCCCTCCCGCCGTATTCCCAGACGGGATCGTTGAACGGGGTGTCTACCCACCCTGGGCACACGGCGTTTACCCGGATACCGTCCGGCGCGAGTTCGTCGGCGAGCACCCGGGCCAGGCCCACGATGCCGGCCTTCGAAGCGCAGTAAGCGCCCTGGCCCCTGGCGCCTGCGAGTGATGACGTGGATCCGGTGAAGACCAGATTTCCTCGCGTGGCTCTCAGCTGGGGAATCGTGTGCTTCGCGACCAGGAACGCACCTTTCAGGTTGACGGCGAGAGTCCGGTCGAATGCCGCTTCGTCCATCGCCTCCACGTTTTCAGCCAGAAGAACACCGGCATTGGAGAAGACGACATCGAGCCGGCCGTGCACGGCCATGAGGCTGTCCACGCATTCCCGCACCGACGATGCATCCGACACATCAGTCGGTACCGGCTCTGACACATCGGCCACCACGACGGCAGCGCCCTCCTGGGTCAGCCGCTCGGCCAGCATGCGCCCGATCCCGCTGGAGCCGCCGGTAACGAGCGCCACCTTTCCTTCGAACCGGCCGACCACCGCTATTCCGCGCTTTCGGCGAGGTGCGCGACGCGGGCCGACGCGGCAGCATAGCTTTTGTCCTGCTGGCCTTCGGCGCCGCTTACCCCGAGCCCGCCGAGAAGCTCGCCTTTGTAGAAGAGCGGCAGCCCGCCAGGATAGACCACCATCCGGCCGCCGAGCGCGGTGCTCATTCCCCAGTCAGCACCGCCCGGAGTGGTGCTCTGCGCCCACGCGTCGGTGGGCGCGGCCATGGCCGCGGCCGAGAAGGCCTTGTCGATGGCGAGCGGGACACCGCAGACGGGCGTCCCGTCCATCCTGGCTACCGCGACAACCTGCCCGCCACGGTCAACGACGGCGGCAGCGACGCTCGTTCCCTCGCTGGCGGCTGCCTCGCGCACGCCCTGCAACAGGTGCTCAGCGAGGGCCAGGCTCATGTCAGGATGAACGATAATGTGCGGGGTGACCCGGCGACCGGTCATCTCGGTCCCTCCTCGTGGTTCGGGAAGGCGCGTCCGAGCGCCGCGGCCGCGCGCTCGACATCCTCCCTGGTGATCCGGCCCTCCGGCCCGGTCCCGTCGACGGCAGCGAGGTCGATGTCCAGGGTGGCGGCGATCCGCCGGGCCAGCGGCGAGGCTGCTGGCACTCCCGCCGGCGTGGAGGGTTCCCGCGGTGCAGTTGGCTGCGGCCGGGCCGGACCCGGGGGTGCGGCTGGCTGGTGCGGCTCAGCCGTGACCAGGGAACCTGTAGTCTCGGCGCCGCCTGGCTGGTAAAGCCGGTAGGCGGCCGCGTCCTCACCTGGCTCGCCGATGACAGCGATCGGCTCGCCGACCGGCACCGTGCCCCCCGCCTCGATGCAGCGCAGCAGCATACCCGCGAACGGGGACTCCACGGTTACCGTCAGCTTGTCGGTCTCTACTTCGCAGATCGGCTGGCCCAGGGAGACGGCCGTACCAGGCTCGCATAGCCAGCTTTCGAGGAATCCCTCTTCCATCGTCAGGCCGAGCTTGGGCATTACGAGGATCTCCGCCATCGGCTTCCTTCCTGGTCCGGGCCATGTTGCTAGGAGAAAACCGTCCCGCCATCGACGTTGATGGCCTGGCCGGTCACGGAGCGGTTGGCATGCAGGAAGGCGATGGTCATTGCGATGTCCTCCGGAGACTGCGGTCGCTGTATCGCCTGCCCGGCCAGCATTCCCTCGACCGAGACGTGCCACTGGCTCGACAGCTCCTCGATCATCGGCGTGGCCACGACGCCCGGGCATACCGCGTTGACCGTGATGTTGTGCGGCGCGAGCTCCCGTGCGAGTGCCTGCGTGAAGCCGACGAGCGCGAACTTCGAGGCCGCGTAGTGCGCCAGGCCGGCCTCGCCGATTTTCCCTGCGATCGAGGCGATCGAGATGATCGACGCGGGCCGGCCAGCTTCGATCATGAGCCTCGCTGCTGCTCGCGAGACCAGGAAGGTGCCGGTTGCGTTCACCTCGAGCACCCGGCGCCACTCTCGTGCCTCGAGATCCACGACCGGCGCCACCGAGAGAACGCCCGCGCCGTTGATCACCAGGTCGAGGTGCCCGAGCGTGGCCGCTGCCCAGCCGATCGCGGAGTCGACCTCGCCTTCGTCGGTGACGTCCATCCGGGCGGACCACGCGCTGCCGCCCGCGAGCTCGATCAGCCGTGCCGTCTCAGCCACGCCGGCCGCGTTGACGTCGAGGGCGACGACACGGCCCGCTCTCGCGGCCAGGCTAAGCGCGATGCCCCGGCCCAGGCCCTGGCCCGCGCCGGTCACCACCACCCCGCGGCCATCGAGCTCAGGCAAGGCGCCGCACCGCAGCCACGACCCGATCGGCGTCGGGCAGCACGAAGTTCTCGAGTGGCGGCGAGAACGGCACGGGCACGTTCAGGGCTCCCACCCTGGCGACCGGCGCGTCGAGCAGGTCGAAGCCGCGCTCACCGATGACTGCTGCTACCTCCGCACCGAAGCCGCTGCGCCGGGGAGCCTGATGAGCGACAATCAACTTTCCGGTGCGGCCGACCGACTCGAGCACCGCGTCGACGTCCCACGGCGTGAGCGTGATCAGGTCGAGCACCTCGCATGAGGTGCCGTCAGCGGCCAGGGTCTCAGCCGCCGACAGCACCCGCGGGACCATGGCGCCCCACGTGACGATGGTGACGTCGGAGCCGCTCCGCTTGCGGCTGGCC
Organism: Streptosporangiaceae bacterium; assembly: GCA_050698755.1. Taxonomy (GTDB): domain Bacteria; phylum Actinomycetota; class Actinomycetes; order Streptosporangiales; family Streptosporangiaceae; genus Palsa-504. The sequence goes on along the minus strand of JBOHCK010000284.1, from coordinate 4,811 downwards.
CGGCCGAGCACCAGCTCGTCCGGGACGTCGGGCACTTCGTCCCTGGCCTCGTACAGGCTCAGCGGCTCCATGACGATCACCGGATTGTCATCCCGGATCGCCGCCAGTAGGAGTGCCCGGATGTCGCGAGCCGTAGCCGCGGTCGCCACCTTCAGGCCAGGGACGTGGGTAAACCATGCCTCCAGTGACTGGGAATGCTGGGCGGCGGCATTCAGCCAGCCGCCGGTTCCCGCCCGGATGACCATCGGCACCCGGGCCTTGCCCCCGAACATGTAGCGAACCTTCGCCGCCTGATTGACGACCTGGTCCATGGCGCATGCGATGAAGTCCATGTGCATGATCTCGGCTACGGGCCGCAGGCCGGCCACGGCAGCGCCGACGGAGAAGCCGACGATGGCGCTTTCGGAGATCGGCGTGTCCCGCACCCGCGGCGCCCCGAACTCGTCGCGCAGTCCCTGGGTCGCGCCGTAGGCGCCGCCATAACCGACATCCTCTCCGAGGCAGAAGACGGCGGGATCCTCGGCCATCGCCTCGCGGAGCCCGAGCGCGATCGCCTTCGCGTAGCTGAGCTTGCTCACCATGCCTCCTCGGCGGTGTCGGTGAACACGTCCTCCAGGGCCGAGAGCGGTTCCGGCATCTCGGCGGCCTCCGCGAACTCGACGGCATCCGCGATCTGGGCCCGCACGGCGGCGCGGATCGCGTCGCGCTCGGCATCGTCCAGCTCTCCCCGCTCAGACAGCCGCTTCTCGGCGAGGAGCAGGGGGTCCCGCTCCTTCCACGCCGCCACCTCTTCCTTACTCCTGTACGGCTGCGGGTCACCCTCGAAATGGCCGCGCCAGCGGTAGGTCACGCATTCGAGCAGGGTCGGCCCGCGCCCTGCGCGCGCCCTTTCCACCGCCTCGCCAGCGGCCCGCTGGACCTGCTCGACGTCGTTGCCGTCGACGGTCACTCCCGCCATCCCGTAGCTGGCGGCCCGTCCGGAGACCTTCTCTATCCGCTGGTGGTCCCGCTGCGAGATGAAGTCCGCGTAGCCGTTGTTCTCCACGACGAAGACGACCGGGACGTCCCAGATCGCCGCCAGGTTGAGCGACTCGTGGAATGCGCCGATGTCCGTGGCCCCGTCCCCCATGAACGAGACAGCCACCTGGTCGGTTCCGCGGAGCCGCGCCGCCAGTGCTGCCCCCGCGGCGATCGCGATCCCACCGCCGACCACGCCGTTGGCCCCGAGGATGCCGAGATCGAGGTCTGCGACGTGCATGGAACCGCCCTTGCCCTTGCAGTAGCCCGAGGCCTTCCCGTACAGCTCCGCGAAGAACAGCCGCAGGTCGCCACCCTTGGCGAGGATATGACCGTGACCACGGTGGGTCGAGGTGAGGTAGTCATCCGGCCGCAGTGCAGAGCAAACGCCGACGGCGGTCGCCTCCTCGCCGATATAGGAGTGGATGAAGCCGGGCATCCGGTTCTGGGCGAAGAGGCGGAGCAAGGTCTCCTCCGCCTCGCGGATCAGCACCATGGACCGGTACAGGTCCCGCAGGCTAGTGGTCGTCGCTGGCATCTCCCCGCCTTCCTGTCGCGTTGATCGCAAGCTGCTCGTAGATCTTCTGGGCCTGCCTGACCTGCGTTACCGAAACCGACTCGTCCTGGGTATGAGCGTCCGCGGCCAGTCCCGGCCCCAGCCCGATCGTGGGCATGCCCCGGATGCCGGCAGACTCGGAGCCGTTGGTGCAGAAGTCGTAGACGCCGAACCGCGACGCGCCCGTGACCTGCCTGACGGCCGCGCTAGCCCCTCGAGCCAGCCAATGGGCCGGATCGGTGCGCCACGCGGGCAGCCAGCGAGGAGCATCGAGCGCGATTCCGGTGTACGCGCCGAGCGGGTCTGCCGTGATCGCCACGTCGAAAGCCCCGGCATCGACGGCGGCAAGGGCGCCGGCAACGGCGTCGAGAACGTCACCCCGCGTCTCGCCGACCAGGGTCCTGCGGTCGAACCGGATCTGCACCCCGGACGGGATCAGCGATACCGACGGCCACGGCTGGGAGATGATGTCGGTGGCCACCAGGATGGCCGGCCCGAGATCGGGGTCGGCGGGAAGAGCGAGCCTCTCCAGTGCGGCCAGGCCGATTGCCGCCAAGGTGATCGGGTTCTTGCCCCGCTCCGGGTAGGCGGCATGCGCCGGGGTTCCGGTGACGGTGACCACGAGTTCGGCCCGGCCGCGCTGGCCGACCTGTACCGAGAGATCCGACGGTTCGCAGATCACCACGGCCTCCGGGCGGATGTCATCGAGCACTCGGGCCAGGGCGACACCCTCGACCGTCTCCTCCAGGACCGTGGCTGACACGGCCACCGGCCGGAGCAGCCGACCGGACGCGGCGGCCGCCGCCACCCCGGTGATGGCCGCGGACAGCCCGGCTTTCATGTCCGTCGATCCACGGCCATACAGCCTGCCGCCGGAGACCACGGGTCTAAACGGGTCGACGGTCCAGGCGCCGATTGCGGGGACGACGTCCATGTGACCATCGAAGAGCAGGGCAGGCATGTCCCCATCCGGCCCGGCGACGCCGACCACCGAGCCGAGCGGGTCCCTGGAGACATCACGAAAGCCGGCCGACCTCATGGCGGCCTCGATCTCGTCGGCGACGTCCGCTTCCGCGCCAGACAGGCCCGGGATGCTGATGAGCCTGCTGGTGAGCTCGAGGGCGTCGAATGGGGCAGTCATGTCCATCTCCCGGCCGGCCCGGCGGTCAGCAACTCGGCGCCGGCTTCGGTCAGCAGCACGTTCTGCTCCGCCGCGACAGTCCCGACCCCGGCCAGCGTGATGGCCCGCTCGACCGCGAGCACCATCCCCGGCTCCAGGGTCAGCGGTTCCGAGCTGACCAGCCACGGCCTCTCCCAGCCCAAGCCGAGGCCGTGACCCCAGTGGGCCGGGTAGCTCGCGTACATCCCGCTGGGTCCGGCCGCGCCGTTGCCGACTCCTGCCGAAGCGAGCGCCCTGTCACCGATGGCCACGAGATCCGCGGTCGCCATCCCGGGGGACAGGCCGTCGATCACGCGGTCAAGGGCGTCGGTCAGCGTCCCCCAGAGGCGATCTTGCTCCCTGGACGGCGTTCCAGCGACAGCGGTGCGGCCGAAGTCGCACAGGTATCCGTCGAGCACGATGCCTAGATCGACCCGCACCAGGTCACCGTGTTCCAGTAGCCGTGTGCTGTACCCGGGCAGCGGCGTGGCCGAGTAGTGCCCGGACTGCGGGCCGGAGGAGACCGCGGCGAAGTAGACGCCCGCGCCGCCGGCGACCGCGACCGATGTGGCGGCGGCCACGGCTTCGGCCTCGCTGGTTCCCGGCCGGATCATGTTCAGGAACGCGCTGACCGCCCGGCGGCCGGCCGCCGCGGCCGCGCGGACCAGTGACTGCTCGGCCGGGCTCTTGATCAGGCGCAGCGCCGCGAGCTGCTCCTCGAGGTCGTGCAGCACCTCGAAGCCGAGCAGTTCGCGCAGCCGAAGCCACATCTGGGCGGGCATGACGTCGTAGCCGACGATGGCGAGGCGGCCGGCGCTCGCGCCCAGATCGCGGCACGCCTCGGCGATGGTCACGGCGAAGTCCTCGCTGTAGCGGACATCGTCCACCGCCACCCGGTCCGTGGCCACCTCGGGTACGGATACGCAGAGCACGGCCTCATCCGCCGCCGACACGACGACCGCCGCGTGCGAGCGGCCAGAGAACAACCCGGGCGTCTCCGGGAGGTAGGCGTACGACTGATAGTGGCCAGTCAGGTAGAGCACATTGGCGAACCGGTCGAGGGTACCCCCGCCCCGGGAGATCACGATTGCCGCGTCCATGCCCGCAGCACCAATGCAGTCGGCGAACCGCCGCCGACGCTCCCGGTATTCTGCCAGCTCAATCGACACGGAACCGCTCCAGCTTCTCCTCGTCGAGTTCGACACCAAGGCCTGGGGCCTCCAGCGGCAGCAGGGCGCCGCCCTCCGCCTTGAACGGCTCGCGGATGATGTCGTCGTCGTAGTACGCCCCGCCTGTCTGGAACGGGTGGAAGCCGGCCGGGGCGGAGACCGGGATCACCGAGGCCAGCGTGACCGCGGGCGTGGCCAGCGCGAAGTGAACATTCGCCGCGTTGCCGATGCCCGACTCGATGGACCCGTTCACGTCACACGGCAGCCCGGCAGCCGAGGCGATCGCGGCCACCTGGCGGGCCCGGGCGATCCCGCCTGCCTTGGCCAGGTAGATCGAGATAGCGTCGGCAGCCTCCTGCTGGACCACATCGAGCGCATCGCGGGCATCCCAGCAGCTTTCGTCGACGATCACGGCGAGATCGACCGCCTTGGTCACTGCGGCCATGTCCCGCAGGCCGGTGACCGGCTGCTCCACCATGTCCAGCACGCCGGGGCCGAGACGGCGGACGATGTTGATCGCCTCCTTGGCCCGGCCGTAGCCCTGGTTGGCATCCAGCCGCAGCATCACGGCGGGTCCGAGCCTCTCGCGCAGGGAGGTGAGCACGCGGATATCGCGTTCTGGGTCCTCGCCGCCCTTTACCTGGAGGGCGCCGATGCCGTCCGCGACTGCGCCGGCTCCCTCGGCCATCGCCTCCTGGTCCGGCATGAGCCCGATCATGTGAGCCAGCGGCACCGCGGGCCGGACCGCGCCGCCCAGGATCACATACAGCGGCTGCCCCATCGTCTTGGCCCACAGGTCGTGCAGGGCGATGTCGATGGCGGCCTTGGCGTAGCTGTGGCCCCACAGGACGTGATCCATGTCCGCCAGCAGCAGCTCGACAGAGGCAGGATCCCGGCCGACAAGGACCGG
>JBOHCK010000283.1:0-8049 GCA_050698755.1 Streptosporangiaceae bacterium | reverse complement strand
CGAACCCCTCGCCCTGCCCGACGGGTCCGTGCGCACCTTCCTCGAAGACGGCGACGAGGTCACGATCACCGCCACCGCGCCAGGCGCCGGCGGCACCCGCGTCGGCTTCGGCGAGGTCACCGGCCAGATCCTCCCCGCCAGCGCCGAGGAGCGTTAGCACGGCGGCAACCTACCGAAAGCCACGAGGTTGCCACGACCATCGGCCCCGGCCGAGTCCCGCCACCCGAGCTTCGCTCTCCTAAACTCAATGGTTGTGGCACCGTATCGAAAAGAGTCGCTAGGGTGCCACAACCATTGAGTCTGGCTTGTGGCTTGCGGTTCTGGTGATCCTTGTGGTGCAGGACGCGAAGTTTCGAGCACGAGCGCGCCGTCAGCCCAGCAGGGCGGCGCACACCGTGGTGCGGACCCACTCCTCGAGCTGGTCGTAGCTGTAACCCGCGTGGCGCACGAGCTGGTCGTGCGTGTCGGGACTGGCGATGACCCAGGCGGTATCGGCGGCGGCGTCGTGGGTTAGCCCGGGCCGGAGCGCTCCGGAAGGTACCCGGGTGATCATGGCCCGGAACGCCTGCCTGCGCAGGTCGTTGGTCTGCCGCCAGTCCGCGGCGATGCCGGGGTCGATGGCCGCGCCGTCCCGGTAGGTCTCCCAGCCGACCGCCGCGCGCTCGGCATCGTCCCTGATGGACACCACGCACGCGCTCACGGGCCGTCCCACGCTGCCGACGCGGCGCGACCCGGGGAGATTGGCGGAGATCAGCGTCGCCGCCTCGGTGCACCCGTACCCCTCGTAGATCATCGCGGTCGGCACCCGCGCCTCGAACTCCCGCCGGACCTCCTCCGCCAGCGGCGCCGCCCCCGACGAGACGGCCGTCAGCGCGGACAGGTCGGCCTCCTCCAGCGGCTGGCTGAGCAGCATCTGGATCATCGAAGGGACCAGCGCGCTGCTCTCCGCCCCGTGCTCGGCCGCCAGCCGAACCCACCCAGCCGGGTCGAACCAGCGCATGAGGATCGTCCTCGCGCCCGCCGTCCTGTGCATGCCACCGCAGAAGACCAGCAGGCCGTACGCGTGCGCCAGGGGGAGCGGCAGCAGAGAGGAGTTGATGCCGGCCCGCTCCCAGGCCCCGCTGCACGGTCACCGAGCCCTCGCGCCCGTCATCGGTCCGCCCGGTGATCCGCTCCGTGGCCACGTAGGACCGCGAGCCCTCCTGCGTCCCGGCGGACATGAACACGGTGGTGGCGTGCCCGGTGATCCCCGCGGTGAACGTCTTGGCGAACGTCATCAGCCCGAACCAGTCCGCGTCAAGCCCGGCCACCTGCCGCGGCTCGAAGCCGTCCACCCGGAAGCGCGCGATCAGCGCCACCCTGACCTCCTCTGTCATCCGCGGGCGAGACACCACCGCCCGTTCGGCCCAAAAAGATCTTTATACCGAACGACGGTGGCGCGTCTCCCGCGACGCCCACCACGCCCTGCGCGGCTGCCCTCGGCCGGGTAATGAGTCACAATCGAACCCATGCCGGTCCTGCGCTCCCACGTCGACCTCGGCGGCGAGGCCTACCAGGCCAACCGCGCCGCGCAGCTTGCCCTGCTCGACGAGCTGAATGCGCAGCACGAGCTAGCCATCGCGGGCGGCGGGCCGCGCTACACCCAGCGGCACGCCGAGCGGGGCAGGCTCGGCGTCCGGGAGCGGGCCGAGCTGCTCGTCGACCCCGACAGCCCGTTCCTCGAGCTGTCCGCGCTGGCGGCCTGGGGCACCGAGTTCACCGTCGGCGCGGGCGTGGTGACCGGGATCGGCGTGGTCTCCGGCGTCGAATGCGTCGTCATCGGGCAGGATCCGACCGTCCGCGGCGGGTCGACGAACCCGTACTCGCTGAAGAAGACCCTGCGCGCGCTGGAGATCGCCCGCGTCAACCGGCTGCCCGTGGTGAACCTCGTCGAGTCCGGCGGCGCCGACCTGCCGTCCCAGGCCGAACTGTTCATCCCCGGCGGCCGGACCTTCCACGAGCTCACCGAGCTGTCCGCGAACGCGGTGCCCACCGTCGCGCTGGTCTTCGGGAACTCGACCGCGGGCGGCGCGTACGTACCTGGCATGTGCGATTACGCCGTCCTGGTCGACAAGCAGGCCAAGGTGTTCCTCGGCGGGCCGCCGCTGGTCAAGATGGCCACCGGCGAGGTGGCCGACGACGAATCGCTCGGCGGGGCCGAGATGCACTCGCGCGTCTCTGGCCTGTCCGACTACTTCGCCGTCGACGAGATGGACGCGATCCGGATCGGCCGCGACATCATGGCCAGGATCAACTGGCGCAAGCACGGCCCGCCACCGGGCCCTTCGGCGCCGCCCCACTACGACCCGGACGAGATCCTCGGCATCGTCTCCGCCGACGTGAAGGTGCCGTTCGACCCGCGCGAGGTCCTCGCCCGCGTCGTCGACGACTCGGACTTCAGCGAGTACAAGCCGCTGTACGGCACGTCGCTCGTCACCGGCTGGGCCCGGGTGCACGGCTACCCGGTCGGGGTGCTGGCCAACCACCGGGGCGTGCTGTTCAGCCAGGAGTCGCAGAAGGCCGCCGAGTTCATCCTGCTCGCCAACTCGACCGACACGCCGCTGGTCTTCCTGCAGAACACGACCGGGTACATGGTCGGCACGAGCTACGAGCAGGGCGGCATCCTCAAGGACGGCGCGAAGATGATCAACGCGGTGACCAACTCGGGGGTCCCGCACCTGACGATCACGATGGCGTCGTCGTTCGGCGCGGGGAACTACGGCATGTCCGGCCGCGCCTTCGACCCGCGGTTCGTGTTCGCCTGGCCCGGCGCCCGGCTCGCCGTCATGGGCGCGGTGCAGCTGGCCGGGGTGCTGTCCATCGTCGGCCGGGCTTCCGCGCAGGCCACGGGCCGGCCGTTCGACGAGCAGGCAGACAAGGCCCGCACGGCCGCGATCGAGGCCCAGATCGAGGCCGAGTCGCAAGCGTTCTTCGTCACCGCGCGCCTGTACGACGACGGGATCATCGACCCGCGCGACACCCGCACCGTGCTGGGCCTGGCCCTGTCGGCCGCGCATTCAGGTCCCGTGGCGGGGCGCCGCGGCTTCGGCGTGTTCCGGATGTGATGGAGATGACTGTGATGCCGATGACTGGGCCACCGGTGCGGACCGGGCCCATCGGCAAGCTGCTGATCGCCAACCGCGGCGAGATCGCGGCCAGGATCACGCGCACCGCGCACGCCCTCGGCATCGCCACCGTCGCCGTCTACTCCGACCCGGACGCCGAGGCGCCGTACGTCACGCAGGCGGACGAGGCGGTCCGGCTGCCGGGGGCGGCGCCGGCCGACACGTACCTGCGCGGCGACCTCATCGTCGCAGCGGCCGCCGCCACCGGGGCCGACGCGGTCCATCCCGGCTACGGTTTCCTCTCGGAGAACGCGGCGTTCGCCCGGGCCTGCGTGCGGGCCGGATTGATCTTCGTGGGCCCGCCTCCGCCGACGATCGCCGCGATGGGCTCCAAGATCGAGGCCAAGGCGCTGATGGCGGCCGCTGGGGTACCGGTCCTGCCCGGTGTCACCGTCACGAACCCGGACGACACGGACCTGGCCGGCGCCGCGGCGCAGGTAGGTTTCCCGTTGCTGGTCAAAGCGGCGTTCGGCGGCGGCGGGCGCGGGATGCGGCTGGTCCGCGACCCCGCGGAGCTAGCGGACGCGGTGCGCGGCGCGTCGGGGGAGGCGGCGTCGGCGTTCGGCGACGGGACCGTGTTCCTCGAGCGGTTCGTCGTGGACCCGCGGCACGTCGAGGTGCAGATCCTCGGCGACATCGAGGGCACCGTGGTCCACCTGTTCGAGCGCGAGTGCTCGATCCAGCGCCGCTACCAGAAGATCGTCGAGGAGTGCCCGTCGCCGGCCGTGGGCTCCGGCCTGCGCGCCGCGCTCACCGCCGCGGCCGTGGCCGCCGGGCGGGCGATCGGTTACCTCGGCGCGGGCACGGTGGAGTTCGTCCTGGACCCCGACGGGTCGTTCTTCTTCCTCGAGGTCAACACCCGGCTCCAGGTCGAGCACCCGGTCACCGAGGAGGTCACCGGGCTGGACCTGGTGGAATGGCAGCTGCGCATCGCCCAGGGCGAGCCGCTGGCCCCTGAGGTCACCGGCGCGGCGATCGCCGGCCACGCCATCGAGGCCCGCCTGTACGCCGAGGACGTCGCGGCCGGGTTCCTGCCCGTCACCGGCGTCCTGCACAGGTTCGCGATCCCGGCGGGGCCCAGGGTCCGGGTGGAGGCCGGCTTCGGTGACGGATCGGTGGTCAGCCCGCACTACGACGCGATGCTGGCCAAGGTGATCGCGCACGGCCGAACCCGCGCCGATGCGGCCAGGCGCCTCGCCCGCGCACTCGAGGCCGCCGAGATCCACGGCGTCGCCACCAACCGCGACCTGCTCGCGGCCATCCTGCGCGAGCCGGACTTCCTGGCCGGCGCCACCGACACCGGCTACCTGACCCGCCACGACCCCGCCGCCTTGGTTGCCTCGCGGGCCGGCGGGGCCACGGCGCTGCACGCCCTGGTCGCGGCCGTGGCCCGGCAGGCGGTCAACCGGGCGCAGGCCCCGGTCCTCGGCGGCCTCCCGTCCGGCTGGCGCAACGTCTGGTCCGTGCCGCAGCGCGTCACGTACACCGCCGCGGGGGAGACGTACGCCGTCGCGTACCGCGTGTCAGGACCTGGGGCCCAGGCCGGGGTCCAGGCCGGGGTCCAGGCCGGGGTCCAGGCCGTCCGCGCCTCCGTCAACGACACGGCGGTGGGGGAGACCATCCTCGTCCACGCGGCGACCGGAGACCGTGTCGATGTCGAGGTCGACGGGACGCGCCGGGTGTACCAGGTGCACCGCGTCGGCGCGATTACGTACGTTGACGCCAGCAACGGATCGAACGCGCTGGCCGAAGCGCCCAGGTTCGGGGACGCCGATGACGCCGGGCCCGCCGGATCGCTGCTCGCGCCGATGCCCGGTGTCGTCAGGCGCGTCCTGGCCGAGGTCGGCACGGTGGTGACCGCCGGCCAGCCGCTGCTCGTGCTGGAGGCGATGAAGATGGAGCAGACGGTCGCCGCGCCCGCCGACGGGGTCGTCGCCGAACTGCGTGCCAAGGCGGGGGAGCAGGTCAGCGGCGGCCAGATCCTCGCCGTGCTGGACCCCGCCCCCACTCCGCAGGACGGCAGCGCCGCATCCCCCGCCCCGTCCGCGTCCCCAACCCTCACCCCGGCGGCGGACGGCCGGACCGCACCCCCCACCCCCGCCGCGGGGGACGGCGCATGAGAGAGGTGAGGTCGTGCCGGTAGACATGTACGCGCTGGCCGGGGATCTGGCCACGGAGACGGCGGTCACCCGCGCCCTGGTTGCCGACCTGCCCGAGGACGGCTGGCTGACGCCCACGCCAGCGCCGGGCTGGACCATCGCCGACCAGATCGGCCACCTGGCCTACTTCGACGAGATGGCGGTCAAGTCGGCCGTCCGCCCGGAGGAATTCGCCGCCGACCTCGCCGCGATGCAGGCCCCTGACGCCGCCATCGACCCCGACGCGCTCGCCGCCCGGTACCGTGACCGCAGCGGGGCGCAGATCCTGGCCTGGTTCGACGCGTCCCGCGCGATGCTGCTCGGCACGTTCGCCGGGCTGGATCCAGGCCTCCGGGTGCCGTGGTTCGGCCCGGCCATGAGCGCCGCGTCGTCGCTGACAGCCCGGTTCATGGAGACCTGGGCGCACACCCAGGACATCGCGGACGCCCTCGGCGTGACCCGCGAGCCGACCGACCGGCTACGGCACGTCGCCCACATCGGCGTCGGCGCCCGGGCGTTCAGTTACGTGGCCCACGGGCTGCCCCTGCCGGATCTTCCCGTTTACGTCGCGCTGACTGCCCCGTCCGGGGCCATCTGGACCTGGGGGCCCGCCGACTCCGCCGACCGGGCCAGCGGCCCCGCCCTCGACTTCTGCCTGCTGGTGACGCAGCGCAGGCACCGCGACGACCTCGACCTGGCCGTCGAGGGCCAGAGCGCCCGGCAGTGGATAGCGATCGCGCAGGCCTTCGCGGGCCCGCCGGGTCCCGGGCGGCACCCCGGGCAGTTCTCCGCCTCGTCCCCCGACCTCTCCTCTCCACCCCCGGACCCCCGCGCTTCGGCCCCCGACCTCTCCGCCTCGCCCCCCGACCTCTCCGCTCCACCCCCGGACCCTTCCCTTCCACCCTCGGACCCGCGGAGGTAGCCGATGCCGGAGCCCCGGCCCGTGCGTATCGCGAACTGCTCTGGGTTCTACGGAGACCGCTTCAGCGCGGCCAGGGAGATGCTGGACGGCCCGATCGACGTGCTGACCGGTGACTACCTCGCCGAGCTCACCATGCTCATCTTGTGGAAGGCCCGCCGTAAGGACCCCAGCCTCGGCTACGCCACCACGTTCCTGCGCCAGATGGAGGAGGTGCTCGGCACCTGCCTGGAGCGCGGCGTCAAGGTCGTGGTCAATGCAGGCGGGCTCAACCCGGCCGGCCTGGCCAACCAGATCACCGAACTGGCGGTGCGGCTCGGCCTGCCCGCCCGGATCGCCTACCTCACCGGCGACGACCTGGCCCCGGCCCTCGGTGACCTGCGGGCCGCCGGTCACGAGTTCACCAACCTCGATACCGGGCTGCCGCTGGCCAAGTCGGACCTGCCGGTGGTCACCGCGAACGCCTACCTCGGCGGGTGGGGCATCGTGGCGGCTCTGCAGGCGGGCGCGGACGTCGTCGTTTGCCCGCGGGTCACCGACGCCAGCCTGGTGGTCGGCCCCGCCGCCTGGTGGCACGGCTGGCGCCGCGACGACTGGGCTGCCCTGGCCGGCGCCGTCGCCGCCGGGCACGTCATCGAGTGTGGCCCGCAGGCCACTGGCGGCAACTACAGCTTCCTCGACGAGATCACCGAACGCCGTTACCCAGGCTTCCCCATCGCCGAGGTCGCCGCCGATGGCACCAGCGTCATCACCAAGCACCCGGGCACCGGCGGAATCGTGTCGGTCGGCACCGTCACCGCCCAGCTCCTTTACGAGATCGGCGACCCCGCTTACCTCAACCCCGATGTCGTCGCGCACTTCGACACCCTGCGGCTCGAGCAGGCCGGCCCGGACCGGGTCGCGCTGACCGGCACGAAGGGCAGCCCGCCCCCGGACACCCTCAAGGTCGCGCTGAACATGCTCGGCGGCTACCGCAGCACGATGACGATGGTCCTGACCGGCCTCGACATCGAGGAGAAGGCCTCCTACGCGACGAGCCTGCTGTTCGGGCTGCTCGGCGAAGCCGGCCAGCCTGAGGAGGTGGACGTCAGGCTGCTCCGCTTCGACCGCCCGGACGCGCCGTCCAACGAACTGGCCACCGCGCACCTGCGGATCACCGTCAAGGACCAGGACGAGCGCCAGGCGGGCCGCGCGTTTTCCGACGCCATCATCGAGCTGGCCCTCGGTGGTTACGCCGGCTTCCACACCACCACCCCGCCCGTCTCGGCCAGCGCCTACGGCGTCTACTGGCCCGCGCTCGTCCCCGCGACGGTGGTCACCCAGACGGTGCACCTGCCCGACGGGACCTCGCGCATCGTGCCGCATACCGTCGGCTCCCGCGACGCGACCGCCGCCCCGCTGGCCAGCGCCGTGCCCTGGGACGCCGACGACGGACTCGCCGACCCGCTGGCGGAGATCCCGCTCGGGCGGCTATGCGGCGCGCGTTCGGGCGACAAGGGCGGCGACGCGAACGTGGGCCTGTGGGCGGTCAGCCCCCGCGCGTACGCCTGGCTGCGCCATCACCTGACTACCGAGCGATTCAGGGAGCTGCTCACCGAGGCGGCCACCCTTGACATCGACCGCTACGAACTGCCGAACCTGCTGGCCCTCAACTTCGTCGTCCACGGGCTGCTCGCACCCGGCGTTTCCGCCACCGCCCGGCCCGACCCGCAAGCCAAGGGCCTAGGGGAGTACCTGCGCTCCCGGATCGTCACCGTCCCCGCTGACCTGCTTGGCTAGCATCTGTTTTCGAACTAGATGGTTGCCGCTTACTAACGAATCTTCCTGG
>JBOHCK010000282.1:0-8052 GCA_050698755.1 Streptosporangiaceae bacterium | reverse complement strand
GGACGCCAAGCTGCGCGCGGTGGGTGACTGAGCGCGGGCCGCTGCACGCCCTGTGTCGCGAGAGGAGGGTGGGACTGCAGCGCACGGGGTCGACTGGCAGATCACTCGTAGGTGCGGACCTTCAGGATCTGGGGGCCCCGGAACGAGATGTTCGGGTGGAAGGTCAGTTCCTGGTCGGGTGAGAGCCTGAGCCGGGGGTAGCGGCGGGCTAGCTCGGCGAGGGCGATCTGCGCCTCCAGCTTGCCGAGGTTCGCGCCCAGGCAGAAGTGCAGGCCCTTACCGAAAGCCAGGTGGCGTCCGGCATCGGGACGGTGCAGGTCGAACTCGTCGGGCGCGGCGAACGCCGCGGCGTCCCGGCCCGCCGCCGCCAGCCAGAGGAACAGCCTGGCGCCCTGGGGCAGCTCAACGCCGGCCAGCGTGACCGGACGGGTGGTGACCCGGCGCCAGACCGGCACGGAGGGGTCGTAGCGGAGGCTCTCCTCCACCGCAGCGGGAATCAGGTCCGGGCGCCGGGCGACCTGCGCCCAGCGATCAGGGTCCTCGAGCAGGCGCCGCGCGGTGTTTCCGATGAGCCCGGTCGTGGTCTCGTGCCCGGCGAACGAGAGCGAGAACAGGATCGAGGAGATCTCATCAAGCGTCAGCCGGTCCGGGTCCTCCTCGTGGATGGCGATCAGGCCGCTGGTCACGTCGTCGCCGGGCTCGCGGACCTTGACGTCCACCAGGTCACGCAGGTACTTCCGGTAGGCGGCCATCGCGGTCGCGATCTCCACCTGATCCTCCGGGGCCGGGCGCCCCCACGCCAGGGCGGCCCGGTACCCGCACCACTGCTTCAACCGCGCGTAGTCCTGCTCGGGCACGCCCATCAGGGAGAAGACGATGTTGGCCGGCAGCGGGAAGGCCAGCGCGGCGACCAGATCGAACTCTTGCGCATCGGCCGGGATCCCGTCGAGCAGCCGCGCGGCCGTCGCCTCGATGGTGGGGACCAGGGCGGCGACACGCTTCATGCTGAACGCGCGGGCGGCCGGCTTGCGCAGCCTGGCGTGTTCCGGCTCGTCCAGGCTGACCATGCTCGGCTGGGGCTTGTGCCCGCCGGCCAGCAGGATCCGCTGGGCTTCTGCCACCAGGGGGACCAGCGGCGCCTGGGCCACCGCCGCCGAATAGGTGGCCGGGTCGCGGAACACCTCCTCGATGTCGGCGTACCTGGTGACCACGTAATAGCCGATCGACGGGGCGAAGAAGACGGGCGCGCCGTCCAGGTCGAGCGCCGCCATGACCGCGTAGGGGTCGGCGAGGAATTCGGGCGAGAGCGGGTCGAACGACTCGTCGACGGGACAGCCGGGGGCCGTCGTCATCGCGCACCTCCTCGGGGTCGGCACGGTGGCCGGATGATGCCCATCATGGAGGCCGGTCACCCCGGTGTCGAAGCTGGCCCGGGCGCGGGATGGGTGGGCAGCAGCACGGGCGGCCTCGGCGGCTGGCTGAAGTCGAAGTCCGCGATCAGGTCGCCGAGGATCTTCTCGTCCTCGCGGACGTCGGGACGCGGGTCGGGCCGGCCGTCGGTCGCGGGGTTCAGCCTGGCGCCGCCCAGGAAGTCGTCCTCGATGAACTTGTTGTACGCGTCGAAGGACAGGATCTGGTGGTCGATGTAGCCCGGCCTGGCGTACGGGCTGATGACCAGGGCGGGCACCCGGAGGCCGTAGCCGTTCTGGTCGACCACCGGCGGGACCACGTGGTCGTAGAACCCGCCCCAGTCATCCCAGGTCAGGAAGATCGCGGTGGAGTCCCAGTCGGGCCCGCGCATGATCGTGTTGATCAGGTTGGTCACGTAGGCCTGGCCGGTGGCCAGGTTCGCGGGCGGGTGGTCGCTGTTGGCCTGGGTGGGGGCGATCCACGACACCGCCGGGAGGGTGCCATGCTCGGCGGCCGTGTAGAACGACGTCAGGTTCTTGATGTCCCCGAGCTGGCCGTCCTGCTTGACGTCGGTGAAGGAGGGCAGCGGGTTCCAGATCGAGGGGGTCCCGGCCCCCTGCTTGACCGGCGCGCAGCCCGCCGCGGTCTGGCACCCGGCCAGGCACGTCATCACCAGGGCGGCCGCTGCCGATGCGGCTGTCGGCGATGGGCGACGGACGAATCCCATGTGCGCTCCGCTGGAGTTCCCGTAATCAACTGCGGCGGTCTTCAAGTTAGCGGCTGACCAGCGCGGGCGCGAGGTCTGATCCAGCTATCGGCTGGCCGGGGGCTCAGGTGATACGGAACGCGGGCACGGTCGCGAGTTTGCTACGCTAGCTCAGGTTCTCGGGGCTGTAGCGCAGTCCGGTAGCGCACCTCGTTCGCATCGAGGGGGTCAGGGGTTCAAATCCCCTCAGCTCCACCGAGTTCATGCAGGTCAGCGACCTATCGCCTGCTTCTGGGCATCCCTTTCCCATACGTGGCCGATTGGGCACCGAAGTTGACATCGAACTTGCCGCCGATCTTGTCAGCTGGCGACCGGCGGCCGCTACGGCGTCAATTGAGGTTTAGTACGGGCCAGATCGAACCGGGGGACAGCTGAACTCGTTCACGGAGTGAGGCTGTCCACCGCAAGTGGGGGCGCCTTCTACGGGCGAGAGGCGAAAGCCTGCGAC
Source organism: Streptosporangiaceae bacterium (assembly GCA_050698755.1). GTDB lineage: Bacteria > Actinomycetota > Actinomycetes > Streptosporangiales > Streptosporangiaceae > Palsa-504. The sequence goes on along the minus strand of JBOHCK010000282.1, from coordinate 5,428 downwards.
TCCCCTGCGGGCGAATACCCCATGGGGCATGCGCCCCATGGGGTATGATTGAAGCAGACAGCGGCACGCGGAACGGCGGAGGCTGAGGCTGAGGGGATGACCGTACCGGCTGAAGTGATAATCACCGATGACCGTGGGCGAGGGCCCCTGGGTCACCCGCGGACGCCGTACATGCGGTTCGAGGATGAGGACGGCGTGATCACACTGCATCCGATACCCACCGATGTCACCCGGGCGGAAGCGCTCATGTGGAAGCGCAACCCCCGCGAGGCCGCCCGCATCGCATCGTCCCTGAACGCCGCCGCCGTCGACTGCGGAGTGGCAGCGGAACTAACTGATGATGAGCTGTGACCACGCCCTACTCGGTCGCGTTCTACGCGGACAAAGATGACCTGATTGATGGCCAACCCCCGGCCCAAGTCGCATACGCCGCCCTGAAGGATGCAGGCGGCGTCGAGTACGAGCGGGTACGGGAAGCGATCAAGGGACTGATCGCTGCGGCCCCTTACCGCGAAGATAGCGATGACCCGGATCTAGCCGGCGGACCGGGCAGTCGGCGCGCTCGACGGCACCTCTATCGACTTGGCGATCAGAGCACGGTCCCGCCCGAGGTGACCGCATACACGATATGGATCAACACGCCACGCAGCCGATGGTGGCTCACCTGGTCCCGCGACCCGCACCGCCCGGGCAGGCTCCTGGTCCATTCCCTGGTCCCAGAACCAGCGCCTTCAGCGCCGGACTGAAGCCGACAAGCTCAGGGAACTTGGGGCCTCGGTTCTGATTTTCCAGGCCGACCGAGCACGTCCTTGCCGGACCTGCTAGTCGGGCAGCTGGTATACCCGGCGGGCGGTGCCGTCGAAGATCATCTCCTGCTCGGCGCTGCTGAGCTGGCCGGTCAGCTCCCGGTACAGGTCACATACCTCGCCGTAGGTGGCCACGAGCGCGGACACCGGCCAGTCGGTTCCGAACATGAGGCGATCGGGGCCGAAGGCGGCCAGCACGGTCTCGTAGTAAGGGCGCAGGTCGCTGGCGCGGGCCGGGCTGGTGTGGGCGCCGGACAGCTTGCACGTCACGTTGGGCAGGGCCGCCAGGCTGCGGATCGCGGCAGCCCATGGCCCGTCCGTGCCTTCTTCTTGCGAATCGGCGGGCGGCCCGCCCAGGTGCCGGATGCCGCACAGGAACTCCCCGCCGGGCAGCGCCCGGAGCCCGGCCACCGCGCCGGCGACAGCGAGGGCGGTCAGGTCCGTCCAGCCCACCACCCCAGGTCCCACAGGTGGTGGTGCGCGTCGATCACCATCGCATGGTAGTCACGCGCGGGGTCTTTGCCGTGATAGGGCGTCATTCATGGCCTGGTAGCCGAACCCGTTCGCGCTCGTGTCATAGGTTCCGGTGGTAAATAGCTCCGCAGCCGCCCGGGCGGCGAGCCCGTAAGCGGCCTCGGCGATCGCCGACCCGAGGCTGATCCGGACCACGCCGACGGCGGTCAGCTGAGCCACGGTCGGCGCGCCAGGCCAGGCCATCACCGCCACAGGCAGCGGCCCGGCCACTAGCTCCGCGATGGCCTCCAGGTCGACCAGCCCGGGAACGAACAGGCTGTCCGCGCCCGCCGCGTGATAGGCGGCGGCTCGCTCGAGGACGGCCTCGACGGCCGCGGCCGTCGAGGCGTAGGCGCCGCTGAGGAACACGTCGGTTCGTGCGTTGATCCAGACGCGCACGTCCCCGGCCGCCGCCCGGGCCGCGGCGAGCCGATCGGCCTGCTGCGCGGTCTCGAACAGCAAGGCCCCCTCTCGCCGGTCTTCGAGGTTGACTCCCACCGCTCCGGCCTGGACCGCGGCCAGCACGGTCGCCGCGACGGCATCAGGAGAATCGCCGTAGCCGGCCTCGATGTCGGCGGACACAGGTACTGAGACCGCCGCGGCGATCCGCGCGATGACCTCTGCGGCCTGCCTGGCGCCCAGCCCGGCCGCGTCTGGCACGCCGAGCGACCAGGCGACCCCGGCGCTGGTCGTGGCGATCGCCTTCGCGCCGGCGGCTTCGATCGCAACCGCCGAGGCGACATCCCAGGCATTCGCCAGCAGCAACGGCGCACCGGCCCGGTGCAGGCTCGCGAAGACCTCAGCGTTACGTATCTGCACGGCGGGCACCTTCCGGACGAGGACAAGGGCATGTGGTGATCGCGGGGAGGATTGGCTTACCGCCGCCCAGCCTGGCCGCCAGGACCGCCCTGAGTCTGGCCACATCCGGACAAGCGTCCGGGCTGGCGTCCTGATATGGCCGGAGTCTTGTCAGTCCCCTTGCGTATATCTAGGACATGACCACGTACTGCGCCGTCGCCACGACCGGCATCTACTGCCGGCCTGGCTGCGGCGCGCGGCCCTTGGCGCAGAACACCCGAACCTTCGAGCTCGCGGCTGCGGCGGAGGCAGCAGGTTTCCGGGCATGTCATCGCTGCCGGCCATACCGGGTGGCCGGACCCGTGGGATCGAGCCCGCCCGAGATCGTGTGCGAGGCGGTGCAATTGATCATCGGCGGCGTCCTGGATAACGGCGGAACCGAAGTCGCGCTGGCCGAGCAGGTTGGGATGTCGCCTCGACACCTGCGGCGGCTGTTTCTCAAGCACTTGGGCGCCACTCCTGACCAGCTCGCCCGGTCGCGGCGGGCGCACTTCGCGCGGCGACTGCTTGATGACACCGACCTGACGGTCCTCGACGTGGCGTTCGCGTCCGGGTTCGGCAGTTTGCGCCAGTTCAACCGGACCATGCAGGAGGTATTTGACGACTCACCGGCCAGTCTGCGCGGCCGGCGGCATCGAGCGGACCGGCTCGCCGCCGACGGCGGGTTGGCGCTGCGGCTGCCGGTGGCGCCTGACTACGACTGGGACGCGGTCACATCGTTCCTCGCCGCCCGGGCGATCCCCGGAGTGGAGGTCATCGACGGTGACACCTACCGGCGCACGATCACCGTGGCCGGGTCACCCGGGCTGCTGGAAGTCTCACCTGGCCACGCCGACGGCCCGGCAGGCAGGTGTCTCGTGCTGCGTGCTCACCTGCCCTACTGGGAGGGTCTGATCCACATCGTGGACCGGGTGGCCCGCGTCCTTGGTACCGACGCAGACCATGGCGCGCCAATCCCCGGGGCGTGGAATCCGTTTGAGGCCGGGGTAGGGACGATCCTGTCAGGTCGGCCCGGCCACGAGCGGCGGCTGGAGAAATTCGTCGCGCAACTGGGTGCGCCCGTCCACGGTCTGCCGAACGGCCTGACCCACACGTTCCCCGACGTCACGATCGTGACGCCCGCCGTCCTGGCCCTGGTCGGCCTGCCGGAAGCCGAGGCAGCAGCGATCGCGCTGCTCGCCGCTACTGTCTCGACCGGTCGAGAGGAACGGATGGCCCCCTTTAGTCGGGCTGGTCGGGCGGTTCGGTGATCTGTTCCGAGGCGGCGGGGACGACGAGTTCGGCGGGCTCGAAGCCGCCTTCCGCGGCCACGGCGGCCAGTTCGTAGCCCAGTGGCTCGCGCGCGGCAGGTGCCGGCGGGCGCCGGCCCGTCAGCGCCGAGGCCACGGCCGCGGTCACGCAGGCCGCGATGGCGAACCCGAAGGCCACGCCGAGACCGCTGTGGAACGGCCCAGTGATCAGGTGCGGGAAGAACTCCCGGCCCGTCACGTAGGCCGCGTGCGCCGGGGTCAGATGATGCAGCAGCGGGCCGAGCAGTTGCTGCATCGGGTTGTAGCCGAGGAAGGAGGCGAACAGCACGCCGATCGGGGGCAGGTGCGAAATCGGCGCGGCCGTGGCGGCCGGGACGCCCTGCGCGGTGAGCCCGCTGAGCATGGCCCCCGGCAGCTTGCTGGACAGGCCGGCCACCATCAAGGTGAAGAAGATGCCGATCGACAGCACGAACGCGGAGTTCTGGAAGGTGGCGATCATGCCGCCACCCGCGCCGCGCCGGTCGGGCGGGAGCGAGTTCATCATCTCCGCCCAGTTCGGCGAGAAGAACAGGCCGGAACCGAAGCCGTTGAGGGCTATGACCAGCGCGAACTCCCAGTAGGAGAAGTCCACAGGGACGAATATCAGCAGCAGGAAGCTCGATCCCGTCAGCAGCGCGCCGCCCACGGTGAACGCCTTCGGGCCGAACTTGTCGGACAGTACTCCGGACAGCGGCGCGGACACCAGGAAGCCGAGCGTCAAGGGCACCAGGTAGATGCCGGCCCACAGCGGGGTCTGGCTGAAGTCGTAGCCGTGCAACGGCAGCCAGATGCCCTGCAGCCAGATGATCAGCATGAACTGCATGCCGCCGCGGCCCATCGCCAGCATCAGGCTCGCGACGTTCCCGGCGGCGAACGCCCGGATCCTGAACAGCGAGATACGGAACAGCGGCTCGGCGACCTTGGTCTCGACGTACACGAAGATGACCAGCAGCGCGAGGCCGCCGAACAGCGCGGTGAGCACCCATGGGTTGGTCCAGCCCATCGGATGCCCGCCGTAGGGCAGCAGGCCGTAGGTGATGCCGACCAGGATGGCGATCAGGCCGGCGGCGAACAGGAGGTTGCCCCACCAGTCCATCTGCGCGTGCTTGCGCACTCCGATGTCATGCAGCATGAGGTAGGCCCATATGGTGCCGAACACGCCGATCGGTGCCGAGACCAGGAAGATCAGGTGCCAGTTCACCGGGGCGAGGACGCCGCCGAGAATGAGGCCGATGAACGACCCGGCGATAGCCGCGATCGAGTTCACGCTGAGGGCGCGGCCGCGCTGGTTAGCCGGGAACGCGTCGGTGACGATGGCGGCGGCGTTGGCGAACAGGAACGCGCCGCCTATGCCCTGCACGACCCGCCAGATGATCAGCCACATCGCCCCGTCCGCGCCGTGCATCCAGGTCACGGTCAGGAAGATCGAGGCCACGCTGAAGATCGCGAAGCCTAGCGTGTACATCCGCACCCGGCCGAACATGTCGCCCAGCCGGCCGAACGACACCACCAGGACCGCAGACACCACCAGGAACCCCATGAACATCCACAGCAGGTAGCTGGTATTCCCGGGACTCAGCGGGTCCAGCCCGATGCCGTGGAAGACATCAGGCAGCGCGATCAGCACGATCGACTGGTTGATCGTCGCCATCAGCATGCCAAGCGTCGTGTTAGACAGCGCGATCCACTTGTAATGCGGTCCGAGCGGACGACGTGCCCGCACGGGCGCACCTGCCACGTCAGAATTAACCGTCATGGGCGGACATGCTCCCCACGTGAGACCCCGGGTACTTGCTAATCCTCAACTAACAATGACAGACCCGACCACATCCGGGCCCCTGAGCCCCAGCGAATTTTCCCGCCTGAGCCTCCGACGGCGGCAGGACGGCGTCGACGAATGGGTCGGAGACGGCGGCCGCCAGCCGCTGCGGGTCCTGCTCGGTGAGGCGCTCGGCCAGGCGT
>JBOHCK010000281.1:0-8073 GCA_050698755.1 Streptosporangiaceae bacterium | reverse complement strand
CGCCGCGGCGGACCGCCGAGATGGGCCGCCAGCTGCTCGCCGCGCTGAGCTCCGCGCACGCCGCCGGGGTCCTGCACCGGGACGTCAAGCCGAGCAACGTGCTGCTCGGCCGGGACGACCACGCGGTCCTGACCGACTTCGGCATCGCCACCTTCGCCGGCGATACCAGGCTCACCCAGACCGGCATGGTGATGGGATCGCCGGGGTTCACGGCGCCCGAGCGCATCCGCGGCGAGGACGCGACGCCGGCCTCGGACCTGTGGTCGCTCGGCGCCACCCTGTACGCGGCCGTCGAGGGGCACGGCCCGTTCGAGCGGCGCGGCGGGGCGATCACCACCATGTCCGCCATCATCAACGAAGAGGCGCCGGTGGCGCCGACCGCGGGCGCGCTCGCCCCGGTCATCGCCGCGCTGCTGCGCCGGGAGCCAGCGGACCGCCCGGACGCCGCCACGGCCACGCGGATGATCAGCGAGGTGCTGCCCCAGCTGCCGACCAGGACCGGGTCCGCGCCGAGCGGGTACGAGCCCACCTCCCTGTCCCAGTCGCCGCCCCCGCCCCCAGTTGCCCCGGCCCCGGGTCCGGCCGCGCCGGATCGCCCCGGTGTCCCTGAGCAGACCATCACGCGCGAGCCAGCGGGGGCGGCCCAGGCGAGCGCCGGCACCTACGGCGGGCAGGGATCCGCCGCTGACACGGCGCCGACCCACACCGAGCTGGCCTTCGGCGACGCGCCGCCGACCGGACCGCCGCCCGATTTCTCCTCCTGGTATGACCCCGCGCCCCGGTCCGGGGCCGGCCGGCCCTGGTCGGGGGCCGCCTACGAAGCTGGCCCCGCCGCCAGCCCGGCTCCGGCGGCCAGGGGCGGCCCCGCCGCCCCGCCGGACACCTGGCCGAAGTACGAGCCGACCGCGCCGCCGCCCAGGCGGCGGTCTGGCGGGTGGTGGAAGATTCTTGTCGCGCTGGCCGTGGTGGGGGCGATCGCGGGGGCCACGACCGTCTTCCTGCTCAGGCACAACACGAGCAGCAGCACGCCGCTGGGCAATACTTCGTCTCCCGCGAGCACGCCGGCCACGGGGCCGGGGTCCGCGTCCACGCCGGCCGGCGGGGGCACAACGCTCCCGTCCGCCAACACGCAGATCGTCGACGCGATCAACATGATCAGGACCGGCCCGCTCCCGGCCGGGTTCACGACCTACTCCCAGCCGGCCGCGTCGAACGAGAACGCCGGATTCAGCCTCGCCCAGCCGCCCAACTGGATGTCCTCCGTCAGCGGCTACCAGACGTACCTGCGGGATCAATCGGCAAACGCGAACATCCTCATCGACCTGACGCCGCACACGTTCCCGAACAACATGGTGCAAGAGGCGCGGTACATCAAGGCGAACTCGCTGAACCGCTTCCCCGGCTACACCCAGCTCGGGCTGCAGGCCACCAACATCCGCGGCACGCCCGGGGCCTTCTGGAAGTTCACCTGGGACGACCAGGGCGTCCAGCAGGAAGTCATCGACCTGCTCTTCGTCCTGCAAACCCCCGCGGGCTCGCAGTCGTACGCGCTGTACATGACCGCGCCGGCCGCCCAGTGGACCCAGCTCCGGCCGGTGTTCGACGAGATGGCGGAGACGTTCGCCACGGTGCCGTGATTGCCGCGAGGCAGTCACGGCACCGTGGTCCCACTGTCCTGCTGTCCTAATACCAGCCGGTGGCCTGCTCGTGGCCCCAGGCCCCGCACGGGGACCCGTAGGTGCTCTGGATGTACTCCAGGCCCCACCTGATCTGCGTGGCCGCGTCAGTCTGCCAGTCGGGTCCGGCGCTGGCCATCTTGCCGCCCGGCAGCGCCTGCGGGATCCCGTAGGCACCGTCCGGGTTGGCGGCGGTCACGCTCCACCCGCTCTCATGCTCCCAGAGCGGGTAGAGGCAGGAAAACTGGCTGGACGACCAGCCGAACGAGCCGAGCATGGCCTCCGCGATCTGCTCGGGCGAGCCGGATGCGACGGGCTGGGCCGTCGGAGTGCTCGCCTCCTGCTGCTGCGGCTGCTCCGCCTGGGACTGGGCTGCCTGGGACTGTGCTGCCTGGGACTGTGCTGCCTGGGACTGGGCCGCCCGGGATTGGGCCGCTAGTGCCACGGCGCGGGCGCGGGCCTCCGCGGCCCTTCGCTCGGCCCGGCGCCGCTCATCCTGCCATTGGGCGGCTGCGTGCGCGGCCTGCACGGCCCGGATCTGGAACGCGCGGACCGCCAGGCTGACGGCCTGCGGGGAGGCTGGCGTCCGGGGTACCCGCACCGCGATGGCCGGGCGCGCGATGACGGCTGCGGCCTGCGCCGTACCCGCCGGGGCCCGGGCGGGCTCCCTGGTCCAGGTGGCTGCGGCCGCGGACGCGGCACCGACGACGGAGAACGCGCCGGCCGCGATGAGGGCAACTGCCTTGGATCGATTGGATGGGACAGTCCGATGCCGTGGCAAGGGAACCTTTCCGTGGTTCGCGTATCACGCGACTTGTTTCACCCCCGATAGCAACTGCCACACCGACGTGGCAGGCATCTGCGTGCGGGACTTGGCGCGGGTCAGGGCGCCGGGCTCACTCGAGGTTGCCATCCCGCAGGCGAGGTGCTGTCGGGTATCAACCATGCCGGACGTCAATGCGATCGGTGACCGATAACTGGTGTGACGTAGATCACCGCATTCCGCGGTTTGGCTGTCGATGAACGGAAAGCCCTTGTTCACCTAAGCGTTCAGCGCTGCGCGAACGCCGGGCGAGGCCCTTATGATGAAACTCACACTGGAGACGAAAATTCTCACCAGGTCGGATAACGGGCACGCGTCGCAGCGGCCGGCGATCAGTAGTACCCGTTCCTATCGTCGAAAGCCCAGGCATTACACGGGTTCCCGTATAGCGCCTTGATGTACCCAAGCCCCCATCTGATCTGGGTGGCCGGGTTCGTCTCCCAGTCGGCCCCGGCGCTGGCCATCTTGCTGCCCGGGTCCGCCTGCGGGATGCCGTACGCGCCGCTCGGGTTTTCCGCGTCGTACCGCCAGCCGCTTTCGTGGTTCCATAGGTCGACCAGGCAGCCGAAATAGGTCGCCGGGCTGAAACCGAAGCTGCCCATCATGTTGTAGGCAATTGATTGCGCGGTGTTCGGATCCGGCGGCACCGAGGTCACGTAGATGATCGGCCCGCTCGTCCCGCCGGTGCCCGGGTTGGCCGCGGCGACCTGGGACGGGGACGCCAGCTGCGGCCCGGCGGCCACGGTCAGCGTGCGCGCGGCGTCCGTCATCGCGATGAGCTGCGCACGCTCGTCTTCCAGCAATTGCATGGTGTGACTGCCCTCGACCACCCCGACCGACTGGACGATCTTGAGGGCCGCCGATACCGGCGCGAATATCTCGGCGCCCACCGCGACGCCGATGACCGCTATGGCGGCGAATACGGCGACAGGAAAGACAATACCGAAACGCCGGATCAGGCCCCGCTTCCGCCTATCGCGGCGAGTCCCGGTCCGGTGACGCGACAAGGAAGTCCCTTCTTTCGGCCAAGCCCTGCTGGCACCAGCCGACCGGGTGACCGGGTGCGCCGTCAGGCCCGCCTCGCGCAGGTGCCGCTGGCGCTCAACAATGCCAGAAAGCTCACCGGAAGGCGCGGGACTTCGCCCAGAAAATCCGCCGCCCGTTTACCGGACGATCTGTGACCACAATCACAAGACGATAACACCGTTTGTAATCGCGTTATATCGGGCAGTCATCAAAGGCCCGTTGCAACCGGCCGGGGGCGGCCCGCTGACCAGGCGGCGCGGGACCTGCTGACTCGGCACAAGACCGGGACGCCTGCCACAATCGAAACCATGGAAACACCGTTGTCGCCCCTGGACTTCGCCCGGCGGACCCGCCGTCTGCACGCTGACCGCGAGGCGGTCGTCGACGGCGACCTCCGGCTGTCCTACCGGCAGTTCTTCGATCGCTGCGACCGCTGGTCCTCCGCCCTGCAGGCGCTAGGCGTGGCGCAGTCGGACCGGGTGGCCACGATCGCGCCGAACACGCACGCGCAGCTGGAGTCGTTCTACGCGGTGCCGCAGATCGGGGCGGTCCTGGTGCCGATCAACTACCGGCTGACCGCAGAAGACTTCATCTACATCGTGAACCACTCCGGCGCCACCGTGGTGTGCGTGGCCAGCGAGTACCTGGCGGTCGTGGCCGCCGTCCGCGACCGGATGCCGGAGGTGCGGCACTTCGTGGCCTTCGAGGGCGCTGCCGCCTCAGGCGCCGACGGGTGGATCGACTACGAGGCGGCGATCGCCGCCGCGGACCCTGACTTCGCGCGCCCCGAGATCGGCGAGCGGGACCTGCTGTCCATCAACTACACCAGCGGCACTACGGCGCGCCCGAAGGGCGTGATGATCACGCACAGGAACGCCGCGGTCAATACCATCGGGACCCTGCTGCACCTGCCGATCGGGGTCGGCGAGAAGTACCTGTGGACGCTGCCGATGTTCCACGCCAACGGCTGGACCTACACCTGGACGGTGACGGCGGCCGCGGCCACGCACGTCTGCCTGCGCAAGGTCGACCCGGCCACGATCTTCGGGCTGATCAGGGACGAGCACGTGAGCTGGCTGTGCGCGGCGCCCACGGTGCTGATCACCATGGCCAGCGCGCCGCCTGCGGTGCGCGGCGAGGTCCCGGCCGGGGTCCACGTGGTGACGGCCGGGGCCCCGCCGGCCGCGGCTACCATCGAGCGCCTGGAAGGGGAGTTCGGCTGGGAGGTCACCCAGGTCTACGGCCTGACGGAGACGGCGCCGTTCATCACGGTCTGCGCCCCGCTGCCCGAGCACGAGGGCCTGCCGCTGGCGGACCGCGCGGTCATCAAGGCGCGGACCGGCGTCGAGCTGCTGACCTCCGGCGAGCTGCGCGTGGTGGACCCCGAAGGCCACGAGGTGCCGCCCGACAGCCGGGCCGTCGGCGAGATCGTCGTCCGCGGCAACGTCGTCATGGAGGGCTACTACCACGACCCCGAGGCGACCGAGCGGGCGATGGGCGACGGCTGGTTCCACACCGGGGACGCGGCGGTCGTCCACCCCGACGGCTACGTGGAAATCCGCGACCGGCTCAAGGACGTGATCATCAGCGGCGGGGAGAACATCTCCTCGATCGAGGTCGAAGGGGTACTGCTGCGCCACCCGGCCGTCCAGGAAGCCGCGATCGTGGGCCTGCCCGACGAGAAGTGGGGCGAGACGCCGCACGCGTTCGTGGTGCTCCGCGAGGGCGCCAGCGCGACCGACGATGAGATCATCGCGTTCGCGCGCGAGCACCTGGCGCACTTCAAGGCCCCGCGCGGCGTCACCTTCGTCAGCGAGCTGCCCAAGACCGCGACCGGCAAGATCCAGAAATACGTGCTGCGGAAGGGAGCGCCTAACCTGGCCCGCCAGTAGGAGCCTGCGGGTGACTGCGGGTGACTGCGGGTCCAGGTCCCCCCGCAGGCTTCCCGTCACCAGTCGAACGCGTCGGCTATGCCGCGGTACTGGAACAGTTCGTTCGCGTCGAACCACAGGTCCACTTCGTACTTCGCTTCCTCGGGGTTGCCCGAGGCGTGCACCAGGTTCGCCACCGCCTTGCCGGTGGCGGTCGCGACGGCCTTGGACTGGTGGGCGAAGTCGCCCCGGATCGAGCCCGGCTGGGCCTCGTTCGGGTAGGTCGAGCCCACGATCTTGCGCACCGTGGCCACCGCGTTCTCGCCCTCGACCACGAACGCGATGACCGGCCCGCGCTGCATGAACGCCGCGGTCGCGTTGTACACGACCGGCCCCAGCCGCTCCTCCAGGTCGAAGTAGTGCTTGCGGGCGAACTCCCCGTCCATCTCGCGCATCTTCATGCCGATGATCTTCATCGACACGTCCTCGAACCGCTGGATGATACGTCCGGCCAGGCCGCGGGCGACGGCATCCGGCTTCAGCACGACAAGCGTGCGCTCCCGCAACTGCTGAGCGTCGGCCACAGTCTTCCTTTCCCCTCGCATGGATGGTCACAGGGTAGCGGCAACCGCTCACGATCCGGGATTCCGGTCGCGGGCAACGGCGTGCGGCCCTTGACACGATCGGCGGGAGCGCTGAAACTCGGGCCGTGACCTGGCGGCGGGTGGTGCTGACCGCGGTTGCGGCCGGCTTGCTGGCCGTGCTGCCCGGGACACCGTCGCAGGGGACGGCCCTGCCGCCGTGGGCGCACGCGGATCCCGGGATCGCACGGAGCCTGCTGCACAGGCATCCTGGCGTTACCCCGCGCCGGGGGCTGGCGCCGGATGGGCCAGCGCCTGGCGGGCTAGCCGGGTGCGAGGCCGGGCTCGAGCGTGCCCGGGGAGGCGGCGGGCCCCGGGTGGTAATCGTCGGCGCATCGTTCACCGCCGGGGTCGGGCCTGATGATCCGGACAGCTCGTGGGCCATGATACTGGCCCGCCTCGAACACTGGGATGCCGTGGTCTACGGCGATCCTGGCGCCGGCTACGTGCGCCCGGGCCTGCTGGACCAGGGCCCGGTCGCCGACGAGCTCGCCCGGGTCGGGCTGCGCGCGCTGCAGCCCGCACTGGTCATCGTGCAGGCCGGCCACGACGATATCGGGGAGCCGCTGCCGCTCGAGCGGCAGCGGGTCGCGCAGGCGATCGCGCTGATCCGGGCCGAGGCACCGCAGGCGCGGATCGCCCTGCTGACCGTGTTTCCCGGCCGGACACGCGCGCCCAGGGTGTACCGGACCGACCTGGCCATCGTGACGGCCGCGCTGGCCGCGGATCACGGCGTCATCATCATGGACCCGCTGACCGGGCGATGGGTCTTCCCGCGCGTCCCGGACCGGCTGCATCCGACGGCCGGCGGCGACACGCGGATCGCGCAGAAGGTAGCGGAGATCCTGCGGGATCACGGGGTAGTTCCCGGGCCGACGGCGCGCGGCGGCCTGATCTGTGACTCGGCTATCGGAGTTCGGCCGCTTCGGCCCCTACCGCCGGCGTGAGGGCGCCGACGCGCTCGGACGGCTGGGCCGCGACGGGCAGGCGGAGGCGGATCACGGTGCCCTGGCCTGGCCCGGACTCGGCCTGGACGGTGCCGCCGTGGCTTTCCGCTACCTGGCGGACGATGGAGAGGCCGAGGCCTGAGCCTGGCACGGCCCGGGCCGACCGCGAGCGGTAGAAGCGATCGAAGACGTGCGGCAGGTCGCCGGGGGCGATGCCGGGCCCCTGGTCCCGCACGGTGAGCTCGCCCGCGGACAGGCGCACGGTCACCGGGGCCCCCGGCGGGCTGAACTTCGCCGCGTTGTCCAGCAGGTTGCGGACGGCGATCTGGAGCTGCTCGGCGCTGCCGTAGACGACGACGGGCTCAAGATCGGCGGTGAAGGGGGTGCCCGGCCAGTCCCGCTGCGCGGCCTGCAGGCACGCGGCGGCGATCCCGTGCAGCTCGGCATCTTCTGGCACCGTGGTCGCGGACTCGCCCTTGGCCAGTTCGGTGACGTTGGCCACCAGATCGCCAAGCTCGGCGACCTGGGCTACCACGCGATCGAGGATCTCCTGGCGTTCTGCCTCGGGCAGGCCGGGGTGGGCGGCGAGGAGCTCGACGTTGACGCGCAGGCTGGTCAGCGGGGTGCGCAGCTCGTGCCCGGCGTCGCCGACCAGCTGCCGCTGGGCGGCCTGGGACCGGTGCAGCGCGTGCAGCATCTTATTGAACGAGGTGGCCAGCCGGCCGAGCTCGTCGGCCCGGTGCACCTCGACCTCGCCGACCGGGTTGCCGGTCGCCGTCACCTGCTCTGCGACCGCGGCCAGGCGGCCCACCGGCGCGAGCCCGGCCCTGGCCACGCCCCGGCCCGCCAGCGCCGCCAGGCCGACGCCCATCGCGCTGAGCAGCGCCAGCGTCGCGGCCACGGTGGTCACTTCGGCGTCCACGGTGTTGAGCGGCTCGGCCAGCTGCATGGCCAGGCCCGGGGCGAGCTGCGTGGTGCGGACCATGGCGTGGACGCCGGACATGGTGGTCTGGGTGAAGAAAGAGGCGCGGTGCCCGGCGGCGACCTGTTCGGCGGCGGCGGTGGCGGGCAGCAGCCCGATGCCGCCCG
>JBOHCK010000280.1:0-8090 GCA_050698755.1 Streptosporangiaceae bacterium | reverse complement strand
TGCCCGGTCACGCCGACACGCCGCAAGTATCCCGGATCGCCACATTCTCGGCACCAGCCGCAACCGGCGCAATCCCTCCAAGCGAACTCACTATCCGTGACGCGTCACAGAATTCGCGGAAGAGCCGCCTGACGTGACCGCTCGGGGGCCGCGTCGAAGGCGTAGGCGCCTCCGTCGGCCTGCGCCACCATGACGCTGAGGCTATGGGCGATCACGTCGTGCAGTTCGCGGGCGATGCGGGCCCGCTCGGCTGCGGCGGCGATCTGAGCCTGGGCGTCCCGCTCCCGCTCGGCCCGGATGGCGCGTTCCTCCAGCGCGGCGGAGTAGGCCCGCCGGTACCCCATCGAGTCGCCGAGCACCCAGACGCTCACCGGGACCAGCAGGTAGAGCAGGGCGGTCACTAGGAAGAAGTCCAGCTGGTGCCGGGGCTGGTTCCCGCCCGGGTTGTACCGCACCACCACGGCCGCGAACAGCACCAGGCACGCCGCCAGGCCCGCCAGCGAGACCCTCCTGGGCCGCATCGCCGCGACGGTGTAGAGCAGGATCAGGATGCCGATGTCGGCGAACGTGGGCTGCAGCGGGCTGACGGTGAAGGTCGGCCCGATGCCGAAAATCACCTGGACCACGCCGATCGCGACCGCGGCGGCCAGGGCGCCGACCGGGAAGCGCCGACGTACCACCACCGTGCCGGCCAGCGCGAGGCTGGCCGGCAGGACGTCGGGGTTGATCAGGTAGGCGTTGGCGGCGCCTGCCAGCAGGACGGCCGCCAGTGCCCCGTCCACGAGCCAAGGGTGACGGCGCAGCCGGGCGTAGACCCGTTCCACGGAACCAGGGTAACCAGCCAGGTCCTGCGCCGTCTCCTCACGCATCGCGGCGGATGAACGACCAGGCGCCGAGGGCGAGCAGGACCACCGCGTAGCCGGAGAACACGGCGAACTCACCCCAGGCGCTGAACAGGTGGGGTGAGAGCGGGGCCCCGGACCTGGCGATGGGGCTCAGCGCCTGGCCACCGGGCAGCCACCGGACCAGGTCCGCATACCAGCTGTTCGGCAGGGCCTGGGCCAGCGCCGGGATCAGGAAGATCACCCCGAGAATCGACGTGATCGCCCCCGCGCTGTGCCGGATGAGCGCCCCGGCGCCGTAGGCGAGCAGCCCGAACACGGCCACGATCGCCGCCGACAGCAGCACTGCGCGCAGCACGCCGGGCTGGGTCAGCGTGGTGTTGTAGTGCTTGCTGGACAGGATGGCCTGCCCGACGAAGAAGGCGACGAAGCTGGTAACCAGGGAGATCGTCAGCGTGACCGCCGCGAACACGATCGCCTTGGCCGCGTAGAGCACGCCGCGGCGCGGCACCACCGCCAGCGAGGTGCGGATCATCCCGGTGGAGTACTCCGAGGTGATGACCAGCGCGCCGAGCACCACGATGATCAGCTCACCGAGGGCGACCTGGCCCGTCAGGCTGGCTTCCGTCGCGCTGAAGCCCGGGCCAATTCCGTGCGAGAGCGTGCCCGCGCAGTCCAGGACCGCCCAGGCGATGCTCGCCACCGCCTGCGCCAGCAGGGTCCAGTAGGTGGAGCGGACCGATCTGATCTTGGTCAGTTCCGAGCGCAGTGCGCCCGGCAGGCCAGGCCGGCTCGACGCGGGCGGGACCGCCCGGGACCTCGCCGGGGTGCCGGGTATGGCTGCCGTGGTCATTCCTGGACCCCCGTCTTCGCTTGGTACTCGACGCTGTCCGCGGTCAGTTCCATGAACGCCTCCTCCAGGGACATCCGGGCCGGGGCGAGGTAGTGCAGCAGGATGCCGTGGTCGAGCGCGAGTTGCCCGACCTGCTCGGCGGACAGGCCGCGGGCGGTGAGCTCGCCGGCCTGGCCTCGCTCCAGCCGGCCGCCCGCCGCGGTGACCACGGCGCCCAGCCGCTGGTCATCTGGGGTCCTCACGGTCGCGGCCAGTGCCGTCCCGTCGCCGGTGAACTCGGCGATCGGGCAGTCCGCGATCAGCTTGCCGCGGCCGATCACGATCAGGTGGTCCGCGGTGTTCTCCATCTCCGACATCAGGTGGCTGGAGACGAACACCGTGCGGCCCTCGGCGGCCAGCGACCGCATGAGCAGCCGGATCCACCGGATCCCCTCGGGATCCAGGCCGTTGACCGGCTCGTCGAACATCAGGACGTCCGGGTCGCCGAGCAGGGCCGCGGCGATGCCAAGCCGCTGGCTCATGCCGAGCGAGAACCCCTTGGACCGTTTGCCCGCCACGTCCTCCAGCCCGACGATGCCGATGACCTCGTCGACCCGGCTGCGCGGGATGCCGTTGGTCTCGGCCAGGCAGCGCAGGTGGTTGTACGCGCTGCGGCCGCCGTGCACCGCCTTGGCGTCCAGCAGCGCGCCGACCTCGCGCATCGCGCTGTACAGCTCGGCGAACGGCTTGCCGTTGACGGTGACCGATCCGGCGGTCGGGCGGTCGAGCCCGAGGATCATCCGCATGGTCGTGGTCTTGCCCGCGCCGTTCGGGCCGAGGAAGCCGGTCACCCGGCCTGGCCGCACCGTGAACGACAGATCGTCCACGGCCAGCTTGTCCCCGTAACGTTTCGATAGGCCCCGTGCCTCGATCATCCCCGTTTCCCTCCGTAGGTTCCTGGGCGTTTCCTTGAGTCCAGATAACCCGGAAAGCACCCGGGCGCGCATCGGCGCGGACGGCGATCTTCGGCTGCGACCGACGGTGGAGGACGTCATCCTCGAGGCTGATCCGCGGCCGAGCCGGCCAGCTAGTATCGAGTCACGATTGATAAACCAGCCAGGTCCGGCACTCCGGTCGGCCCTCCTGCCTCACCGTCCGCTCGGAGCAGGAAGGAAGGCTGGCCCGATGACACAAGGCATGCTGAGAGCATCGGTCGCGGCCGGGCCCTCCGGCCCGGTCATCATCCTGTCGGGCGAGGCTGATATCACGAGTGCCGCCGAGCTGAGCGCGCTGATCAGCGCGCATCTGCCGGCTGAGCCCCAGGAACTGACCCTCGACATGTCGGGATTGCGCTACGCCGATTCGGCCTCCATCAGGACGCTGGTGCTGGCGGCCAGGATGCTGCAGGAACGGGGCGCGATCCTGGTCCTGCTGCACCCCCAGGCGGCCGTGGCCAGGATGCTGGCGCTGATGGGCGTGGACCAGATCCTCACCATCCGGGCCCAGACCCAGGGCGCGCCGTAACGTCGCCCGCCGCAGGAGTAGTCGCTAGACGGCGGGATCGGGCCGGGCGATCCAGTGGTCGCCCCTTCTCTCGAACTTCTCCTTCAGCGCGGCGTAGGCGGCCCGGTAGGCCCGGTTCCCCTCGCCGTGAATCCGCACCGCGCGGGCGTGTGCCTCGGCGAACAACTCCTGCGCTTCCCGGCACGAGCGCTGCAGCGAGACCGGCAGTTCGCCGCCCCGCCCGTATCGGCTGGACCTCGGCATCGGGTTTCCTCCCTCGGGTATCCGACCCCGTTACCCAAGGTGGTCCGGTGTCACACCACGGAATCACCAGAAGTTGGGGAGGCCGTCATCCTCGAGGGATGATCCTCGGGCGCCCGCGGTACGTACTCTTCAGCAGAAGGGCGAGTCGAGGAGCTCCCGGTGTCCGTTTCGCAGCTCGAGGTGCGGGTCCGGCCCGCGCATGGGCGGCGGCTGTGCCTGTCCTCGTTCGTCCTGGCCGGGATAACCGCCCTGATCCTGTGGGCGGCGGTCACCGACCTGTCCAGCCAGGGCGGCCTCGAGACCGTGCTGTCGGCGGGCCGGGCCGAGCTCGCCGCTCCGCTGCTGGTGGCGCTGGTGGTCGCGACGGGGATATGCGAGCGGATCTGGCCGGCCGAGCGCCGTCCTGTGCTGGCCCGCGGCCACGTCCAGGATGCGTGCTACCTGGCCTTGCACGGCGTCGTGGTAATCCCGCTCATGACGCTGCTCAGCGTCGGGGCGGCGGTGCTGATCGGTGATCACGCGCGCTTTATCGAGCTGCGCTCGACCGGGGCATGGCCCGGCTGGCTGCTCGTCCCCCTCACGCTGGTGGCCATGGACGCCGCCAACTGGCTGGCCCACTACGCCGACCACCGGCTCGATGCCCTGTGGCGCTTTCACGCCCTGCATCACACCCAGGAAGAGCTGAGCGTCCTGACGTCCTTCCGGGCGCACCCGCTCATGCACACCACCGGGTTCCTCCTGGCCACGATCCCGGTCGTGGTCCTGATGCCGACCCGCCCGATCGCCCCGGTGCTGATCACGATCTACGTGTGCATCGGCACGCTCCAGCACGCCAACCTGCGCTGGACCTTCGGCCCGCTCGGCCGGGTCATCGTCAGCCCGGCCTACCACCGGCTGCACCACGCACCGGACACTCAAGGCCTCAACCTCGGCGTCGTGCTGACGATCTGGGACGTCCTGGCTCGCTGCGCCAGGTTCCCCGCCCGCGGCGATGCCGTCGGCCGCACCGGCCTGGACGGCCGGCCGGTCCCGGTCGAGCAGGCCGGCTCCGCCAGGCTCGCCCTGCTCCTGATGGCCGAACAGCTCATCGAACCGTTCCGCGCCCAAACCTGATCCGCCCGCCGGGCCCGCGCCGCCCGTGACGCATTGCTCCCGATATATTCAGCCCCGGATAGCCGATCTCGAGTGGGGAGCAAACAGGCATGACAGCCATGAAGATGGGGTGGGGTGCGGGCGCGCGCGGCACGCTCGTGCTGCTGGGCGCGGCGCTGCTGGGCGCGGCGGGCTGGGCCGGCCAGGCGGCCGCGGCCACAACGGGAAGCCATGCGGTGGTGTCAGCCTCGACGTCGCCGTCGGCGAGCCATCCGTGCGGTACGCAGTCCAAGGCCGGCACCGTCAAGCACGTGATCTGGATCGTCTTGGAGAACCACAGCTACAACGCGATCCTCGGCTCGTCCGAGGCGCCGTATTTCAACACGCTGGCCAAGGACTGCGGGGTGGCCACCAACTACCACAACATCACCCACCCCAGCCTGCCGAACTACATCGCCGCCACCTCCGGCCTTACGCTTTCTTCGCTGCACGAGTTCCTGTCGGACTGCAGCCCGAGCTCGAGCTGCGACACCTCGACCAAGAGCATCTTCGGCCAGGGCGAGTCGTGGAAGTCGTACGAGGAGTCCATGCCGTCGACCTGCGATCACAGCAACTCAGGCAACTACGCCGTGCGGCACAACCCGGCGGCGTATTACACGACGCTGGGCGGCTGCTCCAGCAAGGACGTGTCCTATTCCCACCTGGCCAGCGACCTGGCGCACAACCAGCTGCCCGCGTTCTCCTTCGTCACGCCGAACCTGATCGACGACATGCACAACGGGACCGTCGCCGACGGCAACAGCTGGATGTCCCGCAACCTGCCGACGATCCTCAACAGCTCGGAGTACAAGAACGGCTCGACGGTGATCTTCATCACCTTCGACGAGGGCAGCGACGTGGGCAGCTACGCCGACGGCGAGAACTGCGCGACCAACACCTCCGACACCAGCTGCCATCTCCCGACCATCGTGATCAGCCCGAGCACCAAGGCGGGCGCCAGGTCAGGCACGCTGTTCAACCACTACTCGCTGCTCGGCACCACCGAGCAGCTCCTCCACCTGTCCAAGCTCGGCCAGGCGGCGAGCTACCCGACGATGGTCAGCGCGTTCAACCTCTAGCAGATAGCGGTATGCGGGCCGGGTGTGAAACCTGGCCCGCATGCCGGGCGGATCGACCTGGACCCAGCCGGCCCGGCCTGACCGGTCAGTATCCGTAGCCGCCGTGGGAGCTGCTGCTGGGGCTGGCCGCGGGGGCCACGGCCGCCGTGGTACCCGAGACGGTCACCTCGTGCCAGACGCCGCCCGAGAGGTTGAGCCCGTTGCCCGTGGCCTGCCCGGGGGCTTTGTCCCCGACGTAGGTGTACAGCGGGTGCCCGTCGTAGGTGGCCTGGATCGCGCCATTCGACCGGGTGATGGTGCCCAGGGTGCCGGTCACGCCCGTACCCGCGGTCGCCGGGCCCATGACCGGCGGCCAGTAGACCGCGCACTGGCCGTTGCACTTC
This sequence comes from Streptosporangiaceae bacterium, assembly GCA_050698755.1. GTDB lineage: Bacteria > Actinomycetota > Actinomycetes > Streptosporangiales > Streptosporangiaceae > Palsa-504. Next base: position 2,056 of record JBOHCK010000280.1, on the reverse strand, counting down.
GAGGTGGTCGCGGTGTCCGGGGCGAACCAGTAGAGGGTGAGGCCCTTGGAGTTGGTCAGCACCGCCGTCCCGCTGATGGTCCTGGATAGCACCATGTTCCCGGTCGCGGCCGCGGAGCTGCTGGACCCGGCGGCCGCGGCCGGGGTGCTGCTCTGGCCGGCCGGGCTGGAACTCGAGCTGGAACTCGAACTCCCGCAGGCCGCCAGAGCCAGCACCATCGCGGCCAGTGCGGCGGTACTCCATATTCTTCGCATGCGAAAGTCTCCTCTTTCATCGTGATGAACTCCGTTAGGAGTACGTACCGCGACGGCGTTTCGTTCACTGGGAGGGCGGCGTGCGGCCGGTCAATCCGTATGCGCGGTCCACACCGTGACGTGGGTAGTTGAGTTCGTTCCAGATCTCCGCGATGTAGCGGGCGAGCCGCCTGCCCTGGTCCGCGCCGGTCGGCAGGCCGCAGCCGGGTGCGGGATAATCCGGCCTGCGCCGCGGTCAGGCGGGCAGCGCCATGACGACGACGGGAGTGGTGGTGGGCCGGGATGTGCCCGGTGCGGGCTCGACGGTGATCCCGATCCGGTCTCCTGGCCGGACCGATGAGGCCAGCGCCCCGCCGGTCTGACCGGTGCCGGAGAGCAGGCCTGCCGAGCGCGCGCCGGCCGGGCCGATTACCCAGAGCTGATAGACGCGGCTGGCGGGCAGCGACGGCAGCCCCGTGGTGGAGACCACGGCTTCTGCGAGCCGCCGGGAGACGACCAGGATGACGGTGCCGCCCACGGTCGTCCGCATGGTCTGGGTCCGGGCATCCGGAGCCGACAGGACCCTGGTCACCGCGGCGCTGGCGGACCGGGAGGCAGTGGGCTGGTGCTCCGTAAAGACCTGCGTGAAGCCGAAGGCCAGCGCCGCGGCCACGCTGGCCGCGGCGGCCGCGGCGATCAGCCGCGACATTCCGGCCCGGCGGACCCGACCAGGATGGTCACTGGCCAGCGGAGGGAGCTGCCGGGTCCGGTAGGTGGCGGCCAGCACCCGGGCTTGCATGCCGGGCGGCGGCCGCAGGGCCCGCGCCATCGCGAGCCTGGCCGCGGTCTCGCGCAGCCCGCGGACCTCCGTGTCGCAGGACGCGCAGTGATGCAAGTGACGCTCGAACGCTTCCCGCTCCGCGGCACCGAGCGCGTCGAGAGCATAACTACCGGTGAGCACGTGCCATTCGTCGCGCAGCATCTTCACCACGTCACCCCCAGGCAGTCGCGCATCCTGATCAGCCCGTCGCGGATCCGGGTCTTTACCGTGCCCAGGGCGACGCCGAGCAGCTGGGCCACCTGCGGGTAGGAGTATCCGCTGTAGTACGCGAGCGTGATCGACTCGCGCTGCAGCTCACTGAGGCCGTCCAGGCAGCGGCGCACCCGTACCCGGTCCAGCGACGCTTCCGCGATCTCGGCTACGCCGCCGTCCGGGTCGGCGTCTGCGGCGGCCTTCTGCTCGCGGCGCGAGCAGGCGGTCTCCGACCGGACCCGGTCGACCGCGCGGCGGTGGGCGATGGTCAGCGCCCAGGCCGCCGCGGTGCCCCGGGCCGGGTCGAACCTGGACGCGCTGCGCCAGACCTCCAGCAGGACCTCCTGGGCGACCTCCTCGGACTGGGCGTGATCCCGAAGCACCTGCCGGATCACCCCGTACACCGGCCCGGCCAGTACGGCGTAAACCTTCTCGTACGCCGCGTGGTCGCCGCGGGACACCAGGGCCAGCAGGCCAGCCAGGTCCGGGCTCTCTTCTTCACACAGGCCGGGATCCGGCCCCCCGTTACGTATCGCAGCCCTGTTCATGCCTGCCATTCGAGGCAGACCAGCTTCCGGCTTGCTCCAGGAGTCATCGGACCTGCGCGAATGTGAAGAGCCGCCAATCCGGACGACGGGACAGTTCCGAATGGGGCCCGTGATTACGACATCGGGCCACCCCACAGCGCGGCGCCCGGGCGGCTGGACGGCAGCCACTGCGGCAGCCGGCGCAGTCGCCGGGATACTGACCGCCGCCGTGGCGCTCGGCGTGGCCGAACTCGCGGCGGTGG
>JBOHCK010000279.1:0-8171 GCA_050698755.1 Streptosporangiaceae bacterium | reverse complement strand
GCTCGACGGAAGCGGCGAACGAGTCGTACGGGTGCTGGACCAAGATGTCGCGCTCGGCGATGGCGGTGAAGATGCTGGAGTCCTTGGCGACCGCCCGGTTGGACGGGACGAACGCCGGGTAGCGGAGCCCGCCGATGCTCAGGTCGGCGATGGCGGACAGCCCGCTCAGGTCGAGGGGCCCGTTCACGCGGTACACCGCGCGGGCGTCGATGCCGAGCTCGGTGACCAGCTTGTCCAGCACGTCGGCGGACATCGTGTCATCGATCTCGAGCCGGACGGCGGGCTCGAACCTGCGCCGGACGAGTTCCCGCTCCATCGCCTGCAGCAGGTTCTCCGTGATGTCCTCATCCACCTCCAGGTCCCTGATCCGGGTGACGCGGAACGCGTGCTGCTCGATCACCTCCGCGCCGCCGAACAGGTCGGTCATGTGCGCCGCGATGACGTCCTCGATCGGCACGTACCTGTTCTGGGCCATCGCGAGGAACCTGGGCAGCAGCGGCGGCACCTTGACCCTGGCGAACATGGTGCTGTCGGTCCTCGGGTCGGCGATGATGACGGCCAGGTTGAGCGACAGCCCGGAGATGAAGGGGAACGGGTGCGCCGGGTCCACCACCAGCGGGGTGAGCACCGGGTAGATGCGCTGCCGGAACAGCTCGCTGAGGGTGTCCCGCTCGTGCGAGGACAGTTCCTTCCAGCGCAGGATCTCGATCCCGTGCTCGGTCAGCTCGGGGCTGATCCGCTCGCTGAACGCCCGGGCGTGCCTGACGGTCAGCTCGCCCGCCAGGTCCAGGGTGTTCTCGAGCACCTGGCGGGGCAGCCGGACATCGGTCCCCTCGACGGGGAACCCGGCCACCATCCTGCGGACCAGGCCGGCCACCCGGACCATGAAGAACTCGTCCAGGTTGTTCGCGAAGATGGCCAGGAACCTCACCCGGTCGAGCAGCGGAATGGACTCGTCCTCGGCGAGTTCGAGCACCCGTTCGTTGAACCTGAGCCAGCTCTCCTCGCGGTCCAGGTAACGCTCATCGGGCAGCGCCGGCGGAGGTCCTGCGTGCGCGCTGTCATGCAACCCTGCGGGTGGCCCTTCCATGAGTCCCATTTTGCCCGAACGAGCGGTGGTGTCACGCCCGGTCAGGGTCGGGGCATCGTGAATCCGGGTATGCCGGGCCTGGGCTGGATCGGCTGCACGCTCATGAACTCCGGGCCCTTCCTGGAGCAGACCGCCAGGCGAACCGCCACGAAGGCCGGGTGGGCCTGGTCCGGCAGCATGACCCTCAGTTCGGGCGCGGTCACCTGCGCGCACGCGGCCGACTGGAAACGGCCGGTTCCGGTGATGCGCAGCACCGAGTGCGCGGTCGCTCCCGGCTCGAGCATCACCGGTTGCGGGCGTACGGAGGTGTCGTCGGCGGCCGCGCTGCCGACCTGGGCGCCCGCGTACGCGGTGACCTCGGGATAGCCGAACAGGCTGCAGGCGCGGGAGGAGACGTTGGTGAACTCCAGGGTGTACGTGGTGACCGCGGCCAGCTGCGGACGCTGCCCGGTCCCCGGCGGAGAACCCGTCGTCCCCAGCCCGAGCCACGCCTCGAGTCCCGACGTGGCGCAGGAGGTCTGGGTGAGGTTCGAGGACAGGGCCGCCTCGGTGGGGTGAGCCGGAACGCGGGTAAGCGTGACGGCGAGTGCGGCAGTGCCCGCAAAGGCCACCACCGCGATCACGCGCCACCCGATTTGGCCGTACCTCGTCATCGCGGACCCCATCCGGCGTTCCTTGGGACGATCCCCCGCCGCAGCGTGGGTTAACCCTGTAAACACGGTTTTCGTCAGCTTCGGGCGATTTCCTCCTATCCGCTCGTTTGGCTGTAGGCCAGGGTCCGCACGTATCGTGACCGCATGAGCGCCGCGACGGGTGAGCCGGTTCCGCTGCGGCGCAACCGGGACTTCCAGCTGCTCTGGAGTGGCCAGGCGGTCTCGCTGCTCGGCTCGCAGACGTCGAGGATCGCCTACCCGCTCCTGGTCCTGGCCATGACCGGCTCCCCGGCCAAGGCCGGGATCGCCGGCTTCGCGGCCATGCTCGGGTACCTGCTGTTCCCGCTCGCGGCCGGGGCGCTGGCCGACCGGCACGACCGCAAGCGGATCATGATCGTCTGCGACGCGATCCGGCTCGCGGCGGTCGGCAGCATCGCCGTGGCCTTCTGGGCCGCGCACCTCACTTACGCGCAAATCCTCCTGGCCGGTTTCGCCGAGGGCAGCGCGACCATCTTCTTCCAGCTCGCCGAGCGCGCCGCGCTGCCGATGCTCGTCCACCCCACCCAGCGCTCCACGGCGATCAGCCAGAACGAGGCGCGCACCAACGTCGCGCAGCTGGCGGGCCCGGCGCTGGGCGGCGTGTTGTTCGGGCTGTCGCGGGCCGCGCCGTTCGCGGCGGACGCGCTGTCGTACCTGGCCTCGCTCGTGACGCTCCCCTTCATCAAGACGCCGATGCAGGCCGCCCGGGGTTCCCGGCCCGAGGTGCCGCGCAACCTGCGGGCCGAACTCCGCGAGGGGCTGGCCTTTACCTGGCGGCAGCCGTTCCTGCGGTACGCCTCGATCTTCGGCGCCGCGGTGAACCTCCTGCTCCAGGTGGTCGTCCTCGGCCTTATCGTCCTCGGCAGGCACGACGGGGCCTCGCCCGCGCAGATCGGGCTCATCGTCGGCTGCTTCGGCGTGGGCGGGCTCGCCGGCGCGCTGGTGGCTCCCTGGTTCCAGCGCAAGATCCCGGCCGGCCTCACGATCACGGGCTGCATGTGGATCTGGGCGGTGCTCCTCGCGCTGATCGCGGTCGTGCACGGGGTGCTGTGGCTGTACCCGACGGTCGCGGTCATCGGGTTCGTCGGCCCGGCCTGGAACGTGTCGGCCCAGACGTTCCGGATGCAGATCACGCCCAACGAGCTGATGGGCCGGACGAGCAGCGTCAGCCTGCAGGTGGCGTGGGGGGTGATACCGTTCGGCTCGCTCCTGGCCGGCTTCCTGCTCCAGGTGCTGTCCCCGCCCGCGGCCATGGGGGTGGTGGCCGGGGGGATGGCGATCACGGCGATCGCCGCCACCGCGCTAGCGCCCGTGCGCAACGCGGGCCGCAAGACCCCGGGAGCCTCCGGGCAGACCGGTCCAGCTAGTCCGGCGAGTCCGGCCGGTCCGGCGGCCGCCGCCCAGCCGGCTGGCTGAGGGTCACCCGGGACCGTTACGAGGCCGCGCCCAGGTCGGCGGAGAAGGCGGCCAGGTCGAGCAGGTGAAGCAACGCATCGCACCACCGCTCGCCCGGCGGCCGGTCGTCGAAGTGCCCCAGGCACTCGTTCGCCGCGTCCAGGATCGCCCGCAGCACGGCACCATCGGGCGCCTGGGGATTCCTGGTTCCCGTACCGTCGGGGAGCGGCGACCAGCCCTGAGCCCTGGAGCCCGGCTCGCCCTCCAGGATCGCCGCCGCCTTCCGCGCCATGGTCATCCCGAGCGCCCCGGCCAGCAGCAGCCGCTGCATCGTCAGGACGCCGTTGTGGTCAGTCATTCTGCCTTGCCTCTCTCATCCACCGTGGCCGTCCCGCCTTCGGGACCATGATGCGGACGGGCAGTGACATTCCGGCCCGGGAGTGCTTCGGTAGAGGGATGGTAAGAGCCGACCGCACACCCGCGGTCGGGCTCGGGACACTGGACGATGCGGCGCTTGAGGAGCTAGTGGCCCACGCCGTTCCAGACACCGCGCTCGAGGAGGTCATGCCGGTCGCGCCAGGGCCAGCGGAATGGACTTCTGCGCGCCTGGCCGCGTTCATCGAATTTCATCGAGGCCGGCGCGGAGGCCTCGAAGGTCCGGCCCGCGAGGTCAGCTTCGTGGTCCGAGTCGATGGCGTGGCCTCCGGAGTCGTCCGCCTCCAGCGCGTCTCGGCGGGAGCGCTGGAGGTAGGCATGTGGCTGGCTCGCTCGGCACGCGGCCGCGGTGTCAGCGGCCAAGTGCTTGTCGCGGCGGCCCAGCGTGCGGCGGAACTTGGCGCTCGGAAGCTGGTCGCCGAGACGACGGCGGGGAACCTCGCGGCCCTGGCTGCCCTGCAGCGCGCTGGCGCCCGCATCTCGAGCCCATCGGAAACAGGGACTGTTCACGCCGAGCTCGACCTGACCAGCTTCACCGGCTGACCACTCCGGTGCCGCTCCGGCAGACGGGCGCCGTGGCCGACCGCGGAGCTCTGGATCGGCGCCTAACCACTCGCAGGTCTGGCGCTAATCGTGCGGGCGGCAGGCGGACCAGATGGCGTCGCTGTTGTGCAGCTTGACGCGCTCACCCCGGCCGAGGGCCTTGGCCAGGTCGGCTTCGGCGGTCTCGATGCGCAGCCATTCGGCGTAGGAAACGGGACTGATCCCGCGCCCGGCGAGCACGCCCGCCAGCGGCCACTCCTCGGGGTCGGCCGCCCCGGCCGAGTCGGCGTCGGGGAACTTGAGCAGGCCCGCGCGGGGCAGCTGGACGTCACCGGCGCCCGGGCCGCCCGCCAGGTCCTCGAGCAGGCAGCGGACGGTCTCGGCGGCGTCGGACTTGTTGGTCCCGATCACGCCGGTCGGGCCGCGCTTCAGCCAGCCGGCCACGTACTCCCCCGGCTGCGGGGACCCGTCGGGGCCGAGGACGCGGCCTTGTGCGTTCGGGACCACGTAAGCCCGCGAGTCAAACGGGACGCCCGGCAGCGGCACGCTCTGGTACCCCACCGAGCGCAGCACCATCTGCGCGGGCAGCGTCTCGAACTGGCCGGTGCCGCCGAGGGCGCCACTGGCGTCGATGGCGGTCCGCTCGAGGGTGAGTCCGGTGACCCGGTCGGTCCCGAGAATCTCGGTCGGGCGCAGCCAGAACCTGATCACCAGCCGGCGGGAGTGCCCGGATGCGGAGGGCTCGGCGGCCCCGCCCTGGGCCCACTTCGTGATCGCCACCAGGTTGCCGCGGACGCGCCGGTCCTCCTCGACGAGCGCCGCGCCCTCACCGGCCAAGTCGAACGCGTTCAAGTCGGCCTCGTCGGCGTGGACGACCACCTCCACGCCGGGCAGCTCGCCGAGCTCGCGGAGTTCCTTGGTGGTGAATTTGCCGTGTGCGGGTCCGCGCCGCCCGATCATGTGCACCTCGCGCACCTTGCTCGCCTGCAGCGCCTCAAGGACCGGCTGGGATACGTCGGTCTCGTGCAGCTCAGCTGGGTCCCTGGCCAGGATCCGGGCGACGTCGACGGCCACATTGCCCACGCCGATCACCGCGACCGACTCCGCGTCCAGGGTGAACGCGTCGGGGTCCACGTCGGGGTGGCCGCAGTACCAGTTCACGAAGTCGGTCGCGGCGTAACTGCCCGGCAAATCCTCGCCGCTGATGCCGAGCCGCCGGTCCCGCATCGCCCCGGTTGCGTAGATCACCGCGTCGTACCCCGCGACCAGTTCGTCCCTGGTGACGTCCTCGCCGAGCCTGACCCCGCCGACGAAGCGGACGTCGGGGCTTTCCAGCACCTTGCGCAGATACTGCGCGATCGACTTGATCGACTTGTGGTCGGGCGCCACGCCGTAGCGGACCAGGCCGTACGGGGTAGGCAGGCGGTCGATCACGTCGACCCGCACGGGGACCGGCCGCGGCAGCGCCGCGGACTGCTTCACCAGCGCCTCGGCGGCGTAGAGCCCGGCAGGACCTGAGCCGATCACGGCTACGTTCAGCATAGAGATTTACGCTACTCGACCGTACCGCCCGGCGGTGCAGATGGCCGGACTTGAGCAGGTCAGGCCGCCGGCGACGTCAATCTACCGGCCGACCTTCCTGCGCGGCCTCCCGCGTGTCGGGAGCCTCGCCGGATGACCGGCGCGCCACGGCCTCGGTGATCCGCAGCGCCAGCTGCTGCGGCGTCAGGCCTGCCTCTTCGAGCACCTCGGCGCGCGTCCCGTGGGTGAGGAACTCCTGCGGCAGCCCGAACGTCTTCACCGGGACGTCCACGTCGTGATCGCGCAGCAGCCTGGCCACCGCGTCGCCGAACCCGCCGACCCTCCCGTTGTCCTCGACCGCGACCACGAGCCGGTACTGCCGCGCGGCCTCGGCGAGGGCCTCATCGACCGGCTTGGTCCATCGCGGGTCCACGACGGTGACGCCGATCCCGTGATCGGCGAGCCGGTCCGCGACCTCGAGCCCGGCCAGCGCCATCGGGCCGGCCCCGGCCAACAGGACGTCGGTGCCGAGGCCTTCGGGCGGCGTCCGCAGCACGTCCATGCCGCCAAGCTTCGCGATGGCTTCGACCTCCCCACCCACCTGGCCCTTGGGGAACCTGACCACCGTCGGCCCGTCGGACACCTCCACCGCCTCGTTGAGCAGCTCGGCGACCCGCTTGGCGTCCCTGGGTGCGGCGATCCTCATACCGGGGACGAGCTGCATGATCGAGCCGTCCCACATGCCGTGGTGGCTGGCGCCGTCCGGTCCGGTCACGCCGGCCCGGTCCAGCACTATCGTCACGGGGAGCCGGTGCAGGGCCACGTCCATGAGCGTCTGGTCGAACGCGCGGTTGAGGAACGTCGAGTAGATCGCCACCACGGGGTGCATGCCGCCCATGGCCAGGCCCGCAGCGCTGGTCACCGCGTGCTGCTCGGCGATCCCCACATCGTAGGTCCGGTCCGGGTACGCCTCCGCGAACTGCGCCAGGCCGGTTGGGTACAGCATCGCGGCGGTGATCGCGACCACGTCGGGCCGACGCGCGCCGATGGCCAGCATCTCGTCACCGAACACCCGACTCCAGGTACCGGGCTGCGCACCGGCCGCGGGGACCTGGTGCAGGCAGTCGATCTCGTTCTGCTCGGCGGCCGCGTAGCCGAACCCCTTCTTGGTGATCACGTGCAGGAGCACGGGCCCGCCGAAATCGCGCGCCCGGCGCAGCGCCGCCTCAAGCATCCGCTCGTCGTGCCCGTCGATCGGACCGACGTACTTCAGGCCCAGGTCCTCGAACATCACCTGCGGCTGCAGTACATCCTTGATGCCCTTCTTGATGCCGTGCAGCGTCCCGTACAGCGGGGCGCCGACCAGCGGGGCCCGGGATACCGTGGTCTTGATGTAGTTCAGGACGTGCTCGTACCGCGGGTTGACGCGGATCGCGGCGAGGTGCTCGGCCAGGCCGCCGATCGTCGGCTGGTAGGACCAGCCGTTGTCGTTGACGATCATGATGATCCGCGAGTCCTTGGCCGCGGCGATGTTGTTCAGTGCCTCCCAGGCCATGCCGCCGGTGAGCGCCCCGTCACCGATGACGGCAACTACCGTCCGGTCCGGCTCGTCGCGCAGCTTGAAGGCCTTGGCCAGGCCGTCGGCGTAGGACAGGCTGGTGGAGGCGTGCGAGTTCTCGACCAGGTCATGCTCGGACTCGGCCCGGCTCGGGTAGCCGGTCAGTCCGCCGCGCTGGCGCAGTGTGCCGAACTGAGCGAAACGGCCGGTCAGCAGCTTGTGCACGTACGCCTGGTGACCGGTGTCGAAGACGATGCGGTCCGTCGGCGAATCGAAGACGCGGTGGATCGCGATGGTCAGCTCGACCACGCCGAGGTTCGGGCCTAGGTGGCCGCTGGTCTTGACCACGGTCGGTCCCTGCGCCCACTCGATGAGGACGTCGCGGATCTCCGCGGCCAGGCGGGTGAGCTGGTCCTGACTGAGTCCCTTCAGGTCTTCGGGGCCGTTAATGCACTCCAGCAGGGTCACGGTAGGTTGCTCCTCGCGTGCGGTGCGGGCCTGACGGGACGTGCAAGCAGTTTACGGCCGCAAGCCGGAGACTGCTCGTGGGCTGTGCCCCGTAACCGACGCGTGTGTCGTATTTGGGCCGGCGCCTGCTGGTCGCCGACGCCGGCCGGATCGACAGAAAGCACGATCGGGCGCGCGGCGAGCACGCCCACGCCGAGCCCGGCCGCGGCCAGGAAGAGCAGGATAACGACCGGGATGCCCCAGCTTCCTGTGACCGAGTGCAACAGCCCAAGTTCCAGCGGACCCGTGCTGGCGACCAGGTAGCCGACGGACTGCGCGAAGGCGGACATGGAGGCCGCCGTGCCCGGATCGGGGGACCGCGCCATCATGAAGTAGATGGCCAGGCCGAGGCAGGATCCCTGGCTGAGGCCGAGCACCAGGACCCAGAGCGGCGCCGTGGCGACCGGGGCCCAGACGCATCCGGCCAGGC
>JBOHCK010000278.1:0-8176 GCA_050698755.1 Streptosporangiaceae bacterium | reverse complement strand
CGGTTGACAGTATCAAATGGATGTCGCATACTTTTGGTAGCGACTCTCATTTAGATGCTGCTGCCAAAGGGGTGTGAGTGTCATGACGGAACACTCGGCTCGCAAGTGGTGGGCGCTCGTTGCGATCGCGGGCAGCGTCCTGGTCGTCGGGCTCGACCTGACGGTACTCAACCTGGCGCTGCCCACGATCTCGGGGGACCTGCACGCCTCGACCAGCGACCTGCAGTGGATCCTGGACTCTTACAGCCTGGTGCTCGCGGCCGCGATGCTGCCCGCCGGGCTGCTCGGCGACCGGCTCGGCCGCAAGAAGGTGCTGCTGGCCGCGCTCGTCCTGTTCGGGGCCAGCTCGGCGGCGTGCGCGTACGCAACCAGCGTGGGAGAGCTCATCGCGGCCCGGGCGGCGCTCGGCATCGGGGCTGCCGCGATCTTCCCGCTGTCCCTGGCGGTGATCCCGGTGCTGTTCACGCAGGAGGAGCGGCAGAAGGCGATCGCGCTCGTGGCGTCGGCCACGTTCATCAGCTTCCCGATCGGCCCGATCGTGGGCGGTTACCTGCTCGACCACTTCTGGTGGGGCTCGGTGTTCCTGATCAACGTGCCGGTGGTGGTGCTCGCGCTGGTCGCGGTGGTGATGCTGCTGCCCGAGTCCCGCAGCGAGCAGCGGCCGAGCATCGACTTCGCGGGGGTACTCCTGTCCAGCGCCGGGTTGATCGGGCTGACCTACGGATTCATCAGGGTCGGCGAGACCAGCTGGACGAACACGGCGTCACTGGCCACCATCGCCGGCGGGCTCGTGGTCCTCGTCGTCTTCGTCGCCTGGGAGCGCCGGCTGACCCGGCGGGCCGCGTCCGTCAGGCCGCTGATCGAGCTGGGGCTGTTCCGGTCGGCCGGCTTCACCTGGGGCACGGCGCTGGCGACGCTGGTCTCGTTCGCGATGTTTGGCATCTTCTTCGCGATCCCGCAGTACTTCCAGGAGGTCCGCGGCCTGGACGCGATGGGGGCCGGGGTGCGGTGGCTGCCCATGATCGGCGGGATGGTGGTCGGCATGATCGGCAGCACCAGGCTCGCGACGCCGCGCAAGGGCGCCGACGGCTCGGTGCGCCCGGCGCTGGCCGGCGCGAAAGGCCTGGTCGCGATCGGGTTCGCGGCCATGGCCGCCGGGCTCGTGTTCGGTACCTTCACCAAGACGGGCAGCGGTACGGGGTTCGCGGCGGCCTGGCTCGCGGTGGCCGGGCTGGGCCTCGGGCTGGCGATGCCGCAGGCGATGAACGCGGCGCTTTCCGCGCTGTCGGCCGAGCGCAGCGGTTCGGGCTCCGCGCTGATCTCCGCGCTGCGCCAGGTCGGCGCCACCATCGGGGTGGCGATCCTCGGCACCGTGCTGGACTCGGTCTACCGCGGCCACGTGGCGGTGACCGGCCTGCCCGCGGCGACCGCCGCCCTCGCCAAGAGCAGCGTGGTCGCGGGCGTGGCCGCGGCGAAGACGCTGGGCTCCCCGGGCCTGCTCGCCTCGGCGCGCAGCACGTTCGTGCAGGGCATGGACACGATGCTGTGGGCCTGCGGCGGCATCGCGCTCGCCAGCGCGATCCTCGCCCTGGTCTTCCTCCCGCGCCGTGCAGGCGAGACGATGGGGGTGGCTTCGGCTTCGGCTTCGGCTTCGGCTTCGGCTTCGGCCGAGACCGGAGCCGGGGCCGACGCGCCGGAGCGGGCAGGATTGGAAGTGTGACGAGTATGGCTGGCGCCTCGCCTGACGGCTTGCGCGAGCGGAAGAAGGCCAGGACGCGTGCTTCCATCCGGGAGCACGCGCTCCGGCTGTTCCGCGAAGACGGCTACCAGCGCACCACGGTGGAGAAGATCGCCGAGGCGGCCGAGGTGTCGCCGAGCACGTTCTTCCGGTACTTCCCCACTAAGGAAGACGTCGTCCTGCAGGACGACATGGACGTCCGGATGATCGAGGCGCTCGAGCAGCAGCCGCCCGAGCTGGGGCCGGTCGCCGCCGTCCGGGCGGCCACCCGGCAGATGTTCGCTTCGTACACCGCCGCCGACATGGCTGTACTCCGGGAGACCACCGCGCTCACCATGACCGTGCCCGAGATCCGGGCGCGCGCGCTCGACGAGTTCGCCAGGACGATCGGCGGGGTGGCCGAGGCCCTGGCCAAGCGCTCCGGCCGCCCGCCGGACGACCTGGCCGTCCGCACGGCTGCCGGCGCGTTCATCGGCGTGATCATGGCCATCACGCTGCCGTGGGAAGGCTGGTCCGAAGGGACCGCCTTCGAGGACTCGTTCGGGCAGATCGACGAGGCCCTGGCCCTGCTGGAGGCCGGGCTGCCGCTCTAGACCAGGTTGGCGGCCAGCCGCTCGCCCAGGTGGCCCAGGTCGACGTCGTGCACGCTGCCCCCGGTCCGCGAGGCCAGGTCGAGGGCGTGAGCGGCGGCCGTACCCATCGCCGCGCACGGGCCCATGACCCGGACGCTGGACAGTGCCGCGGCGTCCCCGTCCACGCAGCGCCCGGCGGCCACCAGGTTGTGCGCGCCCGGCGGGGTCATGGCGCGCAACGGGACGTAGTGCACGTGATCCGGGCCGAACATCTCCCACACGTAGCCGTCTGAGCGGTCGTGCAGCTCGATCGGCCAGGCGGTTCGGGCCACGGAATCCTCGAACCACGTGCCGTTTCTTACCTCTTCGGTGGTCAGCTGGTGCCGACCCTTGATCCAGCGGGTCTGCCGACGCCCGGGGAGGCCGTAGGTCCGGACCCGCGCATTACCGAACGCCTTGGGGAATTCGGCCTTGAGCAGCGCGAACGCCCGGTCGGCCTGATCCCGGCCTTCGAACGCCGAGGTCGTGGAAGATGCCGTCGAAAATCCCGTGTGTGAGCTGGGCGTAGGCCGGGCCGTTGCCGAACACGCCGCAGAACAGCCCGATCAGGGAATGGATCATCTGGCCGCCGAGCAGCGGCAGCGAGTCCACCAGCACCACGTCCCTGCGCAGCCGGGCAGACTCGATGGCGGCGGAGAGGCCCGCGATCCCGGCGCCGACCACGCAGACGTCGGCGCGGATCTCGTGGTCGGGCTGCTGTTCCTGAGCAGGCTTCGTGACCTCGGCGAGCTTGAGTTCGGTCAGAGGGTGCGGCATGGCGTCACGCGGGCCTCGGCTGGCCGGGACGGTCCGTGACGGTTTTCCGGACCGTAGCGTAGAGCAGCATGTCCCGCCGGCGACCGCCGATTTCCTGGTGGTTCCGCAGCAAGCCCTCCCGCTCGTACCCGGCCCGCTCCGCCGTCCTGACCGAACCCTCGTTCCATGGCTCGATGTACGCCTCGATCCGGTGCAAGGCGAGGATGGTCCAGGCGAACTCGGTCACCGCGATCAGCGCAGCCGCGGCCAGGCCCCGGCCGCGGGCGCTCGGGATGATGGAGTAGCCGACCGTGGCGCGCCCCTGACGCAGGCCTGCGAACCAGAGGCCGATGCCGCCGACCGCCCGGTCGGTGTCCGCCTCGGCGATGGCGAAGGAGAAACCCGCGCCTTCGGCCAGGCGGCCACGCTGGCGGTCCACCCAGTCGTGCGCCTCCTGCTCGCCCGCGTTCGGGGGCAGGCTCCCGATCAGCGGTATGTACGGGTCCGTCGAGGCTTGGATGGCCATCGGGACGTCACGGACCTCGAACTCGCGCAGGACCACCGGGCCGTAAGCCACCGGTGCGGTCGGCCAGGGCGGCAAGTCGGCGGGCGTCATCCTCACACGCTAACGGTGACTCCTGGCCTGGCTGCGCTCACCGTCTTTGAGGGCATCGGTGACGTAGCGGGCCATGGCCTCGGGCAGTTCGGCTTGGCACTGCTGCGCGGCGGCCGCGCTGACCTGGGTGAGGACCATGGCGCTGGCCTGGGCGGCGCGGCGGAGTTCGGCGCGGTCAAGCCCAGCAACGGTCGCCTCGATACCCGGCGGAAGGTGCTCCGGGTCGTGGTCAAGCACCTGGGACAGGCCGTGCCACGGGTAGATCGCGCCGGTTGCCGCCGCCCACAGGGCCCAGATCTGGTGACGCGTCTCGTGCAGCCGGTTGTGGGCCTCCCAGAGCGAGCCGCGGCGCAGGTACTTGTCGGCATCGATCAGCGCGCACCAGCCGAAGAACGCCCACTCGCGGACCTGCTCGCTGGTGACCGCGCTGGCCGACGGGGCGTCGTTGGTCAGGTCGCCGGCGGGAGGGCCGGCCCTCCGGTACAGCTCCACGAAGTCCGGGGCGGCGTCGCCGCGGCGCACTTCGGCCTCGGCGATCACGGCCAGGTCGAGTTGCGTCCCGTCGGTGAACTGGGCGAAGATCCGCCGGGCGAACTGGTCGGCCCGGCCGACCCGGTGCCGCAGGACGTCGACGAGCGGTCCCAGGCTGGGCAGCAGCGCCGTGACCGCGGCTTCCATCGCGACCACCTGTTCGGCGCCGGCGTGACCGCGCTTGGCCCCGATGCCCAGCGCGGCGTCGATGTCCGACAGCGCGTCACCGGCCCCACGCCCGAGTGAACAGCCGACCCACAGGGACGTCACCACCGGCGTGGCCGCGCAGAAGTCCACGAGCCCGGCCATGACGCGGCGCTGGGCGGCGAGTTCGGCGGGCAGGCTGGCGAGCCATTCCCGGCCAGAGTTCACGCCGCTGGCGGTACCGCCTTCCGGACCAGTCAACCCAGGCCAACCCTTCGGGGGCGATGCTGGTCACGCACGCGGTGTGCGGCGGTTGCGCCCGAAGGACCAACGGTCTGCTCGCGCCACTCATTTCCCGTGGTGAGTTTCGAGCGGGTAGCTGGCGGGCGGTGCCGACTGAAACGTCGGTGGTGAGCGATGGGATTTGTTATCCGGGGCGCCGCGGGCCCGGCCGGATCCGCCGCATGACCTCTTGGACCCACATCATCAGCACCAGCCGGGGTGCGGACAGCACGTAACTGCGGATCGCCGCGCCGCGCCGGGCGGGAGCGATCTCCGACAGCAGGCTCTCCGCCTCCGCCAGCCACCGGCGGCCCGCGGGCCCGGGCATCATCCGCGACACCACGACCAGCATGCGCCACCGGTACGACACCATGGCGACGGGCCCGTCATCACCCCGGCCGTAAGCGCGAAGGGCGCTGCCCCTCCCGCCGCCGAAGGGCAAGTCGCCGCTGATAGCCATGGCGATGCCGGTAAAGACGATGATGGCGGTGAGGCCGACGAGCCACGGCAGCCAGTGCCAGGCGTTGAAACGTGACCCGTCCACCGCCGCGGAAGCCGTGGCCGCGCACGCGCCGATGACCACGACGACGCGCACCGTTGCTTCCTCCTCGCCTCCTTAGGCGAGTCGATACCGGGCATCATGCGACACCGCCTCCCTCGGCCAGGCTGCGCAACGCCGCGCCCTTGGGGCGCCGCGCCCCCGCGAGGGCGGTGCTGACCTGGACCGCGCCGCCGGCCGTCAGGCGGTAGTACCGACGGGCCGGGCGTTTCTCCGCCCGCGGGTCGACGTCCTCCCAGCGGCTGGTGACCCAGCCTTCGTGTTCCAGCCGTAGGAGGATGGGATAGGCGGTCCCCGGCTGCAGCCCGGTCTCATCGGAAAGCTCCAGCCCGTACATTTCCTTGGTCGGATCGCGGAGCAGCGCCTGCAGGACGAGTTGCACCTGGACGGTCAACCGTAGTGCCATGTGAGAACTCTAAATAGGTCAGCGATACCTGTCAAATGTTCTATATAGGTGTGTGCCCGGTCAGCGGCGGGTGGGGCGGGTGGAGCAGGGAGCGGCCGAGAGCGAGGAGGCCGGTCGGTATGGAGGAGGACGGAGCGGCGAGGCAAGGAAATGGAGAGAGGGAGGAGGGAGGAGGCAGGAGGCAGGAGCGGGGGCAGGGCGAATGGAGGCAGGAGCGGGGAGGCAGGAAGGGGCGCCGGAGCGAAGCGGCCGGAGTGAGGAGGCCAGAGGGAGTGAGGAGGCCAGAGGGAGTGAGGAGGCCAGAGGGAGTGAGGAGGCGGTGCGGTAAGGCGCGGGCAGGTCTCTAACGCTGGCTCGGGGTTCCGCCAGGAAACCGAGCCAGCGGCCCAGTGATCTGGGATCAGAGCGGGTAGCTGGTGGGCGTAGTGGTGTAGGTGCGTCCGGCCGGGGTTCTCCATCGCAGGATGCCTGGGCTCGGTTGTTCGAGTTCCCATCCCTGGCTTTGCTTGCACCGGTGATGATGCCGGCATAGCGGCCCTTGTCCGTTATAATAACACATATGACGATTCATGACGCAATACGGCTGGCCGAAGAGAGCCGCCCGCCTGATGGCGTGACACGCACCCTGGTCCGCTGCCTGATCTACGTCCGAATCAGCCTGGACGACAAGCACGACGAGCACGGGGTGGCCAACCAGATGGCCACGCTGGAACGCGCGGCCAGCGCACGAGGATGGACGGTGGTGTACCGGCTGTCGGATAACGACATCGGCGTCACGCGGAAGGACCCCACCAAGCCGGGGAAGTACCGGCCCGGATACGAAGAGGCGATGCGACTGGTCGACGCCCGCGAGGTAGACGCGGTCCTGTGCTTCAAGTGGGACAGGTTCATCCGCGAGCCGCTGGACCTGGAATACCTGATCCCCCGGTTCGACAAGGCGGGAGTGCGGTTCGCCGAGGTGGAGGGGAGCATCGACCTGGGCACCGACTCGGGGCGGTTGCATGCCCGGATCATGATCGCGGTGGCCAAGGCCGAGCAGGAACGCAAGGCCGAACGGCAGAAGCTGGCCTTCGAGCAGGCCGCGATCAACGGCAAGCGGTTCACCGGCTGCCCCCGCCCGTTCGGCTACCAGGACGACCACGTCACCGCGCACCCGGTCGAAGGTCTGGCGGTCGCGGAGGCGTGCGCGGCGCTGCTGGGCGGCGGGACGATCAGCGGCATCCGCCGGGAGTGGACCGCGCTGGGGCTGGCACCGCCGCAGCGAGCCCAGCGCGGGACCGGCGTGTGGAACCGGACCAGTATCCGGGGGATCTTGCTGAACCCCCGGATCGCGGGGCTGTCGGCCTACCATGGGGAGATCGTCGGGCAGGGTGACTGGGAGCCGCTGGTGCCGGAGGAGACGTGGCGGGCGGTGCGGGGCATCCTGGACGACCCGACCCGCAAGCCGCCACGCGGGGTGCGGACGCTGCTGGGCGGGCTGGCGTTGTGCCCGTGCGGGAACGTGGTCACCGGCATGCCGTCCCACACCGGGCATCACATCTACCGGTGCACCCCGGCCACCCGCAACCGGGCCTACCACGGGGGGCACGTGGCCCGGCAGGCCGGGCCGGTGGAGGAGTTCATCGAGAAACTGGTCGTGGCCAGGCTGTCCCGCCCGGACGCGGCCGATCTGGTGACCGTGCAGGACACCGGGGTGGACGTGGCGGCGCTGCGGGAGGAAGCCGCGGCGATCCGCCGCAATCTGGAGGAGATGGCGGGCGACCGGGCGCTGGGGAGGATCACCCGGGCGCAGATGCTCAAGGCCACCGAGGCGGGGACCGCCCGGCTGGAGGCGATCGGCGCCGAGCTGGAGTCCGCGGCGCGGGAGAACGTGCTGGCCCCGCTGGTCGCGGCCGAGAACGCCGCCGCCATGTGGGCCGGCCTGGACATCAGCCGCAAGCGGTCGGTGATCAAGACCTTGATGTCGGTCACGCTGTATTCCCCGGGCAAGGGGGCCCGCCGCGCGTTTGACCCGGCCACCATCCAGGTCACCTGGAACCAGCCCGCCGCCGAGTAAGGCTGGCGCGCGGCCGGTGCGTTTAGGAGCGGGCGCGGTGCGCGCGGACACGGCAGCTTGTCCCGCAGTAGATGGCGTCGGCGCGGCCGGTGACCGGGGCGCCGCAGCCGGAGCGGCTCGCCATCTTGCAACGTCTCCGGCCGTGTGCGGGACCGCCGCGGGGATGTCTCGGCCTCTCGGAGGTGGCCGATCCGCCAGGTGAGGTTCTGGTGACCGGCGAGCTGGGCCAGGTCGGCGTCTGGCCAGTACCGGTCCTGGATGCCCTGGGCGAGCACGGCCTGGTCGATGCGCTGGGCGGGGTTGCGGGGACGGCGGTCAGCCATGAAACGGGTACACCTGTTGCGGCACCGGGTGTTGCCGGGCGCTGAAGATGCCGACGAAGGAGGCATTCGCGATGCCGGTGTGGTGACGCGAAAAGGCCCCGCAGCCGGGGTGGCTGCGGGGCTTTGGTGGTGGTGGTGCCGGTGGCCGTGGGCG
>JBOHCK010000277.1:0-8287 GCA_050698755.1 Streptosporangiaceae bacterium | reverse complement strand
CGTCCACCTGGCCGGGGTGGCGCTCGTGGCCTGGGCTATCTGCCGGGTGGCGCGGCGCTTCCTCAGCTGGCCCGATCTCGTCAGCCAGATCCTGCTGGCCGCGATGGTCGTCAACGTCCTGGTGTACGTACCGAGCACGCTGGCCGACGCGACCGACCTGAACGCGCGGGAGTTCGCGATCGTCCTGCCGTTCGGCGCGGTCCTGGCGGGCCGGACGCTGGCGGCCCGCCTGCTCGGCGAGCGGGCCGGCCGTCCCGGCTGGCTCCGCGTCGGACAGGCCGGCCGTCCCGGTCAGCGACGCGCCGCCCCGTGGCGCGCCGGCCCGTGGCGCGCCGGGCTGGCGGCGGCGCTGCTGGCGGGCTACGCGGCCAGCCTCGGGTACGCCGCCGCCCAGCCGTCCGCTCCGCCGGCCAACCTGCAGCTGGCCTCGTTCCTGGCCCAGCATCACCTGACCGAGGGGGTCGGCGGGTACTGGCTGTCGAGCATCGTCACGGTCGAAAGCGACGGCTCGGTCACGGTCAGGGCCCTGCTCCCCGGAGACCTCCAGCCGGACCTGTGGGAGTCAAAACCATCCTGGTACGACCCAGGCTCGTTCCGGCCGACGTTCCTGGTCACCGACAGCCAGCCCGGCTTCTTCCACTACTGGAAGCCGAACCCCGCGGCGCTGGCCGCCTACGGCCCGCCCGTGCGCACCTACCACGTCGGCCCGTACACGGTGTTCGTGTGGGACAAGAACCTGCTGGTCGGCCCGGGTTAGCCCCAGGGCTAGCGCCGCCTCACCCCCCGACCGGTGCTGTCGTCGGGTGACCGCGGGACGTAGCCTGGGCGTGTGGATCGGCGAATCTTCGGGCTCGAGAACGAGTACGGCGTCACCTGCACCTTCCGCGGCCAGCGACGGCTGTCGCCCGACGAGGTGGCGCGTTACCTGTTCCGGCGGGTGGTGTCGTGGGGCCGTAGCAGCAACGTGTTCCTGCGGAACGGGGCCCGGCTCTACCTCGACGTCGGCAGCCACCCGGAGTACGCGACGCCCGAATGCGACAACGTCCTCGATCTCGTCGCGCACGACAAGGCGGGCGAGCGGATCCTGGAGGGCCTGCTGGTCGACGCCGACCGCAGGCTCCGCGAAGAAGGCATCGCCGGCGACATCTACTTGTTCAAGAACAACACCGACTCGGCGGGCAACTCCTACGGCTGCCACGAGAACTACCTGGTCGGCAGGCACGGCGAGTTCGGCAGGCTAGCCGACATCCTCATCCCGTTCCTGGTCACCCGCCAGGTCATCTGCGGCGCGGGCAAGGTGCTGCAGACGCCCAGGGGCGCCGTGTACTGCGTCAGCCAGCGGGCCGAGCACATCTGGGAGAGCGTGTCGTCCGCGACGACCAGGTCACGGCCGATCATCAACACCCGCGACGAGCCGCACGCGGACGCCGAGCGGTTCCGGCGGCTGCACGTGATCGTGGGCGACTCCAACATGAGCGAGACCACGACCCTGCTCAAGGTCGGGTCGACCGACCTGGTGCTGCGGATGATCGAGGCCGGGGCGATGATGCGCGACCTGACCCTGGACAACGCGATCCGGGCCATCCGCGAGGTCAGCCACGACATGACCGGGCGCAGCCGGGTCCGGCTGGCGAACGGGCGTGAGCTCGGCGCCCTGGACATCCAGTACGAGTACCTGAACCGGGCGAAGGATTTCACCGACAAGAACGGCGCCGACCCGGTCAGCAAGCGGGTGCTCGACATGTGGGAGCGGGCGCTCGGCGCGATCGAGACGGGCAACCTCGACCTGATCGCGCGGGAGGTCGACTGGGTCACCAAGTACCAGCTGATCGAGCGCTACCGGGCGAAGCACGACCTTCCGCTGTCCTCGCCGCGGGTCGCGCAGCTCGACCTCGCCTACCACGACGTGCACCGCGGCCGCGGGCTGTATTACCTGCTCCAGCGGCGAGGGGCCGTGGAGCGGGCCGCCCGTGACATCGAGATCTTCGAGGCCAAGTCGGTCCCGCCGCAGACCACGCGGGCGAAGCTGCGCGGGGAGTTCATCCGCCGGGCCCAGGAGAAGCGCCGTGACTTCACGGTCGACTGGGTCCATCTCAAGCTGAACGACCAGGCGCAGCGGACGGTCCTGTGCAAGGACCCCTTCCGCTCGGTAGACGAGAGGGTCGAGAAGCTCATCGCCGGCATGTGAGCCCCCGGGGTCGAAAACCCCAGTAGGCTGTCTGCGCCGAAGTCCAAATACATCTGATGGGTTTTTCATGCGACGTTTTCTAGGCCTTATCGTCATCCCGGTGCTGGCCAGCCTGGTCCTGGCAGGCTGCGGTGGGACGCCGAACGCCGTGCCTGGCACGACCCCCTCCGTGAACGCGAACGCGAAGGTGACCGTCACCGGAGCGTTCGGCGCGACGCCCGTAGTCAATATCCCGAAGCTCGCGGCCAACAACAAGCTCACCATCAAGACGCTCATCCAGGGCAGCGGCCCGGCCCTGACCAAGAAGAATTCCCTGGTCGCGAACTTCGTGCTGTATTTCTGGACGGGGAAGAGTTCCACGCTGAAGGCCAACACGTTCGTGACGAACCCGGCGATAGTCGGCGGCCAGATGATCCCCGGCCTTGAAGATGCCCTGGTCGGCCAGAAGGTCGGCAGCCGCGTCCTGGCGATCATCCCGCCCGCCTTGGGCTACGGCACCAACGGTGACTCCCAGCTCGGCGTGGGCGCCAACACCACGCTCGTGTTCGTCATCGACGTGCTGAAGTCGTACACGGCCACCGCGTCCGCGTCCGGCACCACGGTGTCCAGCGGAGGGAACGGCCTGCCGACGGTCACCTCCACGCCGGGCAAGGCACCCGTGGCCACGATCCCGTCGGGCCAGCCGCCGACCACGCTCGAAGTGAAGACCCTGATCAAGGGCACGGGCCCGGTCCTGACCAAGGGGCAGTACGTCATCGCCCAGTACGTCGGCTACATCTGGCGGACGAAGAAGTCCTTCGGCTCCTCCTGGACGAGCGGCTCGCCGTTTGGCTTCATCTTCCAGGATTCGACGCCGCAGGTGATCCCCGGGTGGGACACCGGGCTGGCCGGCCAGACGGTGGGCAGCCGGGTGCTGCTCATCATCCCGCCCAAGGACGGCTACGGCGCCTCCGGAGCATCCCAGGCGGGCATCAAGGGCACCGACGTCCTGGTGTACGTCGTCGACATCATCGACGCATTCCAGAACTCACCCGCTAACGCAGCCAACGCCAGCCCGGGCTCAGCCGGCTGACGAGGGCTCCTCGCGGAGCAGGAGCAGCCGGGCGGCGTGCCGCCCGGCTGCCGCCGCCGCCAGGAAATACGCCAGGTCCCCGTCCAGGCCGCGACCCATCGTGGCCAGCGGGGCCGGGCACCTCCGCAGCTCCGCCTCCAGTCCGTCGATCGCTACGGTGACGATCGCGTGACGCGTGCTCAGCGGGCCCGCCTGCGCCGCGATCCTGCGGCCGAACTCCCCGGGCAGGGCCGGGACGACGACGTCGGCCCTGGCTAGCGCGACCCGTCCGTATGCGGTCAGGCTGTGGTGGGAGATCCCGCGGTGCCGATCCCGCGGGTCGGCGTCGCTGACCCGCAGGCAGGCCACCGGGCGCCCGCCGAGCGCCGCCGCCGCGTTGACCGCCTCGCCCGCCGCGACACCGGAGAAGCCCCACCGGGTTCCCGTCCCCAGATTGCCCGGCCCCTGAGCGACGACCGCCACGTCGGCGCCGAGCACGTGCCGGGCGGCGAGCAGGCCGGTGTGCACGGTCACGGTCTCCAGGTCACCGCCGAACGACTGCCCGGTCGTGATCACCGCCGTCAGCCACTCCGCCTCCCGCAGCGCCGCGCAGGTGCGGGAGAACCAGGCGGGCAGCGCCCCGCCGTCCTGCATGACGTAAACCACCCGGGGCAACGCCTCGCGAGAGCCATGACCCGAGCCCGGGCCCCCGGCCAACGCTCGTTCGGGCCAAGCGAGCACGCCCGCCAGGACGGCCGGGAGAGCGGAGTGCAGGTCGGCCACCACCACCGGCATCCCGCCGAGGTCATCCGCGTCGCGGAGCACGTCATGGTGGGGCGAGCCCTGCTCGTCCGCGCCGAGCACCGTGGCCTGCAGCGGCGTGTACCGGCCCTTGACCAGGTGGCCGGCGAGCGCGGGATCGGGCGGCAGGCGGTCGGGCACTGCCACCACGAGCGCGTAACCGCCGGTGCCCAGGCCCAGGTCGAGCGCGGTGGTGTTGAGCAGGACCCGGTCGCCGGGCCGCGGGGACCCCGTGAGCGCCGGGTAGGCGAGCGCCAGGACCGCGGAACCGTCCACCAGCACGTCGAGCTCGATCGCGCCTGGCCACTCGCGCCGCGTCCCGCTGACCACCCCGTTCCGCCATGTGATCACGTTGGCAGCGTAGCCGTGTTGGCCAGCGCAGCATCTCCCGCGAGACACTAACCTGGTGTTACGGGGAGGGCCTGGGAGGTGGCATGTCGAGACGCAAGACCGAGCGGCTGCTCGGGCTTGTCGTGTGCCTCCTGTCCACCAGGCGCTACCTGACCGCGGACCAGATCAGGTCGGCGGTGCCGGGTTACCCGGAGCAAGATGACCTGTTCAAGCGGATGTTCGAGCGGGACAAGGAGGACCTCCGCGAGCTCGGCGTCCCGCTGGAGACCGGCGTAAACCACCCGTTCGACGACGATCCCGGCTACCGGATCAGGCGCCAGGCCTACGAGCTGCCCGAGCTGCGCCTCGAGGCCGACGAGGCGGCGGTGCTGGGCCTGGCCCAGCGGGTCTGGAGCCGGGCCCAGCTGGAGGGCGCGGCGGCGGGCGCGCTGCTGAAGTTGCGGGCGGCCGGGATCGACGAGGCCAGCCTCGAGGCGGGCGAGGCCCGCACCGACATCGAGCCCAGGCTGGGGACGCCCGAGCCGGCCTTCGGGCCGCTGTGGGAGGCGGTCAGGGACCGCAGGCCGGTGACGTTCAGTCACCTCGCTGCGGGCCGGAGCGAGCCGCAGCGCCGCGAGCTCGAGCCGTGGGGCCTGGCGAACCGGCACGGCCACTGGTACGTGGCGGGCTGGGACCGCGGGCGCCAGGCCATCCGGGTGTTCCGGCTCGGCCGGATCTCCGGCCCGGTGAAGTTCTGCGGCCCGGCGGGCAGCGTGACCGTGCCGGAAGGGACGGACGTCAGCGAGCTCGTCCGTGGCCGGGACGAGTCGCCCGCGCCCGACCGCACCGCGGTGCTGCGGGTCCGGCCGGGCACGGGGTTCGGCCTGCGCAGGCAGGCGGTCGACGTGCGCTCTGATGAGAGTCAACCGGGGTGGGACCTCGTGACCACGCGCTTCGCCGACGTGGGGCCGTTCGCCGACTACGCCGCCTCCTGCGGCCCGGACGCGGTCGTACTCGATCCTCCCGACCTGCGCGAAGCCGTGATCGCCCGGCTAAAGGGGGTACTGGCGTGAGCGCCTCGGTCACGTCCACCGAACGCTTGCAGCGGCTGCTGGCCCTGGTGCCGTATGTGGTGACCAGGAAGGTGGTCGGGCTGGCCGAGACGGCGGCGGCGTTCGGCGTCAGCGAGCGCGAACTGGTCGACGACCTGAACCTGCTGTGGTGCGTCGAACTGCGCGCCCCCGACCCCTACTGCCCGATCGACCTGTCGTACGAAGGCGGCGAGATCGTCGTCAGCCAGGCCGAATCCATCGCCCGGCCGCTGCGGCTGGCCGTCGATGAGGCCAGCGCCCTGCTCGTCGCGCTCAGGATGCTGGCCGAGGTGCCTGGTCTGGAGGACCGGTCGGCCATGTCCAGGCTGATCGCCAAGCTCGAGACGGCCGCCGGGGAGGCCGCCGCGGTCAGCGCTCAGGTCACCGTGCAGGTCGACATGCCGGACGGCGGTAGCGCCGATTCAGTGGCGGCCAGGATCGGCGCCGCGGTGGCCGCCGGGCGGCGGGTGCACCTGCGCTACTACGGCCCGCGGCGGGACGAGGCGACCGAGCGCGACGTGGACCCGATGCGGCTGCTGGTGGTGGAGGGGCGGCCGTACCTGGAGGGCTGGTGCTACCGCGCCGAGGCCGTGCGGCTGTTCCGGCTGGACCGGGTGCTCGCCCTCGAGGTGCTCGACGTACCCGCCTCGGCCCCGCCCGAGGCCGAACACCGCGACGTCGACCAGGGCCTGTTCCGGCCCTCGGAAGACGACGTACGCGTCGAACTCGAGCTGTCCACCCACGGGCGCTGGGTGGCCGAGTACTACCCGTGCGAGTCGGTATCCGACCTGGAAGACGGCAGGCTACGCGTGGTGCTGCGCACGCCGGACACCGGCTGGGTCCGCCGGCTGGCGCTGCGGCTCGGCGAGGACGGCCGGGTCGTCTCCCCGCCCGACCTAGCGGCCGAGATCCGCGACGCGGCCGCGGCGGCCCTGGCGAACTACGCTGAATTACCGGCATTTATAACCCGTCCGCCTGGCGGACTGCGCCGAATTACCGGCAGTTAGACCCCCGTTCGTCTGCACGAACAGTTTGCCTTAAGGTCGCCGTGTAGACTCGGGCTCCAAGGACGTCTCCCTGAAGAGGACGGACATGATTGGTGACCTTTTCGACAGCCCCTGGAAGGTGCTGATCTTCGCCGCTTTGATCCTCGTGCTGTTCGGGGCGAAGAAGATGCCGGAGGCGGCGCGTTCCCTGGGCAGGTCGATGCGCATCCTGAAGGCCGAGGTCAGCGGTTTGCACGAGGACGAGACCGCCCCCGGCAGCCCGGTCCAGGGACAAGCCGATCCCGCGGCCGCCTTCCCCCAGGTGCAGCTCGCCGCGGCCCAGCCGCAGCCCGACCACCAGTCCCAGATCGACGCGCTGCAGCAGCAGGTCCGTGATCTGCAGCGCGCAGCGACCATGGACGCCTCAGCCTCGGCCGTCCAGGCCGGAGTCGCTGCGTCGGAGCCCGGCCGGACCCAGCAGCCCGGCTAGGCGGGAACCCGAGCCCTACTGCCGGAAGCGGTCATGGCGAAACTCCCCGGTGCCGTCGAGGGTGCCCGCATCGTTGGTCAGCGCTTCGTGCGCTTGCAGCGGCAGCAGAACCCCGAGGGCCGCATGCCGCTCCTCGATCACCTTCGCGAGCTGCGGAACCGGGTCGTCAAGATGGTGCTCGCCCTGGCCGCGGGCATGGTCGTCGGGTTCATCTTCTTCACCCCGGTGTGGCACGTCATCGAGCGGCCGCTCTGCTCGGCTTCCATCCGCGGTTACACCGGGTGCAAGCAGCTCGGCGTTAACAAGCTGGTCCTGGACGGGCCGATCGACCCGTTCTACCTGCGCGTGAAGGTCGCCGTGATCGTCGCGGTCATCGTGTCCTCACCGGTCTGGCTCTACCAGATCTGGGCCTTCGTGGCGCCCGGCCTATACGCCAGGGAGAGGCGCTGGGGCTACCTGTTCATCGGCACGGCCGTCCCGCTGTTCCTCGCCGGTAACCTGCTGGCCTACTGGTCGCTGGGCCGGTCGATGCACTACCTGCTCGGCCTGGCCCCGGGCGGGGTTTCGAACCTCGTCGAGGTCGACCAGTACATGAGCTTCGTCGCGACGATGATGATTGCCTTCGGAATCGCCTTCGAGCTGCCGCTGCTCATTGTCATGCTGAACCTGGCCGGCATCCTGACCCACCAGCGGTTCAGGAAGTGGCGCCGGGTGATGATCTTCTGCGTCTTCCTGGTCGCCGGCATCGCCAACCCGAGCCCGGACCCGTCCACGATGCTGATCCTCGGCGGGTGCTGCGTGGCCCTGGTCGAGGTGGCGGAGTTCATCGTGTGGCAGAACGACCGGCGCCGGGCCAGGCGGAACCCCGACCTCTACGGCGGCCTGGCCGACGACCAGGTGTCCCCGATCGACCTCGACACCAACCAGACGCACGACACCCTTAACTGACGGCCCGGCCACCCCAGCCGATTAGTCTGGACCTCATGGCCACTCCGGCGGAACGGTACTCCGCGTCCCGCGAACGGCAGTCAGACTCCGAGCTCGCTGCGTTCCGCGGGCTGTACGATTTCGACTTCGACGCCTTCCAGGTGGACGCTTGTCGCGCGCTCGGCGCGGGACGCGGCGTGCTCGTGGCCGCGCCCACCGGATCTGGCAAGACGGTGGTCGGAGAGTTCGCCGTGCACCTGGCGCTCTCCCAGGGGCGCAAGTGCTTCTACACCACACCGATCAAGGCGCTGTCCAACCAGAAGTACGCCGACCTGGTCCGCCGGTACGACTCCGCGACCGTGGGGCTGCTCACGGGGGATAACAGCATCAACGGCGACGCGCCCGTGGTGGTGATGACCACCG
>JBOHCK010000276.1:0-8289 GCA_050698755.1 Streptosporangiaceae bacterium | reverse complement strand
GCCCTTGCCCGCAAGGGCCACGCCTTCGACTCCCTGGATGCGCTGATCGCCAGGCAGGGTGGCCAGCACGTGCTCTACGGGAGCTGTGGGTGCCGATAA
Organism: Streptosporangiaceae bacterium; assembly: GCA_050698755.1. Lineage (GTDB taxonomy): Bacteria > Actinomycetota > Actinomycetes > Streptosporangiales > Streptosporangiaceae > Palsa-504. The sequence goes on along the minus strand of JBOHCK010000276.1, from coordinate 8,190 downwards.
CCTATGCCACCAGGCGATATTCATGAATCACGCCCCCTGCACGGTCCCGCCGCCGGACCCGGAACTGATCCAGGTCGGCGACGTCGTCGGGCAGCGAGCGCAGCGGCGCGGCCTGTTTCAAGGTTCGGTGCGGCCGGTGGGTGTTGTAGAAGTCCTCGTACTCGCGCAGGACGGTCATCAGGTGCCGCTGGTTCCAGACCAGGGTCCGGTCGAGCAGCTCTCGCCGGCAGCTGCCGATCCACCGTTCCATGATCGAATTCATCCGCGGTGCCTGGACTGCGGAGCGGATCACCCTGGCCCCGGCGGCCTGGAACACGGCGTCGAACGCGGCGGTGAAGCTGGAGTCCCTGTCGTGCAGAATGAACTTGACCCGGATCCCCGTGTCTTCGAGGTCCATGAGCAGGTTGCGGGCCTGCTGAACTACCCAGGACTGAGCCGGGTGCCCGGTGGTGCCGAGGACCCGGACGCGGCGGGTGCCGTGCTCGATGACGGCCAGGACATAGACCTTGGCGCCGTTGAGCAGGTCGGCGGTGAAGAAGTCCAGCGCCAGGATCCCCGGCGCCTGGCACCGCAGGAACTCGGCCCACCCTGGGCCGTCCCGGCGGGGCGCCGGGTCGATCCCGGCGCTCTTGAGGATCTCCCAGACCGTGGAAGGCGCTACCGTGATGCCGAGCCCCGCCAGCTCACCGTGGATCCGCCGGTAGCCCCACGACTCGTTCTCCCGGGCCAGCCGCAGCACCACCGACCGGACATTACGGTGCGTCGCCGGGCGGCCGGACTGGCCCTGGCGCGACCGGCGCGCCCACCGGCGGCGGACGATGTCGCGATGCCATCGCATGATGGTGTCCGGAGTGACGATCAGCCGCATCGCCGCGAGGCGCTCGATGGGCAGCGTCGCGGCCAGCAGGGCCAGCCACGCCCGGTCCGGCCACGTCAAACGCGAATGAGCACGAGGCCGTTCACGCTGGGCGACAGCGAGCTGATGGCGCAGCATCAAGATCTCGGCGTCCTTCTGCCACACCTCCCGGCGCGACAGCCTGAGCAGCGACATGACACCGGACACGACCAGGAAGATCAGCTTCAGGCCCACAAGCCGAAGATCATCTCACCTCCGGACGGGCCAAGACCGGCCCAGCCGGCGCCGGGGGCTTGACCAAACCGACCGCGTTCCGTAGGACAACTGCCCAGGCGGCACAGGTTTTCGGTACCCACAGTGCGTTTCTCGGCCTTACCGAAGCTGACGGGCAGCAGCGGCTGAGTCCGGCCTAACGCCCGTACCTGCGTCTTCTCGTCCACCGACAGCACGATCGCGCCCGCCGGCGGATCCAGATACAGGCCCACGACATCAACGACCTTGGCCGAGAAATCCCGGTCGCGCGACAGCTTGAAGGTACCCTGCCAGTGCGGCTGGATCCCATTCTCCCGCCACAGCACGGAGACGAAGTTGTGTGAGACCCTGATTCCCTCGTGCGTTCTCAGGTACCTGGCCATCTCGTGGCTTGACCAGTGCGACAGGCCCGTGCTTTCCGGCGGTGACTGCTTGGTAAGAGCGAGAATACGAGAGCGCACCTCGCCGGATACCTCGCGCGGCCGTCCCGTTGACTTCCGGCTCTCCAGGGCCGCCAAGCCGCCCTCCTCATACCGTCCAAGCCATTTGTACACGGTAACTTTCGATGTGCCCATCCTGGCAGCAATCTCTGGAACGGAACATCCCTCATCATGCCAGAGCACGATCTGCGCACGCGAGGCGGCCGAGCCGTCATACCCTGCCGGGGGCAACTTTGCCTGGAGTTCAGCGCGCTGAGCTTCCGATAATGTCATGGTCGTCTATTATGCCATAACGATCGCCTAGATAAAGGAGATTCAATTAAGACACACTAGGCGGCTCTTCGGCAAGCCGAAGAGCCGCCTAGGTAGTGACATTACTTAATGCGGGTCGCAACTGCCGGGCTGACTTCCTGGGCGGCTGCTTTGTGGGAGTCGGCTGCGCCAGGCGTCTCTGGTCAGAGGTCGGGACATATGCCTGCTGCACGTGCGAAGAGGGCGCTTAGCTGATCATCCTGCGGGTTATCCTTGGCGCTCACAATAAGTGCTTTGAGCTGCGCTGGGGGAGCTGCGCCTTGCTCAACGGCCGATATCAGGACGGCTAGCGCTGTTTTGAGATACGCATTATCATCATTATCCGAGCTGGAAATAAATTCTTGCTCGTTCTCCCGTATTCTTGAGATCTCGTGCGCTACGCGGACCAGATCGTCGTACACTGAATCTGTGTTCCATTTCTTCTGGTAAGGCGCTACGAGTGCGGCAAGAAGCGCGTGCGTTGCCGACACCGGCCGCGACTCATCCAGGGTGACGAAAACATTTGCTATCGCGGGAAGGGACGTGCCCAATGCGAACAGGGCATGATTCATGACGTCATCAGATTTACCGCATGTGAAGTTTGACTTGCGCTGGATCAGCCGCGGGCTGTGGCCCACCCAGGAGAAGATTCCCCTCCTGTCGGGATGTCCGGGCGGGATATTGTAAGTCCAGTAAATGTCCGGGTCCGGGGCAGCGAATGTGCCGTCACTGCGCCAGAGCCGCACGTCGCGGCGCTGACCGTTCCATACTCTGCTGAGCGCGACTGTCTCGTGCAGCCCGAGCCATTCATCATTGGACAGCTGGGATCGCCACATCATGGCCTGGTTGCGCCATGCTACCGCTGAGTCTGGCTCACCGGGGAACAGCTGGGACGCGGTGATCTCTCCTGCGGCGAGGACCGCCAGGACGGCCAGGTTCGTGCTCCACGCAGCGTGCCGGGCGGTCACTGTCAGCGGGAGCGGCTCATAACTGCTGTAACCGGATTCGGTGCGCGGGTACAGGGCCCGGGCGTGCAGTCGCAGCAGCAGGCTGGCCAGAACCTGGCGGCGTTCGGCACTCATCTGGTCGAGCAGGTCTCCCAGGAAGGCGATGACCGGAGCGCGCGCTGTGAGCGCGGCGAAGGACAGTACGGCGTGCAGCAGCCCGTCGTCGGTACTGGTGAAGGGGGACCGTGTGGCCAGTTCCTCCCGGGCGAGCATGTCAGTGAGGATCTGGATCACGAGCTGCGCGACGAGGAACTCACCGAAGGTCGCGTGCAGGAACTCATAGGTCTGCAGCCGTCGGTCATCTTGGGTCGCCTGTGACTCGTGGACGAAGAAGAACCGTCCGACCGCAAGCTGGGCTGCGGTGAGCTGCGCGCGGAAACCCGCCGCCTTATACATGGCCTGGGGTGCAGCCAGCAGCAGTGACAGGTCAACATCCAGATCGCTTTCCGAGACCCACTGGCTGCGCCGGTTGAACATCGCGAACGCGACCACCGACAGCCGGAGCAGCTCGGCGTCGACTTCCTGCTCAAGTTCCAGGTCGGCAAGCGCGCCAGCATGCTTGCGGATCTCGCGGCGCGCGAATTCCCTGAGCAGCTGCCCGTACAGTTCGGTGCTTCCCAGCTCGGCGGACCGGCTCTGCAGGGCGTTGGTGTCGGCGTCATACAGCGCCAGCATGAGCAGCAGCAACGGCTGCTCGGCTAGCTCTCGGTGCAGCAGAGCCATCTCGGCGGGCAGCGGCCGGAGCCTGCGCTCAGCTAGCACTTCTGCGTTGGAGCGCCACCACACCTCCAGCCATGCAGCGACCTGCCCGTCGTCGAAGGGCTCCAGCCGGACCGCCACCGTGCCCGAAGGGATGCGGGCCCGGTCAGTGACGGCGGTGCGGCTGGTGACGATGACCGCAAGCGGGCGCCCCTGGTCAGCTTCCCGTTCCTGGAACGCCATGACACGCACTAGGAAGTCGGTCTGGGCGACTCCGGTGGCTTGCAGCAGCTCGTCGAACCCGTCGAGCATGACGACCGGCAGCACCCCATCGCCGGACTCTACGAGCCGCGGCCAGGACAGCGTTTCACCGGTGGCCTTCCGGACCGCGAACTCAATCTGCTCCTGCAGATCGGACTCCGCCGCGACCTGGCGCAACTCGACCCGCACAGGCAGGAAGTCGCTGGCCGGAAGGCGGGCGGCGAGAATCCGGGTCAGGACGGACTTGCCTGACCCGGGCTGGCCTAGCACCACGAGAGGTGCCTCCTGGGCCATGGGTGAAGTCAGGTAGCCGGCGAAGAAACTGCACGCATCGCTGCGCACCGCCACCTGATCCCACCAGGATTCCCGCCCTGGCTCTGACGACGGCCCGACTTCTGCGACGCGGATCCGATGGTCGATGTATCCTTCGCCAAGCGCCGGTATCCGCAGATCCGCGGGTACTTCTCCAGCCGGGGCGATCGGCTTGAGCAGAGTAGAGCGGTGAGCGCGTGCCAAGGCATCCCGGCGCTGATCGGGAATCCGCCCGCTTGCCATTGATTCAAGTACGGTCTGCAGGCCGGCGAGGCCGTTGCGCAGCTCAGCCCGGGTAGCCTGATGATCGGACATGCTGGACCAGACACTGAACTCTGGAAAGTCTGCCACCAGTTGGCGGAACAATTCCTCGTATCTGCCGACCGCCAGACGCGGCGCCGACTGGTGCAGTGTCTCATCGAAACTGGCACGCTGCGCTTCTGGAAGCTGATCCCACATAGTAACGCTCGCGATAAAACCAGCCACATTAGCGGACAAATGACTGTAGAACTCTTCCAGATTCCCCAGCATCACCTCATAAGACCGGACCGGAACTGGCGCCACGGGATCCAAGCTGCTCAGCGCCGCCGTGATGCCCCGCCAGCCCGCATCGCCCTGGTCACTGCCGGCCAGAGACAGCCTGCTCGCTCCTGGCGATCCTCAGCCTGTGCTCCGATGGCAATCCATCCAGAATCTCCTCAAGCGTGTCGAAGTAGGCAGTGAGCACGATAACCGCGTGCGCTGCGCGGAGTCGCTCTGTCCGGCTCATCCGATCCAGCCCTCGCAACCGTTCCGTCAAACTAGCCAGAACCTCCTCGCCAAACTGGACGATTTCTTTGCAGACGATGATCAGGTTTATGCCAGGAATAAGCAATCCGCCAGCGACGGCAACCCGGTCCAGGAACATGACCAGCGGGCTCTCGCTCCGTCCCAGCATCCTGGCGGCATCCGCGTAACTAAGTGATCGGCGCATCATCGGCTCCAGGGCGGCAGGAGGACACATCGGCTGGCAAACACAGAGAGAATGCCATCAAATGACATTAACGCGCGACACGCAAGCCCTCAGGTCAAGGCAAGACCACCGCCGCTCATTCCGGTGCCGACCTGCGCGCGTGGTCAGAAAAATGAGGTCTCGAGGAAGGGCTGGCCTGGATTTTTCACCGGGGTGACGGGCTCCTCTCCTTGATCTCGGTTCCGGCTTTTTGATCATGTTGTCCCGTTCGTGGGCAGGTTCGGGGTCCGGCTGTCGCGCCGGTGCGCCGGTTTCCACGGTCCGGCCGGGTCTTTTCCTGGTCGTCGGGTCGTCGGCGGGCTGGTCAGGCCGGTGCTGGCAGGGCCTTGACCGCCTGCCAGGCGCTGATCAGGTCGCTGGTCCAGGGCCAGTCGGCGCGGAGGTGGAGCCATCGTTTGCGCTGGCCCCGGGTCAGGCGGGCGGGCAGGTGGAAGAGCCGGTAGCGCAGTAGCCTGGGGGCCGCACCGCGTAGCTCGCCGGCGGGTAATGCCAGGTGGCGGAGGCAGGCCAGCAGGTTCGCGGCCAGGGCCACGATCTGGGTCCAGGCCACGTTGATGGCCCAGTGCCGGGATGGCCACCGGTTCAGGCCGAGGTCCTTGGCCTGCTTGACGTCGTTTTCCACATGGACATGGGAGCGGTGGCGGGCGTCCAGCCAGGCGACCTGCCCGCCCTGGGTGCTGGTGGCGATGAGCTGGTAGCGGCGGCCGGGCTTCTTTTCCCGTTCGGTGGCCCGTTTGCGGTAGCGGGGGTGCAGCGGCTCGTCCCGGACGATGATCCGCAGGCCGGGGATCTTCTCCTGCCAGACGCCCAGGTCAAGCAGGCCGGTCAGGTCCGCCACGAACGTGTCCTCCGCGAGCTCGCCGTCCTGGCCGATCCCGGCGGCCCAGGCAGCCTCAGGCACCTGTTCGATGGCGTCCATCTCCTTGCCGGTGCAGGACCAGCCCACGGAGAACTCCCAGGTACGCCCCCGTACCCCACCGCCGGACGCGATGTGCCCCAGCAGGTCGTGAGAGAACCCGGCCCCGTCCAGGCGGACCAGCATCCGGCGCCGGTACGGTCCGGGCAGGCGGGAGACCGCCAGGTCCAGCAAGGCGATGTTGTCAGCCGCGCAGTTGGACGTGGCACCGCCCGGCCGCGGGTCGATGGCCAGCACGTCATCGGTGTTGTCACAGGTCGCCAGGTTCGGGCAGAACCCTATGCCGCCCTTATAGGTGGCCTGCGCATTCTCCTTCTCCGGCGCGGCGGACACGATCGATGCGTCCAGGTCGGCCACGGTGATCCCGGTCAGTTCCCGTCCGGCGACCCGCAGCCACGGGAACCCTTCCGGCCTGCTGGCCAGCATGTCCCACCAGTACCGGCGGAACCCGGTGACCGCCGTGTTGACCCGGGCCAGTTGCAACTCCCCGGCCTCGGACAGCGCCCGCCACACCGTGGGCGTTGAGGCTACCGGCCCGATGACCGGAGCCAGGTGCCGCAGGCCCTGGAAGTCGCTGATGGCCTCACCCCCCAGGATCAGCGTCAGCGCCAGATCGATGAACACCTGGCCCCGGTCATACACCGGGTCGAATCCCCGCCGCCGCATCGCGGCCGGCAGCCCCGCCCGCAGCCCGGTCCGCTCGGCCAGCAGCCGCAGCGGCAGGGCGCCGGCATACCCGATCAGCCGGTCGTCATCGCCGGTGAACTCCAGCCTGCTGGCCCACGAAGTACTCTGCACCGAACAGGTGCACCCGCCTCAGCAAGATCGCGATCCTAGAGAAGTCGCATTCTTGCCGGTCAGGTGCACCTCGCCTTGTTTAAACCGCCGCCACGGCCGGCGTGCCGTCAACCCCGGTGAAAGGTCGGGGGCTGGAGCCGCGGCTACACCGGCAGTAACGCCAACGTCCGTGACTACGTGCACCGGCTTCACCTATGGGCCCGTGCCTCCCCGCCGTCGGTCCGCGCTTTCGTCAGCTGGCTCACCGAGCACCCCGACCGGCTCGACGCCACAGACCAGGAGCGGCTCCGTGCCAGCTTCGGCCGCTGCCCGGAACTCGATTCCCTGCACGCGCCACCGGCCTGGGATGCCTCCCGCCAAGTCATTTGATCGGGAATATCGAGAATTTGGCTGCTCGGCCCTCACCACTGCAGCTCCCGGTCGCGAGGTTGCCTGCGATGGAGTAGGCCTCAGCGTCGATAGCGTTGGCCTGGGCGATGTAGCCGTTGGCGTTTGCCGTCGCCTGCTGCAGGCTGGCCCTGGCCCTGGCCTTGGCCCTGGCCCTGGCCGTGGCCGTGGCGGCGCTAGCTCCCGGGCAGGGCGGGCAGCCTATCTGTGCTTACTTGGCGGAGATCGCCTTTGAGGGTCGAGATGTCCTGCCGCACCGATCATGTTTCGCCTGTATTCACGTGCGCTGCTACCGGAATCCCATCGGGTACTCGTGCCCGCACAGCGCGCCCGCCGCCACCTCCCGGTTCCCGCCAGCAGGTTACGCAGCGCCGCTTGCTCCTTGCGGATTCTGACGCTGCCGGCACTATCCAAGACGCCGGAAACTGGGTCGTGGCCAACGTCCCCGGGGGCCCAACTAAGGAGATGCTTGCCGACTTGCGCTGGGAACGCCTGACCACCAACCACAACACGCCGCCGGCGATGATCAGGCTTCCGATGATCAGGGCACCTTGCGCAAGGTTGGTGAGGTCCCGTGCTTGCATGCACTTGCCGGTCCTGCCGACACTCGGCATGAGGCTGTGGACGGCCTGGCATTCCCCCCAGAACTGCGCGGGCGTGAGGTACCCGACAGGCACGGGCGTGAAGTGCCAGTGATCGATGATGGCACCGATCCCCAGGAGCAACGCTCCCAGGGCCAGGGGAAACCACGGCTTGCGGTGCAGGAGACCGAGCACTCGAGATTTCAAGGCTGGGCCTCCTGCTGCCTCGTCGGTGCCGACGGGCTCACTGCCTATCTCTTGGCGGGCATGGCGCCCGTAGGCTCCTGGCTCGGTCATGGAGAAGCCGGAAGGCTGGCTCGTGACTGCCGGCAACCGGGATGACGACCTCGCCGCCTCTGATTCGGAGGGACCAGCTAG
>JBOHCK010000275.1:0-8295 GCA_050698755.1 Streptosporangiaceae bacterium | reverse complement strand
GTGGCCGCGCCGCTGGAGATCATCGGCTACGTGCTGGAGACGGCCGACATCCCGGTGCTCCTGTCCCCCGCCGCCGTCGGCCGTTCGGGATCAAGGGTGCTGCTCATCACCTCGCGGTACACCGCCGATCAGGGACTGTCGGCCTACCCGCCCGGCGACGACGGGTACGTGTACATCACCACGGACCGCGTGACGCCCCTGCAGCAGGTGATCAACCATCAGGGGAACGTGACCGGGCCGCTTGAGAACCTGCCGGACGGCAAGCAGGTGATCATCTGCCCGTCCACCATCCCGCCGCCTCCCGCGGCCCAGCCTTCCCCGTTCCTGCGCACCATCGGCCTGCTGAACGGATCGTGCTTCTCCAGGACCGGCGGGGCACCCGGGCCGGTGGAGGGCTACGTCAACTGGTCGTTTCCCGTCCTCGTGGCGGCCATCGACCCCCGTGCGGAGGAAGAGCTGACCGGCCTGCGGCAAGCGGTCACCTCAGGTGAGTACCTGGCCGAGGGTGCAGGAGTGGCCCCCGTCAAGGGCACTAATCTGGCCGCCGCCCCGGTGATCGCCAGCACGGTCTCCTTCGACGGCGACACCGACCACGTGACCGTCAGCCTGCTGCCGCCCGCGGCGGCCGCCGTGGCCGGGTCCGGTGCCTCGCAGTCGAAGATCATGCAGGCCCTGGGGGCCGAGCCATCCTCTCCGGTCATGCACGAGACGATCACCGGCACGGCCGCCTGGCAGGACTTGCTGGTGCAGCTCGGCAACGCGTCCGGCTCGGAGGTCGCCCAGGTCCTGGGCCAGTACTGGGTGGCGGGCCCGGTCACCTACCGGCCGGGGCCGGACGGGCGGCTCGATCCGGTACCGGTGAGCAACCCGGTCTCGGTGTGGACGGCCGGCGCCGACATTAACGGCAATTACTTCGTGCAGGCCCCGCCCGCGGCGGCCGATACCGAGTTTCGGACGCTCACCGAGCGCTTGGAGACCGCGGGCGGTGGCCGGGTCAACGGGACGCAGATCCTCAGCCTCCGGCTGGTGGGGCAGTTCGATCCGGAGCGCCTGCCGGGGTTCTCAGGGAGCGGTCCCGGGTCGCCGCTGGCCAGTTACCAGGCACCGCTGCTCACCGGCGCCGACGCGGCCAGCCAGGCCGCGCTGGGCCACCAGTCGCTGGAGCCGGACGGGAACATGGCCGGTTACGCCCAGCAGCCGCCGCTGCTGTACACGACGCTGGCCGGCGCGGCGACGATCGAGAACACCGCCGCCGGGTACCTGAACCGTGGCCTGGGCGGCGCTGACGCGCAGACCCTGGCGCCGATCGGGTCGATCCGGGTGCGGGTGTCCGGGCTGCGCGGGACGGTCAGGGAGAAGCTGAACAAGATCGGCGCGATCGGTGAGGAGATCGCGAAGGCCACCGGCCTGCAGGTGGTCGTCACCGCCGGCGCGTCGCCGTACCCGGTGACGATCGGGCTGCCGACCGGGAAGTTCGGGCGGCCGCCGCTCCAGCTCACCGAGGCCTGGACACAGACCGGGGTCGCGCTGCTCGTGCTGCGGCAAGCGGACAGGGAGTCGCTGGCGCTGCTCGTCCTCATCCTCGTCGTCTGTGCGCTGTTCCTGTCCAGCGCGGCGCTCGCAGGGGTTCGCGGGCGGCGCACCGAGATCGGCGCGCTGCGGGCTGTCGGCTGGGGCCGGCCACAGGTCTTCACGATCATGCTGGGCGAGGTGGTGGCGCTGGGCGTCGCGGCCGGGCTGGCCGGCGTCGGGGTGTCCGCCCTGCTGATCACCCTGCTGGACCTGCATGTGCCGCTGTGGCGGGCCCTGCTCGTGCTCCCGGTCGCCGTCTTCCTCGCGGTCGTCGCGGGGCTGGCGCCAGCCTGGGTGGCGGCGCGGATACCGCCCGCCGAGGCGCTGATGCCGCCCGCCCGAGCGCCGCGCCGCGCCGGGCGCCGGATCCGGACCGTGACCGGGCTGGCGATCACCGGGGTCGTCCGCGTCCCCGGCCGCAGCCTGATCGGCGCGATCGGCCTGGCGGTCGGCGTAGCCGGGCTCACCGTGCTGCTCGCGGCGCACGTCTCGTTCTCCACCTCGATCGGTGACAGCGTGCTGGCCGGGCTGGTGAACGGGTCGACGCGCGGCACCGACCTGGTCTCGGTGCTGCTCACGATCGTGCTCAGCGCGACCGGCATCGCGGACATGGCCTACCTGAACCTACGCGAGCGCGCGGGAGAACTGGCGGCCCTGATGGCCTCAGGCTGGAGCCGTCGCCAGGTCGGCCGGCTGCTCGCCACCGAGGCCGTGATCACCGCGGTAACCGGCTCCGTCGTGGGCGCCGGCGCCGGGCTGGGCCTGGCGGGCAGCGCGTTCGGCCTGTCGGGGCCGGTGGAAGCGGTCGCGGCCGCGGCTGCGGCGGGTGGCATCGCGGTCGCCGTCGCCGCCACGATCACGGTGCTGGCCTGCACCTCGGGCCGGCCGCTGGCGGCGGTCCTGGCCGCCGACGAGTAAAACGAGGAGGCTTGCCATGGCGAGCGCGTCGGTCAGCTTCGCGGCGGTGACCAAGACGTACCGGACCGGTGCCGGGCTGCCGGTCCAGGCGCTGGACGGGGTTACGCTGGACGTCCCGGGCGGCCAGGCGGTCGCGGTCACCGGCCGGTCGGGTTCCGGTAAGTCCACCCTGCTGCACCTGGCCGGCGCCATGGACGACCTAGATGGCGGCTCGATCACCGTCGACGGCCGCGACCTGGGGAGCATGAGCGACAAGCAGCGGACGCTGTACCGGCGCGGCGTCGGGTTCGTCTTCCAGCGGTTTCACCTGCTCCCCGCGCTCACCGCCTGCGACAACGTCGCCGCGCCGGTGCTGCCGTTCCGTACCGCCTACGACAAGCGCGCCAAGGCCCGCGACCTGCTCGCCGCCGTCGGCCTGAAGGGCCGCGAGGACGACCTGCCCGCGAAGCTCTCGGGCGGCCAGCAGCAGCGCGTCGCCATCGCCCGCGCGCTCATCGGCGACCCTCGCCTGCTGCTCGCCGACGAGCCGACGGGAAACCTGGACAGCGCCACCGGCGCGGAGGTCCTCGACCTGCTCTTCTCCCTCCACCGCGACCGGGGCCTCACCCTGATCCTGGCCACCCACGACCCCGCCGTCGCCGTCCGCTGCGACCGCGTCGTCGAGCTCAGCGACGGCATGGTCACAGGGGACTCCGCAGCGACGACGGATTCCTCAAGCGGTCGTTAGGGCCGATCCGGCCAGGCCTACTCGAAGCGCGCGCTGGCCGGGGTGGTCATGCGGCCGAGCAGCGGCAGCGTCACGCAGATAGCGGCCAGGGCGATGACCAGGCCGACGCCCATCGTCGCCCAGTACGTGCCGTTCAGGCCCGGCACCGGCGTGCCGGCCGGCGCGATCCGCAGCACCGCCAGGATCGACATGCCGTAGGCGATGGCGGCGGCCGCCACCGCGCCGCCGACCAGCGGCAGCACCGCCTCCAGCAGCACCACGCGGTACAGCGTGCCCAGCGGCGTGGGCGCGAAGTAGCGCGTCCCGGTCAGCGTGGCGTCGGCCAGCGCCGGCTGGACGGCTAGGAACACGCCGGTGCCGATGATCGCGCCGAGCAGCGCGCTGGCCACCGAGTCGACCGAGGCGAGGACGCTGACGTCTCGGGGCGTAGCTCCGATCAGCCGCAGCGCGGCGAAGCGCTCCTCGCGGCGCGCCGCAGCCAGCCGGGTCGCGGTGCTGATCAGGATCAGCACCGGGAACAGGACGGCGAGCACGCCCACCCCGAACGCGTACCGGAAGAAGGCGGTGAACACCTCAGGACCCGGGCTGGTCCCGATCGCCGTCACCCACTGGGTGCCTGGCACCTTGGCCAGCGTCGCAGGGTCGTACCCGACGTAGACGACGAGCTCCTCCGGGCCGGTGAGTGCGGCGTTGCCGATGGTGCCAGCCAGCGTCCCTGGGAACCGGTCACCGAGCTGGTCACGCGGCACGGTCCGGATCAGCTGGGCCAGGGCCGGGGAGGCGAGGTACTGACCGGGCCCGGGCAGCCGGGAGAGGCCGGGCGGCACCGGCGCGTCCGGGCCGAGGGCGGCCACGTCCAGCCGCTCGATGGTCTGTCCCTGGTAGAAGTCCGCGCTGTAGTTCAGGCCTCGCCTCCAGACGGAAGCGGGCCAGGCAGCGCGCTGCCCTTCCGTCAGGGAGTCCAGCGACCCGGTCGGCTCGTCGGCGAACAGCACCCGCGGCCGGATCGCCAGCGCCCGGGCGATGGCCACGCGCTGCGCCTCGCCACCGGACAGCTCGCCGGTGCGCCGGGCGGCCTTGTCCCCTAGGCCCAGCCGGTCCAGCCACTGCGTGGCCTGCGAGTACGCCGCCTTACGGCCCGTCCGGTTCAGGATCAGGGGCAGCGCGATGTTGTCCGCCGTGGTCAGCTCGGGCACCAGCTGACCGAACTGGAAAACGAAACCGAACGTGGTGCGGCGAAGCCGGGTTCGTTCGGCTTCATTGAAGGTGTCTAGGCGCCGGCCGTCGAACCAGACCTCACCGGAGTCCGGCGGGAAGATCCCCGCCAGGCAGTGCAGCAGGGTGGACTTGCCGGACCCGCTCGGGCCCATGACGGCGAGGATCTCGCCCGGGCGGACGGCCAGGCTCGCCCCGCGCAGAGCCTGCGTCTGACCGAACGACTTGGCGACGTCGCGGACCTCCATGAGGAAGCCGTTGGTGTTCATCGCGTTCCCACCATTTCCCTGAGTTCGCTGAGCCTGGCCGACGTGAGGTCGATCCAGCGGAGGTCGGCCTGCAGGTGGAACAGGCCGTAGTCGGCGAGCATGGTGTCGACCAGGGCGCCGACTTCCTTGAACCGCGTCAGTTCCCGCATCCGCCGCACGTGCGCGGCCCGCTGGGCATCGAGGTAGCGGTCCGCCGGGCGGCCGAGCATCAAGGCCAGCACGACCTTCGCGAACAGTTCGGGCTGCAGGTGCGGCTCGGGCGAGGTCGGCTGGGACAGCCACTGCTCGACGTCGGCGGTCCCGGCCTCGGTGATGGCGTAGCGCTTGCGCTCGGGCCCGTCGCCGGGTTCGGGTGCCCCGGCGATCGCCTTGCCGTCGCGGGCCAGCCTGGCCAGGGTCGTGTACACCTGCCCGAACGACAGCGGCTTGCCCCTGGCGAAGTAGGTGTCATAGTCCCGCTTGAGGTCGTAGCCGTGGCTCGGCTGACGCTCAAGCAGTCCGAGAAGGGTCAGCGGAACGCTCACGGAAGCAATATACGACGAGCGTATACTATGAGCAAGTACGAAGGCCGGGCTCTGGTGTCGCCCGGCGGTTTCTGTCCGGGGCGGCGGAACCGTATGCTTCGCAGCATGGCGCGTTTGTCGAGAAGGTCCTCCGGGTCCGGTGACCCCGCCCTGAGCGCTGATACGGCTCAGGAGATGGCCAATGCCGGGCGGCTGAAGCAGATACGGATGATCGCCGGGATGGTGCACCGTGCCAACCCGCGGGCGATGCCCATCGTCTTCGGCAGCGGGTTCGGCATCTTGGCCGTGCTGATCGTCGTCGGGCTGCTCACCGGGCTGGCCCCGCTCCTGATTCCGCTGGGCGTCTTGCTCGGCGTGCTAGTCGGGATGATCTTGTTCGGCAGGTTCGCGCAGTCGGCGCAGTACTCGGCCATCGAGGGGCAGCCCGGCGCGGCCGCGGCCGTCCTCGAGAACATGCGCGGTAACTGGTCCGTCACGCCGGCCATCGCCGCTAACCGGAACATGGACGTCGTGCACCGGGCCGTGGGCCGGCCGGGCGTCATCCTGGTCGGGGAGGGCTCCCCCACCCGGCTGGCCAGCCTGCTCGCCGCGGAGAAGAAGCGCGTCGCCCGCGTGGCCTACGAGGTACCCATCTTCGAATTCCAGGTGGGGGACGAGGATGGCCAGATCCCGATCAGCAAGCTGCAGCGGAAGGTCATGCGGCTGCCCCGCAACCTCAAGCCTGGCGCGGTCAGCGACCTCAACCACCGGCTGAAGGCCCTGCAGCCGTCCCTGCAGGCGCCCAAGGGGCCCATGCCCAGGAACGTCAGGCCGCCCAAGATGCCCAGGCCGAAGGCGCGCTAGCCAGCACCAGCGCTGCGGGCGCTACCACAGCTGGGTCGAGCCGAACGAGAAGACTGCAGTACCAGCAGCGATAGGTGCTCATCATGAAGGCTGTTCGGTGGCGGCCTAGATCCGGACGACCACGGTGTCCGAGGCACGGTCGTGCAGGCCGCGCAGGTCGCGGTCGGTCAGCAGCGGCGGCACGACAGTGAGCAGGATCCCCGTGCGGACCAGGGCCCAGCCGAACCCCACCGGGCCGCCGGACAGGCGGATCACGCGGATGCCGGCCAGGCGCTTGCCCACGGTGGTCCCGGTCAGCGCGGTGAGCAGGTAGACCTCGACCGCGAAGACGGCGATCGTCCAGAACTCCGAGTGGGTCAGCCAGTACGCGATGACCAGGCTGAGCAGCCAGTCGATGAGGAGGGCCACGACCCGGCGCGGCATGCTGGCCACCGACCCGGGGCCGCGTTCCGGCAGGCCGAGGCGCTGGCCGGGATAGGCCGAGGCCGTCGGGTTAGCCGTGTCCGACGAGTTCGCTGTGTCCGCTGTGTTCGCCTCGGTGGCCGCGGGGCTCGCCTCGGTGGGCGGCGGGGCGGTTAGCTGCGCGGTACCAGCTTTTGCGGGGCCAGCCTTTGCGGGTCCAACTTTTGCCGAACGTGCTTGTGCGGGGCCAGCGGGCCTGGCGGCGGCGGATCGGGCGCGGGTCGCGCCACCGCGGTTACGGGACTTTCTGGCCACCTCACCACGGTACCGCTCCCTCCCGGGGAGCGAGCGCGGGGCCATAATGGGGGCCCAGTGGCCACGCCCTGAGCCGTAACATCGGCGAAACACACCGGACACGGCGCGGAAATTGCCGACGGCTACCGTCCGAATCGCGTGCCATGAGAACGGACAGTGTCCCGTACCTGGGAGGGTTGATGTTCAGCAGTGCCGAGGAAGTCCTCCGCTTCATCACCGCGGAGAACGTGGAGTTCATCGACGTCAGGTTCTGTGACCTGCCGGGAACCATGCAGCACTTCACCGTGCCCGCCCAGTCGTTTGGCGCCAGCGTCTTCACCGACGGCCTCATGTTCGACGGCTCATCGATCCGCGGTTTCCAGCAGATCCACGAGTCCGACATGCAGTTGCTGCCGGACCCGGCCACCGCGATGCTCGACCCGTTCCGCGCGCACAAGACCCTGAACCTCACGTTCTTCGTGCACGACCCGCTGACCGGCGCACCGTACAGCCGGGACCCGCGCAACGTGGCCCGCAAGGCCCAGGACTACCTGCGTGGTACCGGGATCGGGGACACGGCGTTCTTCGGCCCGGAGGCGGAGTTCTACATCTTCGACTCCGCCCGCTTCTCGACCTCGGCGAACGAGGGCTACTACCACATCGACTCCGTGGAGGGCGCCTGGAACACCGGCAAGGACGAGACCGGCGGCAACCTCGCCTACAAGCCCAGGTACAAGGGCGGGTACTTCCCGGTGCCGCCGATGGACCACTACACCGACCTGCGCTCGGAGATGGTCCGCAACCTGATCGCCTGCGGCATCGAGGTCGAGATGCAGCACCACGAGGTCGGCACGGCGGGCCAGGCCGAGATCGACATCAGGTTCGGGCCGCTGCTCGCCATGGCCGACACGCTGATGGCGTACAAGTACATCGTCAAGTCCACCGCCCGGGCGGCGGGCAAGACCGTGACGTTCATGCCGAAGCCGCTGTTCGGCGACAACGGCAACGGGATGCACTGCCACCAGTCCATCTGGAAGGACGGCGCGCCGCTGTTCTACGACGAGGTCGGCTACGCGGGTCTGTCGGACATCGGCCGGTACTACATCGGCGGCCTGCTCGCCCACGCGCCTTCCCTGCTGGCCTTCACCAACCCGACGGCGAACTCCTACCACCGGCTCGTCCCCGGGTTCGAGGCGCCCGTCAACCTGGTCTACTCGCAGCGCAACCGTTCGGCCTGCGCCCGGATCCCGATCACCGGTACGAACCCGAAGGCCAAGCGTGTCGAGTTCCGCGTGCCCGACCCGTCCTGCAACCCCTACCTCGCGTTCGCCGCGATGCTGATGGCCGGGCTGGACGGCATCAAGAACAAGATCGAGCCGCCGGAGCCAGTGGACAAGGACCTCTACGAACTCCCGCCGGACGAGGCCGCCGCCATCCCGCAGGTCCCCGGCTCCCTCGATGAGGTGCTGGACAACCTGGAGGCCGACCACTCGTTCCTCACCGAGGGCGGCGTGTTCACCGAGGACCTCAT
>JBOHCK010000274.1:0-8328 GCA_050698755.1 Streptosporangiaceae bacterium | reverse complement strand
GGGCCGTCCGCGGGCCCCAACGTCATAAAGCTCATGCGCTTCGAGGTCGACCGCGCCGCCCGGCTGCTCGACGAGGGCGCGCCCCTGGTCGGCACGCTGCGCGGCGCCGCTCGCGTGGCCGTCGCGGGCTACCTGGCGGGCGGGCGCGCCGCGCTCGCCGCGATCAGGAAGCAGCGGTACGACGTGCTGAGCGCGCAATCCAAGCCGGCCAAGCCCCGGATGGCCGTCGAGCTGGCCCGCGCCTACGTAAGGGGGAGGTGAGCCCGCCCAGGTGGAGCTGACCGAGGCGTACCGCGAGTGCGAGCGGATTACCTGGTCGCAGGCGAGGAACTTCGCCTACGGCATCAGGCTGCTGCCCCCGGCCAAACGCCGCGGCCTCGCCGCCATCTACGCGTTCGCCCGTCGCATCGACGACATCGGCGACGGCACGCTCCCCGACGAGCAGAAGATCGCCGCCCTGGAAGACGCCCGCCGTGCGGTCCTCGACCTGTCCCATCAGGACCCGCACGACCCGGTCCTGCTCGCCCTGGCGGACGTCGAGCGCGCGTTTCCGGTCCCCATCGCAGCGTTCGGCGAGCTGATCGACGGGTGCGTCGCGGACGTGCGCGGCACGACCTACACGACGTGGGAGGACCTGCACCACTACTGCCGCTGCGTGGCCGGCTCGATCGGCCGCCTGTCTCTGGGCATCTTCGGCACGCGCGACGACCGAACGCCCGCCGCCGAGCTGGCCGACTCGCTCGGCGTCGCCCTCCAGCTGACGAACATCCTGCGCGACATCCGCGAGGACTACGCCAACGGCCGCGTCTACCTGCCCGCCGAAGACCTGGCCAAGTTCGACTGCGACAGTGCTGTCCTCGGGGGGCCGACTCCTCCAGAACTCCCCGCGTCTGGGGGAGAACCGTCCCCCCCAGACCCCTCCGGGGAGTTCGTCAAGCTGATCGAGTTCGAGGTCGAGCGCGCCCGCGACTGGTACGCCACCGGGATGCGGTTGCTCCCGCTGCTCGACCGCCGCAGCGCCGCGTGCACCGGGGCGATGGCGGGCATCTACCGCCGCCTCCTCGAGCTCATCGCCGCCGAACCCGCCGCCGTCCTCCGCGGCCGCATGTCGCTGTCTGGGCGCGAGAAGGCCACCGTGGCCATCCAGGCCCTGGCCGGGAGGCTGAAGTGAACCCCGGCCGCCCCCTGAACCCCCCCGCCAGCCCCGGCCGCGTGGTGGTAGTCGGCGGCGGCCTGGCCGGGATCACCGCGGCGATCGCGCTCGCCGAGTCGGGCGCGCAGGTCACCCTGCTCGAGGGCAGGCCCAGGCTGGGCGGCGCGACCTGCTCCTTCACCCGCGACGCCCTGACCGTCGACACCGGGCAGCACATTTACCTCGGCTGCTGCACCGCCTACCGCGGCCTGCTCGACCAGCTCGGCATGACCGACCACGCCCCGCTCCAGCGCCGCTTCGACGTCACCGTGCTCGCTCCCGGCGGGCGCCGCGCCCGGCTCCGCCGGACCGCGCTCCCCGGCCCCTTGCATATGCTGCCCGCCCTGACCAGGTACGCCTTTCTCTCTTTGGCCGAACGAGCGTTGGTGTCCCGCCCCGCTCTCTCCATGCGCGCCCTGGACCCGGCCGACCCGGCGCTCGACGCGCAACGCTTCGGCGACTGGCTGGCCGCCCGCGGCCAGGACGAGCGGGCTCGCCGCGCCCTGTGGGACCTGTTCACCGTCTCGGCCCTGAACATCGCGGGCGACGACGCTTCCCTGGCCCTGGCCGCCACCGTGGTCAAGACCGGCCTGCTCGGCAAGAACAACGCGGCCGACATCGGCGTCCCCGCCCTGCCCCTGGGCGAGCTGCACGGCGACGCTGGCGCCACCCTGCTCGCCAGGCTGGGCGCCCAGGTCCACCTGAACGCCAAGGTCACCGCCGTAGACCCGATGTCGCTGGAAACCAGCGACGGCGACGTCCCGCGCGCCATCTTCCGTGTCCGCCTGGCCCGCCCCGCCGGCACCGAGGGCGCCGCGGACGCCACCGAGCTCACCGCCGACGCGGTGGTCCTGGCCGTGCCGCACGAGGTCGCGGCCCGACTGATCCCGCGGGGCGCCCTTCCGTCCGCCACGGTCGAGGGCTGGGCCGGGCTCGGCGCCTCGCCCATCGTCAACGTGCACGTGATCTACGACCGCCCGGTCATGAATCTCCCGTTCGCCGCCGCCGTCGACTCCCCGGTCCAGTGGGTCTTCGACCGCACCGGCATCTCCGGCCTCGGCCGCTCCGGAACCGGCCAGCAGTACCTGGCGATCTCGCTCTCGGCGGCCGACGAATACGTGGACGTCCCCGCCGCCCAGCTCCGGGAACGCTTCGTCCCCGCGCTGGCCGAGCTGTTCCCCGCCGCGCGCGAGGCCGAGGTCACCGAGTTCTTCGTCACGCGTGAGCGCCGCGCGACCTTCCGCCAGGCGCCAGGCAGCGGCGCGCTCCGCCCGAAGCCCGGGACTGCCCTCCCCGGCCTGGTCCTGGCCGGCGCGTGGACCGACACCGGCTGGCCGGACACGATGGAGAGCGCCGTCCGCAGCGGCCTCGCCGCCGCGATCGAGCTCCGCCGCACCGTACTTTCCGCCCCCGGACAATCCCGATCCGGACAATCCCCAACCGGACAATCCCGAACCGGACCTTCCCAAACCGGATATTCCGATTCCGGACTTTCCGGGTCTGAAGCGAATGCTCCTGCCTCAACGATGGAGGTACGTTTAGTGACTGCTGTGATGCCTGAGGGTGTGGCCCTGGCGCGGGACCTGGTCGGCCCGGCGATGGAGTCGGCCATCGGCCGGCTGACGCCGGACGTGCGCGCCGTCGCGGCGTACCACCTCGGCTTCGCGGACGCCGCGGGCCACCCGACGGGTAACGGTAGCGGCAAGGCGCTGCGCCCCGCCCTCGCCCTGCTGTCGGCTCGCGCCGCCGGCTCGCCGCCCGAGCGCGGCGTGACCTCCGCCGTGGCCGTCGAGCTCGTGCACAACTTCTCGCTCCTGCACGACGACATCATGGACGGCGACACCGAACGTCGGCACCGCCCCACCGCCTGGACCGTGTTCGGGGTCGGCGCGGCGATCCTGGCCGGTGACGCCCTCCTCGCCCTGGCGCAGGACCTTCTGCTCGAGGACGGCGCCCCGCAGGGCGCGTGGGCGGCCCGCTGCCTGTCCGCCGCGGTCCAGCGACTGATCGGCGGGCAGGGCTCGGACCTGGCCTTCGAGAAGCGCGACGACGTGAGCCTGGCCGAGTGCCTGGAGATGGCCGGCGACAAGACCGCCGCGCTGATGGCGTGCGCGTGCAGCATCGGCGCGGTGCACCTCGGCGCCCCGCCGACGCTGGCCATGGGCTTGGCCGGGTTCGGCGCGCACGTCGGACTGGCCTTCCAGCTCACCGACGACCTGCTCGGCATCTGGGGCGCGCCCGAGGTCACCGGCAAGCCCGTCCGCGCCGACCTGCGTGCCCGCAAGAAGTCGCTCCCCATCGTGGCCGCGCTGACCAGCGGAGCGCCCGAGGCCGCCGAACTGAAGGCCCTGCTGTCCGACCCGCGGCCCTTGAGCGAGGACGACCTGATCCGCGCCGCCGACCTGGTCGTCGCGGCGGGCGGCAAGCAGTGGGCCGAGACCGAGGCCGACGCCCAGCTCGGCGCCGCCAACGCGAGCCTGGCTGACATCGACCTGGCCGCCGACGTCCGGGCCGAGCTCACCGCCATCGCAGAGTTCATCACGGCCCGCCAGTGGTAGCACACCCCGAGGTCGAGCTCTCGGCCCTCGACGCCGCCCGGGTCACCCTGGCCCGGGCCCGTGAGCACGCGCTCGGGCTGCAGCACGCCGACGGCTGGTGGCAGGGCGAGCTCGAGACCAACGTGACCATGGACGCCGAGGACCTCCTGCTGCGCCAGTTTCTCGGGGTGAGCGACGCCGCGGCCACCGCGGCCGCGGCCCGGTGGATCCGCTCCCAGCAGCGCGAGGACGGCACCTGGGCCAACTTCTACGGCGGGCCCGCCGACCTGTCCACCACCGTCGAGGCCTACGTGGCGCTCCGGCTGGCCGGCGACGAGCCAACCGATCCGCACCTGCAGCGGGCCTGCGTCTGGATCCTGTCCCAGGGCGGCGTCGAGGCCACCCGGGTGTTCACCCGGCTCTGGCTGGCCCTGTCCGGCCGGTGGTCGTGGGACGACCTGCCCGTCATCCCGCCCGAGCTGATCTACCTGCCGGCCTGGTTCCCGCTCAACATCTACGACTGGGGCTGCTGGGCCCGGCAGACCATCGTGGCCCTGGCCGTCGTCCAGTCGTTCCGCCCGTCCCGGCCGCTCCCGTTCACCATCGACGAGCTGAAGACCGGCGGTCCGCACGGCCGCGCCCCCCGCCCGCGCCGCTCCCTCGATGCGCGCCCCCTGCCAGGCCCGTCCTCCTCCGCGGACCCCTGGTCCTACGTCTTCAACGCCCTGGACCAGGCCCTGCACCGTTACCGGCCGGTCAAGTCGGTGCGGCGGGCCGCGCTGCGCCGCTGCGCGGAGTGGATCATCACCCGCCAGGAGCGCGACGGCTGCTGGGGCGGCATCCAGCCGCCGTGGGTCTACTCGCTGATGGCGCTGAGCCTCCTCGGCTACGACCTCGAGCACCCGCTGATGGCCCGCGGGCTGGCCGGCCTGGACCGGTTCACGATCACCGAGGACGGCCCGGACGGCCCGATCCGCAGGCTCGAGGCGTGCCAGTCGCCCGTCTGGGACACCGTGCTGATGATGATCGGGCTGGCCGACGCGGGCCTGCCGTCCGATCACCCCGCCCTGGTCGAGGCCGGGGAGTGGGTCCTGTCCGAGGAAATCCGCGGGCCCGCCGACTGGCAGGTCCGCAGGCCCGCCCTGGCCCCGGGCGGCTGGGCCTTCGAGTTCGACAACGACAACTACCCCGACACCGACGACGCCGCCGAGGTCGTCCTGGCCCTGCGCCGGGCCGCGCTGCCGCCCGCCGAGGCCAAGCCCGCCATCGAGCGCGGGCTGCGCTGGCTGGCCGGGATGCAGTCCAAGGACGGCGGCTGGGGCGCGTTCGACGCTGACAACACCCGCGCCCTGGTGAACAAGCTGCCGTTCTGCGACTTCGGGGCGGTCATCGATCCGCCCTCGGCCGACGTGACCGCGCACATCGTCGAGGCGTTCGCGGCCGAGGGGCAGGCCGATCACCCCGCGGTCCGCCGTGGCGTCGTCTGGCTGCTGCGGGCCCAGGAGCCGGACGGATCGTGGTTCGGCCGCTGGGGCGCCAACTACGTGTACGGCACCGGCGCCGTGGTGCCGGCGCTGATCGCCGCCGGGGTGCGCCCGTCCAAGCCCGCCATCCGCCGGGCGGTGGCCTGGCTCGAGGCCCACCAGAACCCGGACGGCGGATGGGGCGAGGACCTGCGCTCCTACGACGACGCGTCGCAGGCCGGGCGCGGCACTTCCACCGCGTCGCAGACCGCCTGGGCCCTGCTCGCCCTGCTCGCGGCCGGCGAGCACGACGGCGCCGCCACCGAGCAGGGCATCCGCTGGCTGGCCACGACCCAGCGCGACGACGGTACCTGGGACGAGCCGCAGTACACGGGGACCGGCTTCCCCGGCGACTTCTACATCAACTACCACCTGTACCGCCTCGCGTTTCCCCTGAGCGCGCTCGGCCGGTACGTGGGAGCCCAACCCGGAGGTAGCGCATGACCGACGAGACCGGCCTCACTAGCCCGCCGCTCATCTGCGCGCCGCTGCGGATCGAGGCGCGCGCGGTCCGGCGCGGGTTGCGGGGCAGCGACCATCCTCCGCAGGTCCTGCGCACCGGATACGGCATCACCCGGGCGGCGAGGCAGGCCGGGGCGATCAGCCAACGCTCGTTCGGCCAAATGATGATCATGGGCGTGGGCGGCGGCCTGACCGCGGACCTGAGCGTGGGCGACCTGGTCGTCGGCACCGAGGTGGGCTCCGTGACCTGCGCCTCCGCGCCGCTGCTGGCCGGCGAGCTGCGGCGGGCCGGGCTGACGGCCCGCACCGGGCGGATCATCACCGTCGATCACCTGATCAGGGGATCGGAGCGGGCCAAGCTGGCCGCCGAGGGCTGGCTGTGCGTCGATATGGAGTCGGCGCCGCTGGCCGTCGGCGCGGGCGACCGCCCGGTGGCGGTGATCCGGGCCGTGTCCGACACCCCGCACCGTCCGCTGGCCGGGATCGTGTCCGGCGGGCTGGCGGCGCTGCGCTCGCTGCGCGCCGCCGCGCCGGTCGCCGAGCGATGGGCGGCCGCGTGCGGGCCGCGCCAGGTCCTGCTGGCTGGGCCGCGGTCGTTCTGCGCGGGGGTGGAGCGGGCCATCGAGATCGTCGAGCGCGCCCTCGAGCGCTACGGCGAGCCGGTCTACGTGCGCAAGCAGATCGTGCACAATACGCGCGTGGTGGGGGACCTGACCAGCCGCGGCGCGGTTTTCGTGGACGAACTCGATCAGGTGCCAGACGGCGCGACCGTGGTGTTCTCCGCGCACGGCGTGTCCCCGGCGGTGCGCAATGAGGCAGAGGTGCGCGGCCTGGCGGTGATCGACGCGACCTGTCCGCTCGTGGCCAAGGTCCACGCCGAGGCCAGGCGGTTCGCCGCCGACGGGTACACCCTCGCGCTGATCGGTCACGCGGGCCACGAGGAGGTCGAGGGCACGCTGGGCGAGGCGCCCGACTCGACGGTCCTGGTGCAGACCGCGGAGGACGTCGCCCGGCTCCGGCCCCGCGACGGCGAGCGCGTCGCCTACCTGATGCAGACCACGCTGTCGGTCGACGAGGCGGCGGAGGTGTCCGGCGCGCTGCGCGAGCGCTTCCCCGGGGTGCGGGCCCCCAGCAGCGACGACATCTGCTACGCGACCACCAACCGGCAGGCCGCCGTCCGCGCGATCGCCGCGGACTCGGACCTGGTGCTCGTGGCGGGTTCGGCGAACTCGTCCAACTCGGTCCGCCTGGTGGAGACTTGCGAGCGGGTGGGGACACCCGCGTACTTGATCGACGGCGCCGAGGACATCCGGCTCGACTGGCTGGCCGGAGCCTCGGTGGTCGGCCTGACGGCCGGCGCCTCCGCGCCGCCCGCCGTAGTAGACGAGATCATCACCGCGCTGTCGGGCCTCGGCCCGCTGTCGGTGTCCGAACGAATCACGACCACGGAGTCCATCCGGTTCGGCCTGCCCAAGGAGGTACGGCACTAATGCCCATGCCACTGCGTCAGTCCCTGCGCGTCGGGTCCTACCTGATGCGCCAGAAGCTGACTGGCAACAAGAAGTTCCCGCTGCTGGTCGAGCTGGAGCCGCTGTTCGCGTGCAACCTGAAGTGCGCAGGCTGCGGCAAGATCCAGCACCCGCACGACATCCTCAAGCAGCGGATGCCGGTGGAGCAGGCGCTGGCCGCGATCGAGGAATGCGGCGCGCCGATGGTGTCCATCGCGGGCGGCGAGCCGCTGATGCACCCGCAGATCGACGTGATCGTCGCCGAGCTGATCAAGCGCAAGAAGTTCGTCTTCCTGTGCACGAACGCCCTGCTCCTGCCCAAGAAGCTGGACAAGTTCAAGCCGTCGCCGTACTTCGCCTGGGTGGTCCACATCGACGGGCTGCGCGACCGGCACGACGAGTCGGTGTGCAAGGAAGGCGTGTTCGACGAGGCCGTCGAGGCCATCAAGCTGGCCAAGTCGCGCGGGTTCAAGGTGAACACCAACACCACGTTCTTCAACACCGACACCCCGCAGAACATCATCGACGTCCTGAACTACCTGAACGACGACCTGGGCATCGACGAGATGCAGATCTCGCCCGCTTACGCGTACGAGAAGGCACCGGACCAGGAGCACTTCCTCGGCGTGACCGAGACCCGCGAGCTGTTCCGCAAGGCGTTCGCGGACGGGCGGCGGAAGAAGTGGCGGCTGAACCACACGCCGCTGTTCCTCGACTTCCTCGAGGGCAAGACCGACTTCGCGTGCACGGCCTGGGGGATTCCCTCCTACTCGCTGTTCGGCTGGCAGCGGCCGTGCTACCTGATGTCGGACGGGTACGTCAAGACGTACAAGGAGCTCATCGAGACGACGGACTGGGACTCCTACGGGCGGGGCAAGGACCCCCGGTGCGCTAACTGCATGGCGCACTGCGGGTACGAGCCCTCAGCCGTGCTGGCCACCATGGGTTCGCTGCGCGAGTCGATCAGGGCGGTCCGAGGCTAAGTGGGCGACCCCGTTAATTCGTCGGGGGTGTCAGGCGGCCTCCGGTAGTGTTTGCGGCTGCTGGGTTTCGTTGTGGTGTTCGCTGATGCGTGCCAGGAGCGCGGTGAGGTCGCTGGCGGTGAA
>JBOHCK010000273.1:0-8351 GCA_050698755.1 Streptosporangiaceae bacterium | reverse complement strand
ACATCCCGGTGGGCGTCATCGTCAGGTTCCTCGGCTTCCCCCAGGAGGATGCCCACCTGTTCCGCGGGTTCATCCACCTGGTCCTCGAGGAGGTCGACCAGCCCGAAGAGGACCGCGAGGCGGCGTTCGCCGAGATGGACGCCTACATGGACGCCCAGATCGCGGACCACGTCGCCCACCCGAGGGACGACCTGACCTCCCTCCTCATCGACTCGGAGATCGACGGGAACAAGCTGCCCATCGAACTCATCCGCGGCACCATCGTCCTGCTGATGATCGCGGGGATCGACACCACCTGGTCGGCCATCGGCGCCTCGCTCTGGCACCTGGCCCAGCATCCCGAGGACCGCCGCAGGCTGGCCAGCGAACCGGACCTGATGGGCAGCGCCGTCGAGGAACTGCTGCGCGCGTACGCGCCGGTCACGATGGCGCGCCTGGTGGCCGCGGACTTCGACTTCCACGGCCACCCGTTCAAGGAGGGCGACTGGCTGCTCCTCCCGTTCCCGTCCGCCAACCGCGATCCGGCCATCTTCGAGAACCCCGATCGCGTCCAGCTTGACCGGGCGAACAACCGGCACGCCGCCTTCGGGCTCGGGCGGCACCGCTGCCTCGGGTCCCACCTGGCGCGGATGGAACTGCGCGTCGCCCTGGAGGAGTGGCTGGCCCGCTACCCGGAGTTCGAACTGGCCGACCCCTCGGCCGTCACCTGGTCCGCGGGCCAGGTGCGCGGACCGCGTACGCTCCCGGTCACCCTCGGCCGTAACGGAGCGTGAAACCACCGCCGTTCGGGAAAAGAGATTTTCCTTAATCCCGAACGAGCGTTGTGTTACCCCCCGCCACCTGCCTGAGCCTTGCGGCGCGACCCAGACCTGGCATGCTGGTCGCGTGACCGATGAGCAGCCAGGCCGCCTGGCGCGGCTGTGGAAGGCGGCCGACGCGCGGAATGTCCCGCTGCGGACCATCGCGGCCACGGTGGCGGTGGTGGTCGTCGCGTACCTGGCCGGCAAGCTCATCTACCGGCTGCGCGACATCTTGCTGCTGGTCGTGGTGGCGGGGTTCCTGGCCCTGCTGCTCAACCCGATCGTGGGCCTGCTGCAGCGGCACCCGGCGTTCCGCCGGCGGGGCATCGCGGTCTCGATCGTCAGCCTGCTGACCGTCCTGGTCTTCGTCGGCCTGGTCCTGGCGTTCGGCTTGCCGCTGGTCAACGGGATCACGGCCCTGGCCCACACACTGCCCGCCTACGTGGCCAAGGCGGAGCACGGCCAGGGCTGGATCGGCCACATCACCCGCAAGTACCACGTCCAGACCTGGGTGCAGCGGAACGTGCCCAAGCTGGTGAGCTACGCCCAGACGCTGTCCAAGCCGGCCCTGGCGGTGGGCAAGGGCGCCGTGTCCCTGGTCATCGAGCTCTTCACGATCTTCGTCCTGGTCCTGCTGCTGCTCCTCGAGGGCCCGAAGATGCGCGGCTGGCTGCTCAGGGAGCTGCCTCCGCAGCGCGCGGCCGGGGTCCGCAGGGTGGCCGGGGAGGTGAACCGGGCGGTCATTGGCTACATGCTCGGCAACGTGCTGACCTCGATCATCGCGGGGCTAGTGGTGTTCGTGACGCTGATGATCGTCGGCGTGCCTTACCCGCTCCTGTGGGGCCTGTGGGTCGCGCTAGTGGACTTCCTGCCCATGATCGGCGGGGCCCTGGCCGGGATCCCCACCGTGCTGTTCGCGTTCGGGGTCGAGGGCATCACGGCGGGCGTCGTCACGCTGGTCGTGTTCCTGATCTACACCCAGGTCGAGAACCACATCCTGAACCCGGTGATCATGAGCAGGACGGTGAAGATCAACCCGCTGCTCGTCCTGATGGCCGTCCTGATCGGCGCCTCGCTCGGCAGCCTGATCGGCGGCCTGTTCGGCGGTTTCGTCGCGGCGCTGCTCGCCATTCCCATCGCGGGCGCCCTGCAGGTGCTGGTCCGCGAGGCCTGGCAGGCCACCGCCGCCCCCCGCGCGGGAGGGTCCGGCGCCGCCGAACCACTGGCCGCCGAACCACTGGCCGCCGAACCACTGGCCGCCGAACCACCGGCGGCCGAACCACTGGCCGCCGAACCACCGGCGGCCGAACCACTGGCCGCCGGACCGCCAGCCGCGGTCGCCGAGGCGCCGGAGCAGGTCGTGGCTTCGGCCGAGGCGGTCGGGGAGCTCCAGGTCGACCTGTTCCCCGTACCGCCCGATACGCGGGAGCATGGCCCATAAGCCCGCCACGTGCCCTGACACCCTGAGCGTCCCGGGAGGCCTCACATGCCACAGCCACGGGTACTGGGAATCGTGCTCGCGGGAGGCGCGGGGACCAGGCTGAGCCCGCTGACCGCGGACCGGGCCAAGCCCGCGGTCCCGTTCGGGGGCCTGTACCGGCTGGTCGACTTCGCGCTGTCGAACCTGGCCAACGGCGGCATCCTGCGGATCGCCGTGCTGACCCAGTACAAGAGCCACAGCCTGGACCGGCATATTTCCACTACGTGGCGGATGAGCGCCCTGCTCGGCAACTACGTGACGCCGGTGCCCGCGCAGCAGCGGCTCGGCCCGCACTGGTACACCGGCTCGGCGGACGCCATCCACCAGTCGATGAACCTGATCACCGACGAGAGGCCCGACATCGTGATCGTGTTCGGCGCCGACCACGTGTACCGGATGGATCCCCGGCAGATGATCGACCAGCACGTGGATAACGGCGCCGGGGTGACCGTGGCGGCCATCCCGGTGCCGAGGCACGAAGCACCGGCGTTCGGCATCATCAGCGTGGCGGCGGACGGCCGGACGGTGAACGCGTTCCTTGAGAAGCCCGCGAACCCGCCGCCGATGCCGGGCGACCCCGAGCAGTGCTATGCGTCGATGGGCAACTACGTGTTCGACAGCAACGTGCTCGTGGACGCGCTGCGCAAGGACGCGGACGACGACTCGAGCCGGCACGACATGGGCGGCAACATCATCCCGATGCTGGTCGGGAACGGCAGCGCGCAGGCGTACAACTTTGCGGACAACAGGGTCCCCGGCGCGACCACGCGGGACGCCGGGTACTGGCGGGACGTGGGCTCGATCGACTCGTACTTCGACGCGCACATGGACCTGTGCGCGGTCGAGCCGGTGTTCAACCTGTACAACGACCGGTGGCCGATCCTGACCCACATCCCGTCCGCGCCGCCCGCCAAGTTCGTGCACGACGAGGGGGAAAGGACAGGGCGCGCGATCAACAGCCTGGTCAGCAACGGGGTTGTCGTCTCCGGCGGGCTGGTCAGGCAGTCCGTGCTCTCCCCGGGCGTGCGGGTGAACAGCTGGTCAACGGTCGAGCGGTCCGTGCTGCTGCACAACACGATCATCGGCCGCCACGCCGTGGTCAGGAACGCGATCATCGACAAGAACGTCACCGTGCCCGAGGGCGCCCAGGTCGGCGTGGACAAGGACCGCGACCGCGCGCGCGGTTTCGTGGTCTCGGCCGACGGCATCACCGTAGTGGGCAAGGGCCAGGAGGTGGTCCCGTGACGGACCGGCTCCGGGTCGCGCTGCTGACCCGCGAGTACCCGCCCGAGGTGTACGGGGGAGCGGGCGTGCACGTGGAGTACCTGGCCCGCGAGCTGGCCCCCCTGGTCGACCTGACCGTGCACTGCCAGGGCGCGGACCGCCCGGACGCCGTGGCGCACCGGCCATGGGACCTGCTCGCCGACGCGAACCAGGCCCTGCAGGTGATCTCCACCGACCTGTCGATGACCGCCGCGGTCGGGACCGCGGAGCTGGTCCACTCGCACACCTGGTACGCGAACCTCGCCGGCCACCTGGCCGCCATGCTCTATGACATCCCGCACGTCATGACGATGCACTCGCTGGAGGCGTTGCGGCCGTGGAAGGCCGAGCAGCTCGGCGGTGGCTACCGCCTGTCGTCCTGGTGCGAGCGGGACTCGGCCGCCGCGGCCGCCGCCGTGATAGCCGTCTCTGACGGCATGCGAGCCGACATCCTGACCGCGTACCCCGACATTCCCGCCGAGCGCATCCACGTGATCCGCAACGGGATCGACACCACCGGGTACGCCCCCGATCCGGGCACGGAGGTCCTGGAGAGGTTCGGCGTGGACCTGGCCCGTCCCTACGTGATCTTCGTCGGCCGGATCACCAGGCAGAAGGGCGTACCCGTGCTGCTGCGCGCGGCGTCGGGGCTGGTGCCCGAGGCGCAGCTCGTCCTGTGCGCGGGGGCGGCCGACACCCCCGAACTGCTGGCCGAGGTGACCGAGCTGGTCGACGGGCTGCGCGCCTCGCGGTCCGGCGTCCTGTGGATCCCCGAGATGCTGCCGAAGCCCGACGTCATCCAGCTGCTCACGCACGCCACGGTGTTCGCCTGCCCGTCGCTTTACGAGCCGCTCGGCATCGTGAACCTGGAGGCCATGGCCTGCGCGACCGCGGTCGTGGGGTCACGGACCGGCGGGATCCCCGAGGTCGTCGCCGACGGCGAGACCGGCCTGCTGGTCCCCCCCGACGACCCGGGACAGCTCGCGGAGGCGCTGAACACCCTGCTCCGCGACCCTGACCGCGCCCGGGCCATGGGGCAGGCGGGCCGCAAGCGCACCGTCGCCGAGTTCGGCTGGCAGGCCATAGCCGCCCAGACCGCGGCCCTGTACGCCAAGTTGGTCAATCGGGCATAAATCTCCGTTCCAGGGGCGGCGCCCGCGAGGCGTGGTGTAAACCGAATGCGATGCCAGTGCGTCAGGCATGGGGGCCTAAGCAGATGCAGAGAGGCAGTTATTTATGCGGAAATCTCGTCGAGTTGCCGTTGCTGTTGCGGTGTCCGGCCTGGTCACAGCCGGTGGGATTACCTTCGGCCTGATCGCCAACGCCAATACGCAGGGCTTCTGCCAAAGCTCGGCTTCGCCGGGTACTGTCTCGGCGCCGATTACCTGCACGCTCCCTAGCAGCTCCGATACCGACACGACAATCAACACGCCGACCGCGATACAAGCCGTTGTGACGCTGGAAACCGGGGACGGCGCTGCGACACCCGATCAGTACGTCGCGGTCACCTATACGCTGTACTGCTCGGAAGGCGGCACCCAGGCGACCACCACGAACGCCACATCACCCGCGCTACCTGCGGAGCAGGCGATCACCACGAGCGCGCCGGTGACGGATACCCTCGTGTTCAGCTCGACGACACCGACGCCCGACAGTTGCACCGTCGAAAGCCTGAGGGCCACCCTCGAAGCCGGCAGCTCCGCAGCGACCGCCACCCCCACCACGACCGGTGCATTCGAGCTGGAGCTGGCCTGGACGCCCGGAGCCGGCTCGTCCTCCTCGTCGTCCACCACCACGCCCCCGACGACGACGCACGTGTCGACGATCAAGGGGTACGACAGCAAGTGCATAGATGACAGGGGAAACAGTTCCTCGAACCGGGCTCAGGTCATCATCTGGGGCTGCAACAGCGCCGACTCGGCTCAGGGGTGGACGTTCTCAAGCAGTGAGCTCAAGCACAACGGCAAGTGCGCGAACATCCAGGGCGGCGGCGGCAGCGGCAGCAAGCTGATCCTGTGGTCCTGCAACGGTGCCTCGAACGAGAAGTGGTTCCACTCGAGCAGCGACGGCGAGTACGTGTCCGCCGAATCCGGGCACGGGCTGCTCTGCGTGGACGACCCGGGCTACTCGAAGACCAACGGCAAGCAGCTCATCGTCTACACCTGCCACAACAGCAGCAACCAGCACTGGACGACGTAGCTAACCCGCTGCGTACGTTGCTCCGGGGCCGGCGCGCCTGAACCGAGGCGTAAACCGGCCCCGGATGCCACGCGTAATGTATGGGGCCTAAGCGAAGCAGAGAGGTAGTAGAGGATGCGGAAACCTCGTCGTCTTACCGTTGCGCTAGCGGTGTCCAGCCTGCTCGGGGCCGGCGTGTTCGCGGTCGCGGCGAGCCAGTTGGCGCACGCGGACGTGGCCGGTACCTGCGCGGACGTGGGCGCGGACGCGTTTTGCAACGTCACGGAGACCATCTCGTCGCCGTCCAGCATCTCGTTCACGATCTCGGTCCGCCCCCTCGAGCAGAACCCGGGGTACAACTACACCCTGGATTGCTCGCTAGGCAGCCAGAGCACCACGAGCGCGGCGTCCGGCACGGGGCTGACCCAGTACACCGTGAACGTCCCCCTGCCCTACACCGTCCCGGACAGCTGCACCATCTCGGTCACCGCCAACATCGAAACCGGCAATGCGCTTGATTCGATCAGCCTCGAGGTGGACTACTCGACGGGATCGCCGACCACGGGGTCCGGGTCCCTGGTCAGGGGGTACGACAATAAGTGCCTCGATGACAAGGGAAACAGTTCCTCGAACGGGACTAAGGTCATCATCTGGTCGTGCAACAGTGCCGACTCAGCGCAGGGGTGGACCTTCTCCGGCGGCGAGCTGAAGCACAACGGCAAGTGCGCGAACGTCTCGGGCGGCGGCGCCAGCGGCCACAAGCTGATCTTGTGGAGCTGCAACGGTGCCTCGAATGAGAAGTGGTTCCACTCAAGCAGCAACGGCGAGTACGTGCTTAGCGGCACCTCGAACGGGCTGCTGTGCCTGGACGACCCGGGCTACTCGAAGAGTAACGGCACCCAGCTCATCGTCTACGCCTGCCACAACACCAGCAACCAGCACTGGTCCGCGTAGCTCAGCGCCAGCACAGCGGGGAGGCCCACCGGCCTCCCCGCTGTCGCGTTACCGGCCCGCGCGCCGCCGGCGCCTTTCGCGTCGAGGCCATACC
The DNA here is from genome assembly GCA_050698755.1 of Streptosporangiaceae bacterium. Lineage (GTDB taxonomy): Bacteria > Actinomycetota > Actinomycetes > Streptosporangiales > Streptosporangiaceae > Palsa-504. Next base: position 1,582 of record JBOHCK010000273.1, on the reverse strand, counting down.
GGGCTCGGTCATGGCAGGCTTGTCCGGTGGGCACTGACCGGGTGGATTGGCAGGAAGCGGACCGGCTCAACGAGCAGGGCCGTGCGTCAGCCGACGCGGGTGACTGGGACGCGGCGCTGTCGTTGTATCGGCAGGCGGTCGGCCGAGTGCCGATGTTCGAGCCCGCCTGGTTCAACCTGGGCTCGGTCTACAAGCGGCGGCGGCAGTGGGATCAGGCGATGGACTGCAACGAGCGCGCAGCTGCTCTGAGCGGCGCGGAAGGGGATCCTGCCTGGTGGAACCTGGGCATAGCAGCGACCGCGCTGCGGCGGTGGGACGCCGCCAGGAATGCCTGGCGGCGGTTCGGTATCCGGGTTCCCGATGGGACCGGAGAGTTGCAGATGGACTTGGGCCTCACGCCCGTCCGGCTCAACCCGGACGCCGGGGCCGAGGTGGTCTGGGGGCGGCGCGTCGATCCGGCCCGGGTAGTGGTCACGAACGTCCCGACCCCCGAATCAGGGCACCGGTGGGGCGACATCGTGCTCCACGACGGGGCGCCGAACGGGGAACGCCGCGCCGAAGGCCGGGTCTACGCGGTCTTTGATGAGCTTGAGCGCTGGCAGCCATCAGCGATCCCGACCCTGCAAGTCCAGGTCGTCGTGGTAGACGAAACAGGCGCGCAAGCTCTGTCAGACGTGTTCGACCAGGCAGGATACGCGGCTCAGGACTGGACATCCTCTATCCGCCTCATCTGCAAGCAGTGCAGCGAAGGGCGGCCATCGCCAGACCATGAGCACACTGAACCGGGCTTCCAGACCGAGCGCAGCTTCGGCCTAGCCGCGCCGCTTGACCAGGCCACCCGCCTCCTGAGTGACTGGGCAGCGGTCCGGCCGCTCGCTCGCAGGCACAGCGATCCAGCCGCCGTCGGATAATCCACGGCTACGCCGCGAGAGCCAGGCTAAATGGGGTAACGCGTGGGTTCGGTGGTGTACCGGCGGCCGGAGGGCGTGGTCCACCGGATGACGGCCGGGGTGAGCTGCTCGACTGTCCACCGCGGATCTTGTTTGACCCGATGATCATGCCTGCACTTCGGACCCCCGTTACACATACAGGTCCGGCCGCCCGCCTCGTACGGGATGTTGTGCTCGAAATCGCTCTGGGCGGCGGGCCGGCGGCAGGCCGGGGCGGTACAGGTCGCGTGCCGGATCTCGGACAGGTGCCTCAGTCTGACGCCCGGATCGTGCCCCTGGGCCTGATGCCGGTGATCGCAGTGGTCGATGGCGATCGGCTCGAGCTCGATGATCCAGGGTCGCTGCCCGGCGATACCGGTGGTCAGTCGCCAGGTCCCGTACCCGGAACCGGCCCCGGGCGGTCCGTGTCCGGGTACGGCGCTGAAGCTGAACCCCGACCGTCCTGCTCCTCCAGGCGCCGCCTCTCCGGTCGCGGCCTCTCCTGCCCTGCGGGGCGGGGCTCTGCCGCTGGCCTCGGGTCGGGCGCAGCCATGCCCGATCGCGTGCCCGTCCTGATCCGTCACGGTCACGCACCAGGTGGACCGCGGGTTGCGAGCCACCGATCGGGCCAGGTCGCGGGCCAGGTCCGGGTC
>JBOHCK010000272.1:0-8358 GCA_050698755.1 Streptosporangiaceae bacterium | reverse complement strand
GAACTCGGTCGCGTGCTCGCCCCAGACGTGGTTCTTCACCTCGACGGTGACCCCGACGATGCCGGAACTCCGCGCCGCGGCGGCCTCGGCCTGCATCCGGGCCAGGGCCAGCTCGCGGGCCTCGTAGACGCCCTGGGTGAACTGCATCATCTCCTGGTTCTGCCCCATCTGGCGCAGCGACTGCATCACGCTCTGGTGCGCGATGTGGTACACGCAGGTGCCCAGTACGAACGCGACCGGGACCGCCCCGGCGGCCAGCAGCCGGAAGAAGTCCTGCGCGGACAGGTCCGAGGTGAACGCCCGGCCGTCGGGGGCGCGGTGCGCACCCTGCCCGGCCAGGTGCCGGACCGCGGTTCCGGTGGAGACGAACTCCAGGCAGTTCTGGCCCCAGGAGTACATCTGCATTCGCAGCATCACCCCGACGATCCCGTCGGCGCCCAGGTGGTCGGCCTCGGCGCGCATCCGGGCCATGGCCAGCTCCCTGGCGTTGTACATGGCCTGGGTCAGGACCGTCAGCTCCTGGTTCTGGTTCCAGCGGCCGACCTGCAACCCGACGTGGTAGATCGACGAGCCGACCACGAACCCCAGCGGCTCGAACCCTGCCTCTCCGAGCAGCACGTACTCCGATACCGACAGGTCCGAGGTAAACACACCGGAATCGTCGGCGCCGGCGGTCTTGGCCAGCCGACCGCCCGCTGCCGGTGGCTCCCACCCCGCCGCGGTACCGTCCGATTTGCTGGGGAACATCGGCATCGTCGCCTCCCGGATGCGCTGCGATCTGGCACCCCGCAGCCTACTACCGACCCCTAGGCCGACCAGGCGAAGCCGCGCAGCGGGTCGTCGATGGGTGCGCCGGTGAGCCGGTTGGCCAGGGTTGACATCGTGTAGGTGCCGATGTTCCGGTCCCGGTGGGACGCCGAGCTGGGCGCCGGACGGCTCGCCGCGCTGGAAGCCGACCTGCGCTCCATGGCGTCGGACCAGGCGTTCCGGCTCGATGTGCCCGGCTGGCTCGGCCCCTAGCCGGCCGCCGCGGACGGGTGGATGACCGGGCGGTAGCCCGCCGCCAGCACAGCCACGGTGGCTTGCGGCGTGATCACCGTCACCTCGCCGGCCGGCGCTGGCGCCTGCCGGTCCTCGTAGCCGCCGGGCGCCCAGGCCAGGAGCCTGCGGCCGTGGAGGAGGAACGGCGCGCCCTCCAGGTCGACCATGGTGCCGTCGGGGAGCTCAGCCAGCTGAGCCTGGTACGTGCGCCGGACCCCGGGTCCGGTCAGCCGGTCGGCGTGCAGTCGGTCGTCGATCGCCTGCACGCCGGGCCGCTCCCCGCCGTGAGCCGCAACCCACGCGTCTTTGAAGGCCTGGTAGTCCCGGTACCGGCACTCGCCGCACGGCCGGTGCCCGGCGGCGAGCGCGGTGGCCTCGTCCAGGAAGAACAATTCGGTCAGCCGGCCGGGCGCCCACTGCTCACGGCGCCTGCCCTTGAATTCGAGCACGCAGATCGCCCAGGCCCGGCCCCGCGAGTAGCGGACCAGCCTGCCCTCCGGGTCGTGCAGCACGCCCCGGTTACCCCAGAACATCCCGCGATCGGGGACCGCGATCAGCGCACCGTACGGGGTGACCCGGTTCTGCCTGGGCATCTCACAGGCCCGTTGAGCGGACTAGGTCGCGGGGCGCCTGGCTCCGCCAGGCATCGGTGATGAGCTCCCGGAGCTCGTCCTCCCCGACGGCGGCCAGCCGGACTAGGACCGCGGGAAACCCGTTGTAGTGCGGCTCGGTGAAGAACTTGCCCGCGTCGGCGGCCAGCAGCATCTCCTTCTCGGCCTGCCCCGCCACCCGGACGGCGAGCACGTCAGGACGGGGAACCCGCGGCTTGCTCGGCGTCACCCGCTCGTGCCAGGTCCAGGCGAACTGCTTCGTCCCGCTCCGCCCCGCCTTGTTCCTGACCCGGAACCCGAAATGATCCTCGGCCTCGACGGTCTCGGGCAGCGACAAGGCGATCCGGCGGACGTCACCCTGATCTGCCACGGTCCCCATGATCTCAGGTGCGGGTGCGCAGGCTCCGACCCGACTTCCCCGACTTCCAGGCCGCCTCGGCCTCGCCCATCGGCGTGCTCGGCGGGCCCTGGAAGAACGGCCAGATCTCCTCCGCGATCCGGCGCCAGTCCGCGGTCGCCGACAGGTCGCCGAGGAGGGCGAACAGGCCGAGGTTGATCCGCTGCAGGATCACGTAGGAGCGGGGGATCGCCGCGTACGCGGCCAGCGGGCTGCGGAAGTCGAAGAAGCGCCGCGTGACCGCGGAGGCGTAGTCCCCGGTCATGGTCACGGGCCCGCGGACCCGGACGGTGTCGTAGAACACCGCCATGTGCTCGACGATCATCTCCGTAGGCAGTGGCGCGTCCCGCACCAGGAACCCGGCATCCTCCATCGCCCGCCTGAACGCCTCCGGGTCGTTGTCCAGGCACAGGTGCTTGACCATCGCGGCCAGCGGGCGCATCTCGTCGTCGGTGAAGTACTTGACCAGCCCGAAGTCGAGGAAGGTGACCCGGCCGCCGCCGTGGAACAGGTAGTTGCCCGGATGGGGGTCGCCGTTGAATGACTGCGCCTCGTACAGGCTGCGGAACACGAAGCGGTAGATCGTCTCCGCGGCCAGGTCGCGCTCGACCTGCGACCAGCCGGCCAGCTCGGCGAACCTGGCCCCCTCGGCCAGCTCGCTGGTCACGACCCGGCGCGTAGACAGCTCCCCGATGATCTCGGGCACCACGATCGTGGGGTGGCCGCGGTAATAGTCGGCGAACATCTGCTGGTTGCGGGCTTCCTTGCGGTAGTCGAGCTCCTCGGTGACCCGGTCTCTCAGCTCCGCCAGGAGCCCGTCGACGTCCTGGCTGGGCACGCTGATCTTGAGCATCCGGCGCAGCAGGGCGACGTTGCCGAGGTCGGCCTCGATGGTCTCGGCGATCCCCGGGTACTGGACCTTGACCGCGACGGCGCGGCCGTCGTGCGTGATCGCGCGGTGCACCTGCCCGATCGAGGCGGCGGCGATGGGTTCGGGATCCCAGGTCGCGAAGGCCTGCTCAGGCGGCAGGCCCAGTTCTTCCGTGATCACCTGCGCGGCTAGCTCAGGGCTCATCGGCGGGACGCTGTCCTGGAGCCGGCTGAGCGTCCGGCGCGCCGCGGGCGTCAGGCCGTCGTTGACGTAGCTCGCCATCTGGCCCAGCTTCATGAGCACGCCCTTCATCGTGCCCAGGGTGGCCGCGACGTCCTCCGCGGTCTGCAGCGCCAGGTCGTTCCGCAGCTGCTCCCGGTGCTCGCCCGCGGCGGCGAACAGCCGCGGCGCGCTGCTCGCGTACCGCGCGCCCCCGCGCGCGGCCAGGCCCAGCGCGGCCATCCCTCGCTCCACCTGCAGGCGCCTGGTCCGCCGCCCAAGCGCCGCTGTGGCGCGTCCAGCCCGGAGCCGGCCCGTCCGCCGCAGGGCGCCCAGGGTCCCCGCGGCCGCGAGGGCCGTGCCAGCCACCGCCGCGGCCACGGCCACCTTCCTGGCCCGGGTGCCCGCCCGCGGGAACCCCTTGCTCACTTGCGCATCCGCACGATGAGCCGTTGCCGGGCCTCAAGGACGCCGGGCTCGGCGAGGAAGACGGCGTCGAGCACGCCGAGAGTCTGGCGGATCTCCGTGCGGCGGGCTGGCGTCAGCGGGGTCAGGTCCGGCGGCGCGGGGTAGCCGTACATGTCCCGCGCCCAATCGGGCAGGGCGGCGACCGCGGCGTCCCTGATGTCCTGCCACAGCTCGGCGATCTCCTCATCCAGGCCGGGCGGGTCCAGCAGGTAGCTCATCGATTCGGCCGCGGCCGGAGTGCAGCGCAGCTCCGGGCGCGTGTCCGTGATGTACCTCCCCAGGGCGGCCACCGTGCCCGGGACCATTTCGACCGGGACCCCGAGCAGCGTGGCCGCGACAGCCATCTCGGCGACGTACCGGTCGGCGTCCGCCTCCCCGAGCGGCGTGCCGAACAGGTCGAGGGCGGCCAGGGCCGAGTCCACCAGCGCCGCGTGCACCCACAGCAGCAGAGCGGGATCCCCCGCGGCGTACGGCAGGCCGGTCACCCCGTCCACGCCCCGGACGTGCTCGTGGATCGCCCGCACCCGCTGGGCGGCCCGGTCGGCGCCGGCCCGGTCGCCGTACGTGACCGTGGCCGTGTACGCCGAGGTGGCGGCCAGCCTGCCGACCGGATCGCGCCGCCAGGCGCTGTGCTGGTCGACGCCGGCCATCGCGAGCGGATGCAGGGCCTGCATCAGCAGCGAGCGCAGCCCCGCGACCGGCGCGGACAGGTCGCCGCTGACCCGCCAGGTCACGCTCGCAGGCCCGAAGTACCCGTCGTCCTCGGGCCGGTCAGGGACCGCGGCGGCGTAGGCGGCGGCGGAGCGCTCCACCAGGCCCGCCGCGTCGGCGTAGGGCCCGGCGCTCATCCCGCGGCGTCCCGGCCCGGCTGATCCGCCCGTCCAGGCGCGGGGCGCAGCCCGGCGAACAGGTCGTCCTCGGGCACCGGTGCGCCGGTCGTATCGCCGGCCCTGACGAAGTTCTCGCGCCCGAAGGTGTCCTGCGCGATGTCCGCGGGGACCTTGCTGAACCAGGAGGCTTCACCTATCTGGCTGCCGTGCGCGAACAGCGCGTCGCGCTTGCGGCCGAGCACCTCACGGATGTCGACGGTCGTGGTGATGCGCTGCTCGACCTCGAGCGCCTGCTGGCGATCCTCGGGAGTTTCCTCGAAGTTAGGCACGTCTACCCCGGCGTCGCGCAGCGCGTCCCAGACCCTGCGCCAGTCGCTGGGGCGGATGGCGGCGAGGTAGAGCTTGGCCGGGATGCCCGACTCGGCGAAGGCTGCCTGGGCGCACACGCTCGCGTGCACGTGATCGGGATGCTGGTACTGGCCCCGCTCGTCGTAGGTGATCAGGACCTGCGGCCGGTACTTCTCGATCAGGCCCGTCAGCCTGGCCACCACCTCCGCCTGCGGGATGTTGCAGAACGCGTCGGGCCGGTCCTTGTAGTCCCATTCCGGCATGCCGGAGTCGTGGTAGCCGAGCAGTTCCAGGTCCGTGACGCCGAGGATGGCGCAGGACTCGCGCAGCTCGGCCAGGCGCTGCTTGGCCACCGCCTGCTCGTCGTGCCCGTCCTGCCCCGGCTTGACGCCTCCCGCGCCGTCCCCGAATTCACCGTTGGTGCAGGTCACGACCACCGTCCGGATTCCCTGCGCGGAGTAGGCGGCCAGCACGCCGCCGGTGCTCGACGCCTCGTCATCAGGATGGGCGTGGACTGCCATCATCGTCAGCTTCTCTGCCATAAGTTCCAGCCTGCCCGACGAGCCGCTCAACCGCCCAATCGGGGCGTCCGTAACCTCGCGCCGACCGCGCTCACCACGACCAGGGCGAACGTGGCCATCGCGGCGAAACCGTGGACGACGGGAACCAGCGGAACCAGTGCCAGCCTGCGCTGCTGCCTGACCTGGTACGGCCTGGCGAGCAGGCTGGCGATCATCTCGTCGGTGACCGTGAACGGGTCGGGGACCTCCCCGGATGCGGCTTGCCGCTCCCGCTCGGCGGGGCGCGCGACATCGGCCCTGACCGGGTACGGAGTCCACAAGGTGACCATGCAGATGCCCAGGGTGATGGCGGACGCGATCAGCGCGACACCGAGCCAGGCCAGCGTGTCCACACCGGTGGCCAGGTAAGCAACCCAGATCGCCAGCCCGGACAGGGCGGCGCACGGATGACTGAACACCAGGCCAGGCGGCGCCCCCACGCCGGTCGTGCGCTGCCGGCGCAGGCCGCCTCGCGCGATCCAGGTCCGCAGCATGTAGGCGCCGATGCTCGCGGTGAACAGCCAGAGGATCAGCGCCGCAATACCCGTGGTCATGGTTCACATCCGCAACAGGTAACCGCAGCGTACCTGCCGGGCGGTTACGGCGATACCCCGAAACCCGCGCGAACCCCGCGATACCGGCCGGGGTGCGTTAAGCGGGTGCTTTCGGCCGCGTTGATGATGGCCTCTGGGTGCTTGCGGTGATAGTGCTCTGTCAGCACGGCGCTCGCCTGGCCGGGCCGGTAGGCGAGGGTCCGCCCGCATATCTCGCAGCGCGTTACGGGAAGCCTTGTTACCGTCACGGGAAATCGAGAAGAATCTGACCTGCTCATCGGTTCACATGCCTGCTCATCGGTTCACATGATGCCAGATCTGCCGGCCTGTCCCGAGCCGGCCCCGACGCGGAGCAGAACGGGCCAACGGCGGGGCACCCATCGGCGTCTAGGTAGGCGCAGTGCGGTTTGCGCGCAAAACGACCCGGAGGTGGCAGATGCCGCGACGCCCTGGATTGGATTCAGCCCTGGTGGCCGGGGCCTGCGCCCTGCTTCTGGCCTCCTTCGCAGCGCCGGCCGCCTCGGCCGGGCTGCGCGCGTCAGCCGCGCCGGCCACGGCACCGGGCAGCCGCATGATCTCGGCCACCCCCGCGCCCACGTTCAGCGCCCTGGCCTTCCCCACCGCCGTGGCAGGCTGGGTGCTCGCCGAGACCACAGCCGGCCCGGCCCTCGCGCAGATCTGGCACACCGGCACCGCAGGCTCAACCTGGCAGGTGCAGTGGCAGGACGCCGGCAGCCTGCTGACTATCACCGCCACCGACGCCGCGCACGCCTGGGCGCTGCTCGCCTGCCCGGCCCACCAAGGGTGCCAGCGCGAACTCCTGGCCACCGCCGACGGTGGCCAGCACTGGCGCGTGGCGGCCAAGCTGCCGAAGGCCGTGAATCAGGTCCAGTTCTTCTCCCGCACCGTCGGCCTGGCCACGTCGGACAGCTGCCTGGCCGACCTCTCCCTTACGCACTGCCCTGGCCAGGTGCTGGTCAGCCGCGACGGCGGCGCGCACTGGACGCCGGTCCTGAGCGGAGCCGGACCGGAGTTCGCCACCGCGAGCGCCGCCGGGCAGCTCTGGGCGGCCGAGGTATCCCCAAGTTCCTTCGGTAACAACGGACCGGGACCTTCTGACGTCAGGTTCGTCACGAGCACCGACGGCGGGCATACCTGGCACCTGCTGGGCCAGCTCCGTAACCTCGGCGTGCTGTCGCCTGAGGTACAGCTCACCCTGGCCGCCAACCCCTCCGGGCTGACCTGGGCCACCGTGTTCGACCAGCTCAGCTGCGCCATGCACGGCTGCACCGCGGCCGAACTGCTGCACAGCGGCAACGGCGGCCGGACCTGGAGCGCGGCCGCCCTGGCCGACGCCTACCCGGATGAGTGCGCGGGCGACAGCATCGTGTTCTCGGCCGCGCCGGACGGCACCGCCCTGGCGGCCACCGGCCGGAACGGCGCCGCCTGCTATCCGCCGTACGGCCTGGCGTACCAGTACGGGCCGTCCGGCTGGGTGCAGCTGCCGCCGTGGCAGCTGACCCAGATTACCGCGCTGGCCGCGGTCAGCCAGGACGTCGCCTATGCGCTCAGCGACCAGGGCGTCCTGTCCCGCACGAGCGACGGAGGGCAGGACTGGACCCAGGTACTCCCCGCCCCGGCGCCTGCCGGGCAGGTCGACGCGCTGAGCCCGGCCACGGCCCTGGCCGCTCAGGACCAGGCTGACGCCGGTGCCATCTTGCGCTCGGACAACGGCGGGCGCAGCTGGAACGAGATCTCCCACTTGCCGGGCGTGGTGACCCGGCTGGACTTCTGGTCGGCCGACGACGGTATCGCCGCCTCGTACTCACCGAACGCCGCATCGCCCTGGCAGCTCTGGGACACCACGGACGGCGGCTCGATCTGGGAGCCCTACGGCCCCCTGCCCGGAGGTAACACCGCCATCGACGGGCCGTGGATGTCCGCCAGCGGAAACGGCCTCCTGCTGACCGTGAGCGGGGGTACCCCGTGGGAACCCGGCAACGGCGGCCAGCCCCCGGTGCGGGTCTGGACCACGAGCAACTACGGCCTGAACTGGACCCGCGGCGCCCTGCTGCCGTTCGGCAAGGACAGCCTGGAGGGCCAGGTCAGCTTCGCGCCGTACGGCGCTTCCGGGTCCACAAGCCCGGCCCGGTGGTCCGGCTGGCTGGACATCGCGACCGCCACCTTCGACCAGCGCGTCGCGGAAACCGACGGCGGGTCACTGCGGCTGCTGCCCGCCGCGACTCCGACCGACGACGTGCAGCTGATCAGCCCGGGGATCGGGTTTGCCTGGGACCTCAACTACTCGAACTCGGCGCTGGAAGTCCTGGCCCTGGCCCGGACGACCGACGGCGGGCGAACCTGGCAGCGCACCAGCGTCCGGATCGAGGCTTCGGCCAACTCGCTGAACGGGCCACTGCTCGGCTTCAGCGACGCGAACCACGGCTGGCTCGTCATCG
>JBOHCK010000271.1:0-8384 GCA_050698755.1 Streptosporangiaceae bacterium | reverse complement strand
GGCGCTGAACGGCCGGCTGCGCCCGGCAGTCCCGCCCTGGCGGCGCTGGCTGATGTCACCGCGCCGCCGCTGGAGAAGACGCTCGCCGGCTTCTGGTCTCCCGGCCTCAGCCAGGTCCGGCTGCGCGCCCTGCCGCCCAGTCCCGCCACCCCACCTGACCTGCTGCTGCGTATGTCGGACCGGCTAGACGTCCAGGTCCGCGGCACGGACCTGAAGGAGCTGCTGACCCCCGCCTACGATCACCTAGGACCGATCTCCTTATGGTCCCTCTCAGTGACGTGCTGACCCCCGCTTACCACCGGCTCGCTGCTGGAGATCCAGACCCAGGGGTTCGGGAACCGTGACGTGTGCATGCATGCCTGCTAGTATGTAGGCATGGAGCAGATGACATGGCGGGCGCCAGCCGACCTGATCGAGCGGGTACGCCGTGCCGCTCAGCGGCACCACCGCAGCATGAATGACTACGTGACGGCGGTACTCGACGCTGCCACTAACCCGGGTCTGGCCGGCGAAGAGGCCCAGCGCCTGCGGGAACGGCTGGACCTGGCCGGGCTGCTGGCCGAGCCCGGTGAACGTCGCCGCCGCCCGCCGCGCGAGGAGGCCGCGAGCGCGCGCAGGCGCGCAGGCCAGGGGACGGCGCTGTCCGAGCTCGTCACCGAAGGCCGTTGAGCACCTTCGCCGACTCTTCGGCGCTGGTGAAGCTCTATGCCGACGAGGAAGGCTGCGCACACGTTCGCGGGCTGGTCAGCGTCGCTGTGGCGCAGTTGGCGAGGGTGGAGGTTCCGGCCGCCCTGTGGCGGAAGCAGCGCATGGGCGAGTTGTCCGCCGAGGACGCGAGGTTGCTCACCGCCGATTTCGAGGCCGACTACTTCGGGACCGACTCGGAGCCCCCGCGCTTCGCCGCTGTAGCAGCAACCGGTCGCCTCCTGGACGAGGCGGCCAAGCTGTGCGCGTCACGCGGCCTGCGAGCCTACGACGCGGTCCAGTTGTCCAGTGCCCTGGCGGTACGCAGGGTCGACGAAAACTGTACAGAATTCGCGGCCTTCGACCGCACCCTGCGCACCGCCGCGGCTGCCGAAGGTTTCGGACTCGTGCCGGCGATTCTGCCGGATCCCGAGGCGGACTGATCAGCCGGTCGTCCCGTCGGACGGTGCCCACACCCGGCGCATGGCCTCGGGCAGGCCCCACCAGCCCAGCGGGGTCAGGCAGTCGTCGTCATCGATCGCGCCCAGGACGTGCCATAGCGTCGTGACCGGCAGGAACAGGCCTTCCATGCCGAGTTCGTCGAATTCGTCGGGTTCGTCGCCGGTGTCGTCGAATTCGTCGCCGAGTTCATCCTCGTCGCTTTCCCTGTCGTCCTCCTCGCCGGGCTCGGGGTACTCGGGATCGTAGTCCCGGACGTACGCGGCCAGGTCGGCGGCCGACGCGGAGGTGCCGGGCCCACCCTCGGCGAGCGCCGTGATCACCGCCAGCCAGTCGAAATGGTCGATGGCGCACATCGCGGCCACCGCACTGTGGACCTCGCCCAGGTCGTCGTCCTTACCGCCGCCGGGCTCGTCCCAGTCTTCGGGTTCCTGGGGAGACGCCACGCCTGCGGCCAGGCCGAGCCACAGCTCGATATCGTCGGCGGGCAGGTCCGCCGCGCGCATCCCGCCGCACTCGATCAGCAGCTGGCCAGGCCAGCCGGGCCTGCCGACGTACTCGCGGAGCCGCTCGGCAGCCGCGCCGAGCTCGGCGTGAGGTAGCGACCGGTCACCGATCCGGGCCAGCACGGCCTCGATGGTGCTCAGCGCCTCGGCGTCCGCCGCGTCCCACTCGGCGCGGAACTCCTCGTCCTTCTCGTCGAGCAGCACGTCCATCGGGACCCGGCCGTCGGGCAGCGCCGATGTCATCCAGCGCTCCTGCAAGGCGATGTGCGCCCGGTACGCCGCCAGGTCCCCGGCGGCCAGGAGGTCGGGATCGATCTCGCCCGCGGCGAGCCGGTCTTCCAGGTGGCTGACCAGCCTGGTGTGCATCTCGGCGGCCAGCTGGCTGCGCTCGGACTGCTCGTCCCAGACGTGCAGGCCGATGATCCCGACGGGTTCGGTGCCCGTGGCTTCCAGCCACATCCTGACGTCGCCGACCGTGGCGACGCCGTCATCGATCTTGAGGAGGACGGCCTCAGCCGACGACCAGAACACGGCAGACAGCGGATTGCCTGCCGCGAGCAGCCCCCGCCGGATGCCGGGCATGCAGGCCAGGGCCTCGGCCGCAGGCACCGTGAGCAGGGCCAGCGCGACGTCACGCCTGGTCAGTCCGTTGAGCGGCCGGGCGGCCAGGTCAGCCACGCGATCAGCGTCGATCCTCACGCCTCGCAGCGTACGCTCCCGGCTGCTGGTTGTCCGCTCCGCCGAGGCCGGCGGCTCAGAGCAGTTCCGCGCCCCCGAGGTAGGGCCGGAGCGCGGCAGGCACCCGGACCCTCGCGTCGTGCGTCTGGAAGTTCTCGACGAGTGCGGCGAGGATCCGTGGCGTAGCCACGGCGGTGTTGTTCAGCGTGTACGTGAACCGCACCGCGCCCTCGCTGTCGCGGTACCGGACGTTGGCCCGCCTGGCCTGCCAGTCGTGCAGCGACGAGCAGCTGTGGGTCTCGCGGTACGCGCGGAGGGAGGGCATCCAGGTGTTGATGTCGTTCATCCGGTACTTGCCCGCGCCCATGTCGCCGGTGGCGCACTCCACCACCTCGTACGCGAGCCCGAACGCCTGCAGCAGCTGCTCCGCGGTACCGAGCAGCTCGGCGTGCCATCGGTCAGATTCCTCATCGTCGGCCACGCAGATGACGAACTGCTCGACCTTCTCGAACTGGTGGACGCGCAGCAGACCCCGGACGTCGCGGCCGGCGCTCCCCGCCTCGCGCCGGAAGCACGGTGAGATCCCGGCGTACCGGATCGGCAGCTGCTTGTGGTCGAGGATCTCGCCTCCGTGGAACCCGACCAGGGCGACCTCGGCGGTCCCCGCGAGGTAGAGGTCGTCGGCGGGGACCGCGTAGGTCTCCTCGCGGTGCGCGGGGAACATGCCGGTACCGATCAGCGCGTCCTGCCGGACCAGCGACGGGACGCTGACGATCGTGAAGTCCTTGGCGCGGAGCAGGTCGATAGCGCAGGCGTGGACCGCCCGCTCGAGCAGGACCAGGTCGGAAGTCAGCGCGTACGCGCGTTCCCCCGCCACCTTGCGAGCCCGCGCGAAATCGGCCCAGCCGCGCTGCTCCAGCAGGTCGACGTGGTCCAGCGGCTCGAAATCGAACTCGGGCGGGGTGCCCCAGGTCCTGATCGTCACGTTCGCCGACTCGTCGGGGCCGACGGGCGCGCCCGGCCACGGGATGGTGGGGGTGAGCAGCAGCAGGTCCTGCAGCTTGGAGTTCGTTTCCGCGAGCTGGTCCCGCAGCGACCTCAGGTGCGCCTCGAGCTCCTCGTGCTCGGTCTTGAGCGCGGCCCGCCGGGCCTCGTCGGCCTGGGCGTACTCCTTCGCCGAGCTCTTCCTGCGCGCCTGCGCCTGGTCCAGTTCATGCTGGAGCTTGCGGCCGGCCTGGTCGAGGTGGAGCAGCTCGTCGACGTCCAGGTCAATGCCCTTGACCCGGACGGCCGCCTTCACCGCGTCCGGATTCTCCCTGATAAATCGCTTATCCAGCATGGGTACGCGTCAGCCCTCGTCCAGATTCCGTCGCTAGCCAGCCCCCCGCAACGGAAACGCTACCAGCAGTGGCCGCCGGGCCGTCCGGCATAATGGGGCGGGAAAGGCGGGGGCGAGTGCTGCTGACCAACCATGTCCTGTCCGGTGCGCTGATCGGCGCGCTGGCCCGCAGGCCGGCTCCGGCCTTCGCGGCGGGCGTGGCCTCGCACTTCGCACTGGACGCGGTGCCGCACTGGGGTGAGTGGGGGAGCAGGCGCCGGTTCCTGCGCGTGGCCGTGCGCGACGGGCTGGTCAGCCTGGCCGTGGCCGGGGCGGTGGCCGCCGTCTCGCCGGCCGACCGTCGGCTGGCCGTGGTGGCGGGCATGGCCGGAGCGGCGCTCCCCGACCTCGACAAGCCGACTCTCCTGTGGCTCGGCTGGTCGCCCTTTCCCCGGGCCGTCCTGCGGTTCCACGGCCGCATCCAGCGCGAGGCGCCCGGCCGGCTGCCGCGCGAGGTGCTGGTGGCGGGCGCGCTGGCGGCGGCGGTGCTCCTGGCGCTCCGCCGGCCGCGTCCGGCTCCTACGCCTCCACGGGATAGCGCAAGCCCACCAGGGACGCCAGGTCGCCGAGGGTGATCTCGAACATTGGCGCCGCGTCCTCAAGCGCGAAGCGGATGTGGCCGAACACCTCCATCGCCACCGCCCCGTACAGGACGGTCCAGCAGCGCAGGAAGGTGAGCACGGCGCCGACCGGGATGTCAGCGCCCAACGCGTCGCGGTAACGCAGGAGTTCGTCGCGCAGGCCGGGATCGATCTCCTCGGCGGCGGGCACCGGGAACTGCACCGCTGCCCACAGCTCGAGGAACAGCGTGAAGAAGACGCCGGCGAACGCCAGGGCGCACTCGTCGGCGACGTCGTACCGCCCGTCGTCCAGACCGGGCAGCGGCACGCCGAACAGCAGCGCGAACTCGGCCTGGTGGTCTAGCGCCCAGCGGCGGAACTCGCGGCAGGCCGCGACCATCTTGATGGTCAGGTGCTCCGTCTTATGGTCGGGATCGGAGTGGTCGCCCGCATCCGCCGCCATGATGGCCCGGTGGATGTCCTCGCCCAGTTCGGTGAAGATGCTGGCGCACACGTGCCTGACCAGCTCGGTGTGGCTGCCGAAGTACCGGTAGAGGCCCGGGGCGGTCATGCCCATCTCGCGGGCGATGGCGCGCAGCGACACCGCCCCCGGCCCGCTGGCCACCAGCAGGTCCCGCGCCGTCTGGATGATCTCCTCGGTGGTCGCCGCGCGCAGGCGGTCGCGCCGGGTCGGCTGGCCGGCCGGGACGGGTGCGCCCGCGCCGGGTCCGGAACTGCCGGCGACTTCTACCGCCTGGGTCACAACTGCCTCCTGCACCAAGTATTACCTCCGAAGCCCGTCCGCTGGCGAGACCCGCAAGGCCGGCGTGGCCCGATGCCAGCCCGCTTGACAAGAATGAACGCCGTATGCGAAGTTAGCGCTGTAATCACTTTACATCGTTTACTTGAGTTATCGACATGTACGGCAAGGCTCAGGAGCAGCTCTTAGTGGTACGCTATTTGGTACTACTGTTCTAGGAGGATGTCACCATGTCGATCACCGCGAGCGAGGCGCGCAAGGGACTCTTCCCGCTGATCAGGAAGGTCAATGAGGACCACGACGCGATTGAGATCGTCTCCAAGCACGGCAATGCCGTCCTGGTTTCCGCTGAGGACTATGCTGCCCTGCGCGAAGGCGCCTACCTGCTGCGCTCGCCGGCCAACGCCCGCCGTCTGCTCAAGGCCTACGAGAACGCCCTGAACGGCGTCCACATGGCCGAGCACGACCTTGTCGATCCCGGCGAGGCGGACGCCCAGTAGCGCCGGTGAGGCTGGTATTCGAAGACCAGGCCTGGGAGGACTACACCTCCTGGCTCAAGACCGACCGCAAGATGCTCGCGCGTATCAACAGACTCATCGAAGACGTTCGGCGCGATCCCTTCACCGGCATCGGCAAGCCCGAACCGCTCAGATACCATCTGCCCGGGGCCTGGTCACGGCGGATCGACGACGAGCACCGCCTCGTCTACCTCGTCACGGAAGCGGAGATCATTATTCTCGCTACGCGTTACCACTACTGACGGCATTGCGTGGGACCGGCGCACATCGCTGCCGGGGTTGCGGGGGGTTTGGCCGGATCGATATCTATCGCCGTGTGTCAGCCTGTGGTGCCCAGGACGTCGCTGTCCTGCTTGCTCGAACCACCGGCCGTTCGGTCGAAAAGACCTTGACTTTCGAGCGTTCGCGGCGGCTGACGGTGAGCCAGACACACCGATTAAGCCGCTTGGCCGGTTACCACTATGCTGGTAGGCCAACTGGAGGAGACCGACATGAACCAGCCCGACGCCCTGCCGGAAGTGATGTCGGCGGACCTGCCCGCCGGGGTGTACCTGCTGGACGTGCGCGAAGACGACGAGTGGGTGGCGGGCCACGCTCCGGAGGCGGTCCACGTGCGGCTCCGCGACCTCGGCGCGCGGTTCGGCGAGTTGCCTGGCGACCGCGAGGTCTACGTGATCTGCCGCAGCGGCAACCGGTCAGCGTACGCGGCGCAGGCGCTGGCCGGAGCGGGGCTGAACGCCATCAACGTGGCCGACGGGATGACCGGGTGGGCCGTCGCGGGCCGCCCCATGATCAGCGAGAACGGTGCCGAACCCTACGTCGCGTAGCGCCACCGCCGTGGACCGGGTATCCGTCAGGGACCTGCGGGTCTCCGCGGTCATCGGCGTGCGCGACTGGGAACGCGAGGTGACCCAGACGCTTACCTTCAACGTTGAGATGTCCGCCGACGTCTCCCGGGCTGCGGTGACCGACGACCTGGCGGACGCGCTCGACTACTCCGCGGTGGCCCGGACGATCTCCTCGGTGGTCCGCGAGGGCAGGTTCCTGCTCATCGAGACCGCGGCCGAACGGGTGGCCGAGCGGCTGCTCGCGGACCATCCGGTCGCGTGGCTCAGGCTCGAGGTGCTCAAGCCCATCGCCGAGGGAGGCTACACGGCCGCCGTCACGATCGAGCGCGGCGTCCCGACCAGCGCAGGCCTGGCGTAGCGCCCAGGGCCCTGAGGCGGGCGATGGCCTCGGTGCGGGAGGTGACGTCGAGGGCGCGGTAGGTGCGCTGCAGGTGGGCCTGCACGGTGCGAGGGCTGATGCCCAGGGTCCGGGCGATGCCATAGTCGGACTGGCCGTCGGCTACGAGCTGGAGGATGCGCGCTTGCCGCGGGGTCAGCAGGCCGGCCGCCGCCGCGGCATCTGGTGACCCGGCGGACCCGGGGCGCAGCGCGATGGAGGCCGCTTGCCCTACGTGGATCCGCAGGAGGTCAAGGACCTCGAGGTCGTCCGGGGAGAAGTCGTGGCCGTGCCGGTTCAGCGCGACGGCGATCAACCCGCCGCCGGGGGCCGGCGCGGCGATCAGCGCCTGGTAGGCGACTCCGCGCCGGCGGTAGAAGTCGTGGTAAAGGCCGAGGGAGCGGAACTGGCGGTCGCTGAGGAAATCGGAGATCCGCCGGGCCCGGCCGTCACCCGTGCCCTGAATGTAGGCGAGGACGGGATGCTCGTGCAGATGCTGCTGGAGCAGCTTTCCCCCGTCGGGGAAGGTGGTGTTATCGGCGGGCTCGACGAGCCAGGACAGCAGCCAGGGCCCGCCGCCGATGTGGTTGTAGGAGCACGAGTCGCCGGAGACGAGCCGGGACGCCACGTTGACGACGCGGGCGGCGTAGTCCGTGCCGCCGGGTGCGCTAGCAGGCGCGTACAGCTCGGCCAGTCCGTCGCTCAGCCGGCGCAGTACGTCACCGGAAGTGCCCATTACACCTCCCGCGTCACGGTATCAGCTAAGCAAAATTACCGATACCGCCGCGGTCCGGCCCGACGCAGAGTTGAGTTGGCCGAGGTCCAGGCGCGCTCGGGGCGGGAGCAGGTCATGCGGAGCGCGCCCGGTTCTCGCCGGAGGGTTGTCGGCAGCCGGGCCGGTTTAGGGCCCGGCTGCCGACTCCGCGCGCCGGGCGCGACGGCCTGGGGGGGAGGGGCGCGCCGCGCGGGCGTACATTTCCGACTGTATACCGCATTCCGGCCTCGCGTGAGACCGGCCACGCCAACCAGCGCCCCGCCTGGCGCCCGGATCAGCCCGTCCGCGGCCTGGTGCGCAGCCCGCTCATCCCGCCGTCGACCGTGAGCGCGGTCCCCGTGGTGGCGCCCGCGAGCGGGCTGGCCAGGTAGGCGATGGCCGCGGCGACCTCATCCGCGGTGACCAGCCTGCCCATGGGCTGGCGCGCGGTCAGCGCGGCGCGTTCGGCCGCCGGGTCGGGCGCGGCGTCGAGCAGCCGTCCCACCCACGGGGTGTCGGCGGTCCCGGGATTCACGCAGTTGACCCTGATCCCCTCGGCTACGTGGTCGGCCGCCATGGCCAGCGTGAGCGCGTAGACGGCGCCCTTGCTCGCGCCGTACAGCGCGCGCTGCGGCAGGCCCGCGGTCCCGGCGATCGAGCAGGTGTTGACGATCGCCGCCTGGCCGCGCTCGCGCACGGCGCGGCGCAGCAACGGCAGGGCGGCCCTGGTGGTCCGGACGATGCCCAGCACGTTCACGTCGAGGACCCGGTGCCACTCCTCGTCGTCGTTGTCCTCGACCGTCCCGGCCGCGCCGATGCCCGCGTTGTTGACCAGGATGTCAAGCCCGCCGAGCGTCCGGCCC
>JBOHCK010000270.1:0-8404 GCA_050698755.1 Streptosporangiaceae bacterium | reverse complement strand
GGCGCTGGCCGCGCCCGCGGCCAGCGCCGCCGCCTGGCCCGGATTGCGCCGCGCCCACCGGGCGGCCCGGTAGCCCGCCATCCCGGGGATGGCCACGGTAGCGGCGTCGAGCGTCGACCTGCGGAAGGTGGTGCTCGCATCGCGGAGGCTGTACTCGGCCCGCTCGGTCGCGCCCAGGGTCCCGTAGCCGACCGCGGAGAACAGGTGGGTGAACGGCTTGCGGTAGATGAACACGGCCACGGTGACCAGCGCGATCATCAGGACCTTGAGCGCCCAGGGGAGCGCCGCGTCGGACGTGCCCATGATCAGTGAGTAGCTGTACAGCAGCACGCTGAGGACGATCGAGATCGCCACCTGCTTCATCAGGACGCCCACCAGCATCTCGAACCAGCGGACCGCGATGATGCGGCCGAATCCCGGATGCGTGCCGATGATCAGGAAGAACGGCCCGGCCACCAGCAATAGCAGGAAGCCGAGCTTGAGCACGATCAGCGTCAGCGAGATCAGCAGGATGAGCATGCCGGCCACGAGCGCGGCGAACATGGCGGCGAAGGCGATCTCCAGCCGCGTGGTCCACTGGTTGCCCTGGAACAGGGGGTAGATCGCCGGGTTGTTCTGCTGGATGGAGTTCGCGATCCCGGTGTAGGTGGCCTGCTTGGCCTGGATCAGCGCGGTGCTCGGGGTCTCGTTGGCCGCGATCGCCTGCGCCCACAGCAGTTGCCTGCCGTAGGTATTGACCACGGTCTGCGTGCCGTTGCCGGTGGCCGCGTAGTTGGTGGTGCCGAGTTCCCCCCACAGCCACGGCTTGCACACCAGGACCGACCACAACTCGTTCGCGTTCTGGTCGACCAGGCCGTTGCCAGAGGTGAAGGCGTAGCTGCCCGTGACGCTCTGCGGGTCGCCCGCCTGCACCGGCAGGCAGTTGCCGCCGGCCGGGGCGGGAAGCTTGGAGAAGGCTGCGTTGAGGACCGAGGTCGTGCTGTTGGCGACCGTGGTGCCGACCCCGGTGAAGTCGGCGGGCTTGCCGATCAGCGCGATGGCGGCGGTGGCGGCGACCACCATCCACAGCGTTCCCTCGATGGTCCGGGTCGCGCGCTTGCGGATCAGGCCCTGCCAGGCCAGCCACATCGCGCCGAGGATCACGACCGGGGCCAGGTAGGGGAAGTAGATGGCCTTGCCGAGGGAGCTGATGAGCTTGTCTACGGCGTTCTGCAGCCAGGTCAGGATGCTGTTGCCCGAGGCCGACTGGTAGACGGTGATCGTCACCCGGTCCAGGGACTTGGCCGCGTCAAAGACCATCCCGGCGACGTTGTTGCCGATCAGCGAGGTCATATCGGAGCATTGCAGGCCGTGCGCCGCCCAGAACTGGCCGGCGATCCCGTAGTTGTCGTACAGCGTCTTGCCGCCCGCCGACGCGGCGGGCGGCTCGATCATCGCGTCGATCCCGCCGGTCGCCGGCTCGGGCTGCGGCAGCGAGGGCTCGCAGATGTTGTTCAGGTCGCCGACGATTCCGCTCGAGCCCTGCGCGCACAGCCCGATCAGCCCGCCGATGTCCCCGATGCCCGGCACCTGGCAGATCCCGCCGGGCAGCGCCGGGGTGAGGTTCGCGGTCAGGACGGCCGTCCCGGTGGCCGAGGTGGCGTGCGTGGCGTGCGTGGCGTGTGTGGTCGACGTGGTCCGGGCCGGGGTGGTGGACCCGCCGACCGAGTGCACCGCCGCCATGGCCGGGCTCGCGGTGCCGAGTAGGGCCACCGTGATCAGCAGCACCCGCAGCGCCCAGCGCACCACGCGGCCGGGTGGCCGGGAGCCGGCGCGGTCCTGCGCGTGGCGCTGGAACGGGGCGGGCGGGACAGGCATCGGGGGACTCCTGGTTCTGCAGTTTTATGACGACGTGCCGGCCGCCGGGGCACTGGCCGCGGGGTGGCTGCGCGGCCGGGGTGAGGAGTCCCCGCCCGGCAGCCTGGCCGTCCTCGGGTCGGGCTGGGTGCGCCTGGCCCGCGTCGGGTTGGTGTCGATCCAGTTCCTCAGCTCTTCGGAGACAAGGTCGATCCCGATCCGCCCGGCCCGGTCGTCCAGGTCCCTGAAGATGCACTCGCCGTTGCCGAGCGCCCGCAAGGTGGCCTTGTGGTCGTCGGAGGGCGCGACCCCGAGCAGCGACATGACGTTCGCGACCTCGCCGCGCTCGGTGGACCGGAACGCGAAGACCCCGGACAGGCAGTTGGTCACCTGCTCGTTCAGCAGGTCGCCGGCGTTCTGCGAGACCAGGATGAGGGCGGTGTTCCGCGACCGGCCCATCCTGGACACCTCGGGGACCAGTTTGGCGCCCTCGGGCGTGGACGTGATCGCCCAGGCCTCGTCGAGGAAGATCGCCTTCGGCACCGTCCGGTCCAGGCCGAGCAGGAGCTTGCGGGCGAACTGGGACACCAGGTAGAGCAGGGCCACCGAGAGCCGCTGCTCGTAGGAGTAGTCGTCGCGGCTGATCGTGGTATCGGGCAGGGTAAGCCCGGCGAGCGTGAAGACCGTGGTCCAGCCCTCCGCGTCGATCTGCTGACCGACCGAGGGGGCGAAGCACAGCTTGGCCAGGCGCATCTCGGAGATCGACCGCATGACGGCGCCGGTGTTCTTCCAGGCCGGATCCTCGGCCTGCTCCAGGAACCTGACCACCTTGCCGAGGCTCGGCCGCTCGCTCCCGGCCACCGCGCCGACCGCCTGGATCATGGCGCTCTCGCGTTCCTCGCTCATCCTCGGCAGCAGCAGGCGGAGCGTCTCGGTAGCCATGGTCCGCTTCTCGGCCAGGTCGACACCGAAGGAGAACGGGTCGAGCAGGCCCGGCGCGGCCGCGCCGAGCGGCAGTATCCGGGCCTTCCTGCCCTCCCGGCTCAGGTATTCCACCAGCGATTCGGCGTCACCCTTGGGGTCGATCACCGCGACGGTCGCGCCGCGCAGAGCCAGCTGGTAGATGAGCAGCATGGCCAGCGTCGTCTTGCCGCCGCCGGGCTCGCCGGTGATCGCGATGGCGGTCGGGCGGTTACGGGCGGCGGCCAGCAGGGGGTCGAAGTGCACGATGGACCGCGCCCGGCCCAGGGTCTCGCCGATGTACGGCCCGATCCAGCCCGAGCCCGCGTCGATGCGGTCACCCAGTTCCACCGTCGCGGTCGGCATCCCGCCCGCGATCGTGTACAGCGGCTGGCGCTGCACGTAGGAACTCAGCCGGATCCGCTCGCCGGGCAGCGACTCGCACAGCAGCGAGAACTGGTCGCCCGTCGAGTTGACCACGTCGATGCCGATGTCGCGGTAGTGCTCGACGACCGCCTCCACCCGGCGCACGCACAAATCCCTGGTCGGCGCGGTCACCATCAGACGGTGCCAGCCGTAGACGAACGGCAGGCGTTCCTTCGTGATGCCGTGCTCGAGCATCCGGGCGGCGGCGATCTGCTCGGCCAGGGCGATGGGCGCCTCCGCGCCCGCCTCCCGGATGTGCAGGTCCATGTCGCGGGCGTGGGCGAGGCGACGGCTGACGTCCTTGCTCGCCTTGGCCGGCGGGATGAGCTTCATCCGGGAACTGATCTCGACCGGGAACGGGAGCGAATCGCCGTAGTGCAGCCACGGCTCCCCGTCGGGAAACGACATCACGTCGGGGAACCGGGCGAACGACAAGAACGCCGCGTAGGCCTTCCCGGCGGTCTGCTCCAGGCACAGCACGGTCCGCCCGTTATGCACCTGCCCCTCGAACAGGGCGTCGATCTCGCCCATGCCCCACCGCCGGCGTTTGGTCGCCGACGGGGCGGGCTCGCCCGTCGTCGCCATCAGCGTGTGCCTGATCAGCCAGGCGATCTCGCCGCAGCTCGCGTGGCGCGCCGCCAGCGCGCTGGCGTTCAGCGCCCGGCCCAGCCGTTCCGCCGAATCGGTCCACTTGGCGACCTCGGCAGAGCCGACGGCCTCGTCTCCGAGCCCCAGCCCGCGCTCGCCGTGCTGGTACGCGCCGATAAACTGGGACAGCATCCCGCCGGTCAGCTGCGCCCGCATGCCGCGCTGACCCAGCCGGACACCGAGGTAGATCTCCTTGACCCAGTAGTCCTTGGCCCAGACGTGCTGGTAGGACTGCTCCAGGTAGTCGCGCCAGCCCGGCCCGCCGTCGGAGGTCGCGTCCAGCCCGGTGGCCCACGCGTGCGCGGGGTAGGACCGGTGCGCGATGCGGAGGTGAACCTCGGCATCCGCCATCCTGATCGCGGCCAGCGCGACGGTGATGTTCGTCGCCAGCGCCTCCCGCTCCTCCGGCGTGGTGAACTCGTAGGAGACCGAGGGAATCCGGTAGTACGCCCAGGCGTGAGTGTCGGTGAGCAGGATGCGGTCGTCGAAGTACCTGATGGCGAGCCGGGCCCGGCCCCGGGTGGTCCGGGACGGGCTGGACCCGCTAGTGCGAGTGGTCACCGGGGCTCCTTCCCGGGACGGCGCCTTCCGGGTTCAGGGTCCTGGCGTCCAGGCCCGCGACGATCACCCCGGCCAGGGCCGTATAGGCGAGCCTGGTCTGCGGGTCCAGCGCGGACAGCGCCTCCGGAGACATGGGCAGCTGGTCGTCCCACGGGACCCGGACGATGGCGCGGCTCCGGCCCCTGGCCACGGATTCGGCCCGTAGCACGTCCTCGCTGGCCCGCCTGCCGACCCCGTTAATCACCGTGACGGCGCCCGAGGCGATCTCGCCGTAGCCGTGCGTGCCCAGCCACTGGTGGGTGTTCGCCAGCGCGGTCGCCGCCACCGGGCTGGCCGGCGCGACCAGCATGAGCTGGTCCGCCACCGACAGCGCCCGGGTCAGCCGCGATGGCGCCGGATCGATCATGGTCAGCGGGTACCGCTCGGCCAGGGCACTGGCCAGCCGCTGGTAGTCAAGGGCGTCGAGCGCGTGGCCATCGGTGCCAGGTTCGGCGATCACGTCGAGCCGCGCCGCGGACAGCCTGCGGACGGGCCGCACCCGCCAGTCACCGCGCAGCGGCCGGGTGTCCGAGGCGGAGTGATCCTGCGGTTCCGCCACCTCGCCGGCGAGCAGCGCCGTCACCGAGGTCGCGGGCGCGATGTGCGAGGCGAGCGAGGCACCGCCCGGGTTCAGGTCCAGGGCCGCCACCGGAATATCCCGCAGGGCGGCCAGGATGAGGCCGGCCATCGCGGCGACCGTGGTCTGCCCGGCGCCGCTGATGCAGCCGAGCACGACGACCAGGCGGGAACTGCCCAGCGGCAGCCTGGCCCGGTCGCGATCTAGCGTCTGGAGGTCCCGCTGACCCGGCCCCTGACCGCCGGTGACCACCTTGACCCGCCGGTTCCAGCTGGGGTCGGTGCTGCTGCCAGGCCCGCTGAGCGCCCGCTCGACGGAGGGCAGCGGCCGGTCTGGCTCGAGGTCCACGAACAGGGACGCCATCCGGGCCGCCATGGATCGCCCTGGTCGCCCGGCGGCCGGTGTCGCGGCGGCCGGTCGCCCGGCGGCCGGTGTCGCGGCTGGCGGTGTCGCGGGAGCGGGAGTCACGCGGGCGGGAGTCACGCGGGCGGGAGTCACGCGGGCGGGAGTCACGCGGGCGGGAGCCGGGAACGCGGCCGCCACCGGTGCGGGCGCCGGCTCGGGCTGGACGGCAGGCTCGGGCACGGGCGCGGGGTCTGCCTCGCGCTCGGGCTCGGGCTCGAGTTCGGGGAAGGCGGCGGTGGCTTCGGGTACGGCGCTTGCTTCGGGAAGGGAGCTTGCTTCGGGAAGGGAGCTTGCCTCCACCTCAGGGAAAGCTCCTGCCTCGGGGAAGGCTCCGACCTCGGGGAACGGGCCTGCCTCTGGGAAATGGATGGGCTCGGGGAGAGCGCCCGGGATGGGGAAGGTCCCGGTGGTCGGTGGCCAGGCGGGCGGCGCGTGCGAGGCCGGGCGGGGCTCGGCGACCTCGCGGAGGTCTGGTTCGGAATCGTGCGATACCTCAAGGGCCCTGGATTCCTGCCTCCGCTCGGCCGGGAGACTCGGCCACTCGGACCGCCTGGGCTCGGCCGGGCGGGGGTGGGCCGGGCGGGGGTCGCCCGCGGGGGCATCCAGTTCCGTCTTACCCGGCCATAGCCGACCCGATGGCTTTGCCCTAACCGCCGGCGACGCCGTCGCGCGCTGCGGCACCCGCACCGGCGGGGCAGCCCGCTCCCGCTCCGGCCCCCGCTCCGGCTCCGGCTGGGCGATTCGCTCCGGCGCCGACGGGGCGGGGGACGACACGGGCGTCATCACGGGGCTCATGGCCGTCATCGGCGCGACGGGCGTGGCCGCCGGTGACTCCGCGGCCGCCTGCGCCGAGGCCGGCTGACGGAGCGGTCGCCGGGTGGGCAGCGGCGCCGCAGCGACCGCAGCGGTGGATGCCGCCGAGGCCACCGGGGCCACCGCCTGGGCCGAGGCTCGGGCGGCGGGCCGTCCAGCGGCGGGCCGTACGGTCTCGGGCCGCCTGGCTGGTCCCCGGGACTTGGCCGCCTTCTTCGCGCGGGCCTGCGCCGGATTCCGGCGCCACACCCGGGCGGACAGGGCGATGTGATCCTTCTCCGCGAAGGGTGCCATCCGGCAGAAGACCTTAGGCTCGGCCAGGTACCGCAGCTGCGAGCTGACCAGCTCGGGCAGCCGCTTGTTCTCGATGACGGGCCGGGTCGTCAGCCAGGTGAGCAGTCCGGGGGGCAGCACATATAGCCATACCAAGTCGTGGTTAAACGGCAATCCAATCGCAACCAGGAAAACCACATACGGGACCGTAATCCCGGCGAATACCGCGATCCAGGTGATCGGCAGCGGCGCGGGCAACCGGAAATCGTAGAGCTTGTACAGCCTCTTTTCGATCCGCCAGATATTCGTATAAGTGGGAAGATCCACTGCGGGGGCTCTCCTTCGGGCCGGACGGGGTCAGTGGACTCCGAGGGCGTTGGCGATGCCGGTGGCTAGCACTTGCACGATGCTGGGCGTGTAGAAGACGACCCCGATCGCCACGGCCAGCACCAGGAACTGCACGAACCTGGTGATCTCGCGGGTGAACAGGAAGAAGATCGCCACGATCCCAACCACGCCGAGGAACAGCGGCCCGAACAAACCTTGCAGGTAGTGAACGAGGCCTTGCGTGCTCAGCGCCACGGGACCGATCGCAGCGGTGAGATGAGTGTGCATAAGGCGTCCCTTCCGGGATCAGGAGGCCATTGTTCGGGTACCGCGAACCGGGCGCCGGACGGTCGGCCGGGAGCGAGCCGACTGGTCCTGGGCCCAAGGGAAACGGGCTTGGCGGCGACATCGGACCAGGCCAAGGCGGGACGGGCGCATGCGGGCATGACGGCATGAGACGTCACTGTCCGCCTCATTTAGCTCCCACCGCCTCAGTCGACGCGTTGATTTCTTTAAGGTCCCATTTGCCGCTTTGGAGTGCGAGAACCGACACGCGGTAGGTCATAGCGATTTTTGCGATGCCTGGTGAGCCCTGGCTAGGTACCTGCCAAATGACGGTGACAGTTATCTGCCGCATAGCGCCGCCGGGCGGCACGTGCACGCCGGCGATCGAGTCGAAGGCGACCGCCCCGCCCAGCCCGGTCAGCGACACGCCAGGGGCCGCGAAGCGGCTCAGTTCCGCGCTATCACCGTTGGCGTAGGCCGCAAAGAAGGCCGGCAGTTCCTTCATCAGCTCGCCTTGTGCGACCGGGTCGGACCTGCCGCCGGGCTGGGTTGGCGGCGGAACCTGCCGCGGCGCGGGCAGCCAGGCCGGCTCGCCCGCGACCACCACGCTGCCGGCCGAGGCGATGACCGGGACGCCGAGCTCCATGAGCTGGCCGTTGACCGTGGCGAGCAGGGTGACGACGGCATGCTGGCGGTCCTGGACCGCGATCCCGGCGACCTGCTCGGACTGCAGGGTCATCTGCCCGGCGCCGTCCCACCCGAGGTCCGGGTTGGCGGCCGCGATGCTGGCCGGCACGAACGCCGCGAGCTCCTGCTCGCGCTGGGCCTGGATCACGGGGCTGAAGTTCAGGTAGACCTGCCCGAACTCGCTCGCGTACGCCTCCGCCAGGGCCACAGGGAACTGACCCGCGGTGGCGCCGGCCGAGGAGGTGCCGCCGGCACGCAGCGCGCCAGCCGGGTTGAAGACGATGGCCGTCACGCCTCGGTAGGCGATGACCAGGAGGGCCGCCCACAGCGCCATGCGCAGCGGCCACAGCCGCCACCGGCCGCCGGCCCCGGTCCAGGCTCGCCCGGGCGGTGCGTCCAGATCGAGCGGATCGGCCTCGCTGGCGAACGCACCAGCGCCGGCTGGCCCCGGAGCGAGCACCGGCCTCGGCGGCAAGTAATCGAGCGGATGCGTTCCGTTACCGGAATTGGGTCCGCGAAACATAGCACCTCCGCGCGTACCTGCCCCCCTCGGGGAGGAGCGGCTCG
>JBOHCK010000269.1:0-8462 GCA_050698755.1 Streptosporangiaceae bacterium | reverse complement strand
CCTCGGCCAGCGTCACGGCGCTGGCGCGCTGTGTCTTTGCCCTGCCCGTGCTCGGCGCCCTGGTGATGTACGAGCGAAGGCGCGGGGCCCGGGCGCTGCCCGCCCGCGGCCGCTGGCTGGCCCGGCTCGCGGGCGTGTTTCTCGCGGCGGACCTGATCGTCTGGAGCCACACGATCGACGCGATCGGGGCCGGGCTCGGCACCGTGGTGACCAACCTCGAGGTGCTCATCATCTCCCTGATGGCGTGGCTGTTCCTCGGTGAGCGCCCGCGCCGGTCACTGCTGCTGGCCTCGCCGGTCATGCTCGCCGGGCTGGTCCTGGTGGGTGGGCTCGCCGACTTCGGGCACGCGCGGGCCTACGGCACCGATCCCGCGCTCGGGGTCGGGCTCGGCATGGTCGTGGCGGTCCTGTACGCGATCTACATCCTGACGCTGCGCCAGGCTACGTTCACCCGGGTCACGGAGGAAACGGCCGCTGGCCCGCGCATCGCGGTGGCCGCCCCGCTGTTTGAGGCCACGCTCGGCTGCGCGGTCACCGCCGCGGTGCTCGGCCTGGTCCTGCACGACTACCGGCTCGGACCGGCCTGGCCGGCGCTCGGCTGGCTCGCGTTGCTCGCGCTGACGTCGCAGGTCATCGGCTGGCTGCTGATCACCGTGTCGATGCCGCGGCTGCCCGCCGGGATCATCGGCGCGCTGCTGCTCGTGCAGCCCGCGGGATCGGTGGCGCTCAGCTACGCGATCCTCGGCGAGCGGCCCTCCGCCCTCCAATTGGTCGGCGTGGCGCTGATCCTGACCGGCGTGCTCGTGGCGGTCGGCGGCCGGGGCCAGGCGAGCGCGGCAGCCGAGGATGAGCTCATGGCCGCGGGTTCCGGCGGGGATGGCTACTCGCGCCGCAGGACCAGGATCATCCGCCAGGCGTCGGTCGCGTCGACTGGCGCGTCGGCCTCGAAGTCCCCGTAGCGGGCCGCCAGGGCGAATCCCCCGGCCAGGCGGACCGCGGCGGTCAGCTCGGTCGCGGTCCAGAACCGGTTCGGCACTACGTCCGTGACCGTACGGACCGCACCGCCCCGCTTGCGGTAGGTGACGCTGACGTGTTCCCTGGTGACCTGCGTGACCGGGTCGATCTCGTCCTTCCCGCCGCCCCAGCGCACGCTGACCGTGCCGCCGTTGACTTCGGAGCTCCATTCGCTGCTGGTCCTGCGCTCGGCGGAGAAGAAGTCGGCGGGGTGGGCGAGCTCGGCGATGTACAGGCTGCCCGGGCTGAGGTGGCGAGCCACGCAGGCCAGGTGGGCGAGCAGGTCGTCCAGGGTCATCAGGTGGCACAGCGAGTTGAGCATCGTGAGGGCCAGGTCGAACCGGCGAGTGAGGCTGAAGTCCCGCATATCGGCCTGGACCACGGTCAGGCCGACCCCCGCCGCGGCGCCCATGTCGCCGGCGCGCGCGCACATCGCCGCGGACAGGTCGAGCGCGGTGACCTCGATCCCGCGGCGCGCCAGCTCGCGCGAGTGCTCCGCGGGTCCCGCCGCGAGCTCGAGCACGGAACGCAACGGGCCGGCCTGCGGTCCCCGGTGCGTGTCAAACCAGCGGAGCAGGGCGTCCACCTCGGAAGGAATGTCGCGGTAGGCGCACGCGGCCTCGTAGAACTCCGGCTCGTCGTAGATTCCTGGCACCGAACAATGATGCCCGACTGGCAGGTGTGGTCCCAGCGCCGCCCGGCGCTGTGCCGGCTTTGCCTAGCCTGGCGCATCTGGCTACGGCAGACTGTCCTCGTGATGACAGAGAGCCAGGCGCTCGAGACCCTGACCCGGGAGGACCCGGAGGCGGCAGGCGACGCGAAGGCCGCCCTGGCCTGGTTGACCGGCGACGAGGGCATCGAGACGATCTCGCTGCTGCGCCTGCAGGAATTCCTCTGGTACGCGCTCCCGGTCAAGTGGCCGATGTCCACGCAGGGCCGGGTCGGGGTGGCCAGGGCCCTCGGCCGGCTGTTCCTGCTGGCGGGCCTGGACCGATACGCCGGAGTCTGCGCGTCGGGTGACACCGAGAAGATCATCACCGCCTACGCGGTCGGGCATGAGAAGGGGATTGCCGCCTACACCGAGGCCATCGAGGTGTCCAACGCGGCGCCGCCGGACACCGACCTGCTCGCCTGGGGCTCGGTCATGGGAGCACAGGAGCGGGCGGCCTACGACGCCTGCGCCGCCGCGCTCGAGCTGGCCTTTGCCTGCGGCGAGCTGACCGCAGGCGCTCGCGGCTGGCGCACCAAGCGGACGGACCTGGTCAACCGCTGGCTGACGGGACGCACCGAGGTAACGCCCGGTCCGCAGGACCCGGGCGACGCCGAGGGCGGGCACCTGCCCGCCGGGTCGCTGAGCCACGACACCTGGCTGGGCAAGATCAGCGCCGAGCGCATCGACGCCTGGGCGCACGGCCGGCCGGGCGAGCGGTCACGGCTGGCCCGGGGGCTCATCCCGCGCCTGCTCGAGCCGCTGGTCCTACCCGACGATCCGCTGCCCACGCTGGCCTGGCTGCTTGGTCACGCGGATGAGGGGCTGCGCCTCACCGCGCGGCACTACATCGCGCCCGCCCTGGTCAGCGAGGCGGTTGAGGTGTTCGGCTGGCGGGATCAGCTCGTCGGCACCCTGCGCCAGGAACTGGACGTGTTCCCGCTGCACACCCTGCGCGGCATGGCCCAGGGTGAGATGGGCGCCGTCCGGCGCAACCGGACCAGCCTGGTACTCACCAAGACGGGCAGGCTGATGACGGCGGACCCGGCGGCCCGGTGGCACATCGGGACGGCCGCGCTGATCGGATCCGACGACGGACCGCAGCCAGACTTCTGCGTCGCGGTGCGCGAGGCCGCCCTGCTGGTCATCCTCACTATCGGCCCGACCGGGTACGACGAGCTCACCAGGCTGCTGACCGACATCCACGGCATGGAGGGCTGGGCGTCGGGCAGCAGCGTCGGCCTGGCCGGCGCCGTGCGCACCGAGCTCTACACGCTCAGGCACCGGCTGTGGGCGCTCGGCCTGCTCGGCGGCGAGCGCGGCTTCACCGCGCCACTGGCGCTGAGCAAGATCGGAGTCGCCGCCGCCTTGTCGGCCCTGCTCGCCCGCGCCCTGCGCCCACGGCATCACCTAGGCCTGGGCTAACCTTCGCGCGCCGACGGGCTGCTCAGTCTCCGGATGCCGCGCCGCATCTGACGCCTAGCTACCTGGGCGCGGCGGATTCGCTGCAGCTGGCCGAGCGCAACGTCCTGGCCGTCCCGGCGGCGGCGGATCTGGTCCGCGAGCGCCGCGGGAACCCCGAAGCCGGGCAGCCGGCGGATGGCCTCGGACTTGGTGATGAGGTCGCCGCTGGTCAGGAGGGCCTCGGCCCGGGGCAGGGTGACGAGCCCGTGGTCAACCCAGGTGTCCTGGAGCCAGAGTCGCCGCCGGCAGGCGACCCGGCGCCAGTAGCCGGTGATCTCCTCGCGCACGGCCGCCTGGAGGTCCGCGACCGCGACCGGCCCGAGGCCCGGCGGCGGCCACGGGCCGTACAGCGCGACCCCGGCCGCGGCCAGCTCCGCCTGGGTCAGCAACTTCACCTGCCATTGCGTCATCAGGTCGCCGTACCAGTACGTGCGCAGGCGGGCCGAGTCGGCCGCGTCCTGCGCCGAGGCGTACAGGCAGTGCAGCCGGCCGGCCGGGTCATCCGAGCTGGCCAGCGCCTTATGCAGTTCGCGGAGCTTCCCGGCCGTGGCCTCGTCCGGCTCGTGCTCAACCATGACGAGGACATCGATGTCGCTGCGGGCGGGACTGAAGTCGCCGGTGACCAGCGAGCCGTACAGGTAGACGCCGACCACGCCCCCGCGCGCCAGCAGCGCGTCCCGCAGGTGCTCCAGCAGTACGGCGATGTCGGCGGGAAGTTCCGGCCGGTCCCGGTTCACCAACGGAGCGGGTAGTAGCCGGTGTAGTTCTCGGCGAGGGTGGTGGCGGCCGCGCGGGACGTGATGACGTACCGGAGCTGTGACAGCTGCAGTTCGGCGCCGAACTCGTCCTGATGCGGGTCGATGTGGAGCATGGTGGTCATCCACCAGGAGAAGTGCGTGGCCCGCCAGACCCGGCGCAGGGAGGCCTGCGAGTACTCCGCCGCGCCGCTCGGGTCACGGTCATGCAGCAGGCCGACCAGCGCCGCGGCCAGCACGGTCACGTCGGCGATGGCCAGGTTCAGGCCCTTGGCCCCGGTGGGGGGGACGATGTGCGCCGCATCGCCGGCCAGGAACAGCCGGCCGTACCGCATGGGCGTCGCGACGAAGCTGCGCATCGGCGAGACGGCCTTCTCGGTGATCGGGCCGGTCTCCAGCTCCCAGCCGGGCACACCGAGCCGGCGCTGCAGCTCGGCCCAGATCCGGCCGTCGGACCACCGCTCGATCTCGTCGTCCGCGGGAACCTGCAGGTACAGCCGGCTGACCTGCTGCGTGCGCATCGTGTGCAGCGCGAACCCGTCCTCGTGCCGGGAGTAGATGAGCTCGTCGGTCGACGGCGGCACCGTGGCCAGGATGCCCAGCCAGGCGTACGGGTACTCGCGCTCGGCCACCCGCAGCAGGCCCGGCGGCATGGAATCGCGGCAGATGCCGTGGAATCCGTCGCAGCCGGCGATCGCGTCGCACGTCACCTCGTGCCGGGTGCCCGCGGCGTCGGTGTAGCGAAGGACGGGCGTCTCGGAACTCAGATCGGTCACCTCGGTGTCGGAAACCTCGAACTCGATCTGCGCACCGGCCGCCAGCCGCGCCCGGATCAGGTCCTTGACGATCTCGGTCTGCGCCCAGATCGTCACCCAGCGGCCGCCGGTCAGGTCGCGGAAGTCCAGGTGGTGCCGCTCCCCGGCGAACTGCAGGTAGATGCCGCCGTGCTCGAGTCCCTCGGCGTCCATGCGGGCACCGAGGCCCACCTGGCGGAGGAGTTCGGTCGATCCGGCCTCGAGCAGGCCGGCCCGCTGCCGTGCCTCGCAGTAGGCCCGGCTGCGGTTCTCGACCACGATCGAGTCGATGCCGCGCAGGGCCAGCAGATGGGATAGCAGCAGGCCGGCCGGGCCGGCTCCGACGATGCCGACCTGAGTGCGTGCGCTCGTAGTCATGTCGAAGCCGACCATATCCAGCTAGAACGGGTACGGGGCGATGTCACCGCGGATCGTGACCCAGCGGGTGTCGGTGAACGCCTCCAGGTTCGCCGAACCGCCGAACCTGGCCCCGGTGCCCGAGGCCCCCAGGCCGCCGAACGGGATGTTCGGCTCGTCGTCGACGGTCTGCTCGTTGATGTGCACGATGCCGGTCGGGATCTGCCGAGCCAGGTCCAGGCCGCGCATGACGTCCCTGGTCAGGATGCCGAGGGACAGCCCATACTCGGTGTCTGCCGCGAGCTTGGCGGCGTCGGCGGCGGTAGCGAAGCGGATCACCGGGGCCACCGGCCCGAACACCTCGCTGGCGTAGGCCGGCATCTGCGGGGATACCTCGGCCAGGACGGTCGGCCGGTAGAACAGCCCCTCGTAGCTGCCGCCCGCGGCCAGGTGGGCCCCCGCCGCGACGCTGTCGGTGACCAGGCCGTGCACCTTGTCGCGCTGGCGTTCGTCGATGATGGGGCCCAGCGCGGCCTGCTCGGTCGCCGGGTTCCCGACCGGGAGATGGCCGGCCTTATCGGCCAGCCGGGCCACGTACTCGTCGTAAATGGCCTCGTGCACCAGGTGCCGGCCCGTGGTCATGCAGATCTGGCCCTGGTGCAGGAACGAGCCCCAGGCACCGGCCGAGACCGCGCGGTCCAGGTCCACGTCATCGAGCACGATGAGGGCGGAGTTGCCGCCCAGTTCCAGGTGAACCCGCTTGAGGTGCCTGGCGCACAGCTCGCCGACCCGGCGGCCCGCGCCCGTGGACCCCGTGAAGGAGACCAGCCGTACGATCGGCTCGGTGACGACCGCCTCGCCGGTCTCCACGCCGCCCGGGAGCACGTGCAGCAGGCCTTCGGGCAGCCCGGCCTCCTCGAAGACCCTGGCCAGCACGACGCCGCCGCACACCGCGGTGCGCGGATCGGGCTTAAGGATCACCGCGTTGCCGAGTGCGAGCGCGGGCGCGACCGAGCGGATGCCCAGGATCTGCGGGAAGTTGAATGGCGCGATGACCCCGACCACGCCGACCGGCACCCGCTCGGCGAAGCTGAGCCGCGGCTGCTCGCTCGGCAGCAGTTCCCCGTAGGCCCGCGACGGGAGCGTGGCGGCCTCGTAGATCTCCTGGGTCGCGACGTGCGTCTCGAACCCCATCGCGGGCGGGATCTTGCCGCTCTCCCTGATCCCCCACCACTCGGTGTCCGCCGCGTTGGCCAGCCAGATGTCGGCGGCCCGGCGCAGCAGGGCCGATCGCTCGGTGTGGGGCGTGGCGGCCCAGGCCGGCTGCGCGGCGGCCGCGATCTGGGCCGCGCGGGCCACGTCGGCCGGTGTCGCGAGGCCGGCCCGGCCGATCTCCTCGCCGGTGGCGGGCTCGATGACCGCGGCGTCACCGCCGGCCCCCGTCACCCAGCCGCCGGAATAGATTTTGCCTCGCCAGACCGCCTCGTCCATCAGCGCCACGACTGCTCCCATCATTGACTGCGTGCGTAAAACGAACGATAGTTCAGAAGGCGAACGAACGGTGCCCCGGCCTATCATGTCAGCGACCGAGCAGGGAGGTCCCAGTGGCTGACAGCCAAGAACCAGGTCACGACGGGGACTTCGTGCAGTCACTGGAGCGGGGCCTGTCGGTGATCCGGGCGTTCGACGCGGACCACGCGAAACTTACGCTGAGCGAGGTGGCCGCGAGCACCGGCCTGAGCCGGGCCGCGGCCCGCAGGTTCCTCCGCACACTGGTCCAGCTCGGCTACATGCGCAGCGACGGCAACCGGTTCGCGCTACGGCCGAAGATCCTCGAGCTCGGCTACGCCTACCTGTCCAGCCTGACCCTGCCCGAGGTCGCGATGCCGCACCTGGAGCAGCTAGTTGAGCAGGTGCACGAGTCGTCCTCGGTCTCGGAGCTGGACGGGGACGACGTGATCTACATCGCGCGCGTCCCGACCAAGCGGATCATGACCGTGACGATCAGCGTGGGTACCAGGTTCCCCGCCTACGCCACGTCGATGGGCCGGGTGCTGCTCGCCGCGCAGCACGAAGAGCGGCTCGACGAGTACCTCGCCTCGGTCAGCCTGCGCGGGCTGACCGGGCACACGATCACCAGCGCGACGGCGCTGCGCCGCGAGCTGCGCAAGATCCGCGGCCAGGGCTGGGCGCTGGTGGACCAGGAACTCGAGGAGGGGCTCCGGTCGATCGCCGCCCCCATCCGCGACGCGGACGGCCAGGTCATCGCCGCCGTCAACGTCTCCACGCACGCTGGGCGGCGCAGCATGAACAGCGTGGTGGACGACCTCCTGCCGCCGCTGCTCGCCACCGCGCAGCGCATCGAGGTCGACCTGGCGCTAGCGCGGGCCCCCATGGCGGGGTCGGGGGGTAACGGGGGGGCGGACAGCCCCTCCGTGCGCGGGGGGTTCCGGGGGGTCGCCCCCCCGGGCCAGCACCTGTCACACTAGCTTGCTATGCGCACGCTCGTCATCGATCATCCGCTCGTTACTCACAAGCTCACCGCGCTGCGGGACGCCGCCACCGACACCGCGACCTTCCGCAGCCTGACGGCCGAGCTGGTGACGCTGCTGGCGTACGAGGCGACCCGCGAGATGCGGGTCCAGCCCGTCTCGGTGGAAACGCCCGTGGGCACCGCCCGCGGCGTGAAGCTGGCCAGGCCGGTGCCGCTCATCGTGCCGGTGCTGCGGGCCGGCATCGGCATGCTGGACGGCATGACCGGCCTCCTGCCCATGGCACACGTCGGTTTCGTCGGGCTGCGCCGGGATGAGGAGTCGCTCATCGCGTCCACCTACGCGAACCGGCTGCCCGCCGACCTGACCGACCGGGACACCTTCGTCCTTGATCCCATGCTGGCCACCGGCGGGACGCTCGCCACGGTGATCAGCCTGCTCGCCGACCGAGGCGCCGCCTCGATCACCGCGATCTGCCTGCTGGCCGCGCCGGAGGGGCTGCGCCACCTCGAGGAGTCCTACGCCGATGGCCCTGGACCGTCGGTGCGGGTGGTCACGGCGGCGGTCGACGAGCGCCTCAACGACCGGGGGTATATCGTGCCGGGTCTGGGCGACGCGGGCGACCGCCTGTTCGGGGAGATCTAGCCCCGGCGGGCCCATCCCGATCCCGGCCGAGCCGGGGCGGGGTTACGGGCGGGGCGCCGGGCCTGCCGCAGGCGACACCTCGGCGCCGCCGAATCCGGGGCGAGGCCCCCCTACACCCCGGCCGGACGGCGCCACCGCAGACATGGCCCGGCACCCTGCCACCTGAAGCCAACCAGGATCACCGCCCTGGCGATATCCCCGAGTCCGGGGTACTGCCGGGCGGCCAGAATCG
>JBOHCK010000268.1:0-8482 GCA_050698755.1 Streptosporangiaceae bacterium | reverse complement strand
CTGGGTCTGCTCGAACTGAATGACCACGTTCTCGTTGAACGTGCCCTGGTAACCGATGAAGCTGATGGCCTGGAAGCTGCTGTCCGTCGGGCTCGTGACCGACGTCAGGTCGTACATCGCCAGCACGTCCTTGGTCACCTGACCCGCTCCGGACGAGTGCAGCGCCCTGGCGACCGCCGTTTCGGTCGCGCTCAGCGAAGTGGACGTCCTGGTCGCGGCCAGGTTCAGTGGGTACTTGTTGTCCACCTTGGGGGCCTGGACGAGGGTGAAGTGGGAGGGCGGGGCGACCGCGGGGCTGCTCGCGGTGGGGGACGTGGTCGGCCCGCCGGTCGTGCTATCCGAACCGCTCTTGCTCAGGCGGACGACGAGCAGCACGATCACGATCACGCCTATGATGGAGGCGCCCAGGTAGAGGACCATCTTGACGCCGCTCAGGCGTGGCTGACGCTGACCGCCTCCGCCGGAGCGGGGCGGGCCGGAACGCGTCCGGCGGCCTCGTTCCGGCGGGAGGCCGGTGTCGTCGTAGGCCGGGCTGGTCGCCGGTTCGAAGCTCGGCTGGGCGTACGCGTCCCGGCCGTAGGCGTCCTGGCGGTAGCCGTCCTGAGTGTAGGCGTCCTGGGCGTAGCCGTTCTGGCCGTACCCGCTCTGGCCGTAACCGGCCTGGCTGTAGCCGGCTTGGTTCGAGCCGTACTGGCTGGGGCCGGCTTGGCTGGGGCCGGCTTGGCTGGGGCCGGCTTGGCTGGGGCCGGCTTGGCTGGGGCCGGCTTGGCTGTAGCCGGCTTGGCTGTAGCCGACCTGGCTCGAGCCGTACTGGCCATAGCCGGACGGGCCGGGGTCGGTTTGGCCATAAGCGTCCGGCGCGTGGGTACCCTGGGTGCCATTCTGGCCGTAAGTGTCCTGCGGGTACGAGCCTTGGGTGCCGTTCTGGCCGTAGGCGTCCTGCGTGTAGGAGCCTGGGCTGAACCCGTTCGGCAGGGAGCCCGACGACTCCAAGCCCTGCTGCGGGTACGCCTCTGGTTGGTAACCCGACAGGGGGTTCCCCTGGTAGGAGCGGTCAGGCTCGCCGAAGCCCGAGGAACCCCCAGGGGGCGCGAAATCCGGCGGCGAGAACGCGTTGGCCTGATACCCCGGCGCCCGGTAAGGCTGATCCGGCTCGGCAGAACTCCCGCGTGAGCCCCAGCCGGGCTGGCCGTAGTCCTGCTGGCTGTACCTCTCCTGGCCGTACCTGTCCTGGTCCTGGCCGTAGCCCGGCTGGCTGGAGCCTTTCGAGCCGTAGCCTGGCTGGCTGTAGTCGTGCTGGCCGACGTCCTGGCCGTAGCCACCCTGGCTGTAGCTGCCCTGGCTGGGGTTGTCCTGGTTATAGCTGCCCTGGCCGTAGTTGTCCTGGCCATAGCTGCCCTGACCGTAGTCCTGGCTCGCGCCGGGCTGCTGCCGGTAGCTCGAGTCGCCGTAATCTCGCTGACCGAAGACCTGCGTGCGCGAGCTGTCCTGGTCGTCGACGCCGGCCCAGGACTGCCGGCTTCCCGTCGAGCTATCGTCACCGGGGCCAATGGCGCGCCTGGGCACGGACGGCGGCTGGGCGGGCAGCGGCTGGGCGGGCAGCGGACCGGTGCCCGCCTGGCTCGGCGAACCCGAGCCGTACCCCGGCTCGTCGCCGAGACCTCGCCCGTAGCGCACGACCTGCCCGGGAGCGGGCGCCGACCCGTATCCGGGCTGGCTGTACCCCCGCTGGTCGTACTCCGAAGGCGATCCGTAGCCGGCAGGCGACCCGTCGCCGGAGGACTGGCCGTAATCCGAACCCCGCTGGTAGTCGGAACCTTGGCCGTAGTCCGGCCCCTGGCCGGGCGATGACCTCTGACCGTAACCCGAATCCGGCGCGTAGTCGGAAGGCGACCCGTAGTCGGGACCCTGACCGTAAGCGGGAGCCTGCCGGTACGACGAGCCCTGGCCGTAATCCGGTCCTGGCCCGTACGACGATCCCTGACTGAAGTCCGACCCCTGGCCGTAAGCCGGGCCCGAGCCGTAGGCCGAGCCCTGACCGTAGTCCTGGCCCTGACTGTAGTCCTGGCCCTGGCCGTAGGCGGTCCCCTGCTCGTAGGCCTGGCCCTGACTGTAGTCCTGGCCCTGGCCGTAGGCGGTCCCCTGCTCGTAGGCCTGGCCCTGACTGTAGTCCTGGCCCTGGCCGTAGGCGGTCCCCTGCTCGTAGGCCTGCGCCTGGTCGTAACCCGGAAGGCCTCTTCGCCCCGCACGAAGAACTCCCTCGCCGGACCGCATGGCCCGGTAGCCGCCGGTCGACTGGCCTGACTGGAAGTCCTGATCGTCTGAGTCGCCGGACCCGTCCGGGTCCGGACGCCGGTCCCAGTTACCCGTGGGGGCGTCCCAACTACTCATCGGTGCTCTATTCCCCGTCGCTATCGAAGACGGCTGCTGGCCCAGCGTCCGAGTTCCTGGCGTGGCGGGAAACCGCGCCAGTACTAACGCGATATCCAGGAGGCTACATTGGAATTTCGCTGATCATGGGCAATACCCCCAAAGTCGGCACCGGGCCGGCGACGGAGGAACGCCACAGGGCCGCAGGTTAACCCGCTTATACCGAACGAATGTGCGAGGGGTGAACGGCGGCCGCTGGAGCTTCGGTTTGGGCCGCCTCAGGCGGACTTCTCGCGCGGGGTGCGCCGCGTGACATCCCTGGGCACGATGGTCGGGTTGACGTTCTCGAGCACCGCTTCGCGGGTGATGACGACGCGCTCGACGTCCTTGCGGCTCGGCACCTCGTACATGACCGACAGCAGCACTTCTTCCATGATCGCGCGCAGGCCGCGCGCGCCGGTGCCGCGCAGGTTCGCCTGGTCGGCGATGGCCTCCAGCGAGTCCGGGGTGAATTCCAGGTCCACGCCGTCCAGCTCGAACAGCCGACGGTACTGCTTGACCAGCGCGTTGCGCGGCTCGGTCAGGATCTGGATGAGCGCGTCCCGGTCCAGGTTGTGCACGCTGGTGATCACAGGAAGCCGTCCGACGAACTCGGGGATCATGCCGAACTTCAGCAGGTCTTCCGGCATGACTTCGGCGAACTGGTCGGCGGTCGCGGTCGCGTTCCTGACCCGGAGCTTGGCGTTGAACCCCATCCCGTTGTGACCAGAACGCTGCTCGATGATCTTCTCGAGACCGGCGAAGGCCCCGCCGCAGATGAACAGCACGTTGGTCGTGTCGATCTGGATGAACTCCTGGTGCGGGTGCTTGCGGCCGCCCTGCGGCGGGACCGATGCGGTGGTGCCCTCCAGGATCTTCAGCAGGGCCTGCTGCACGCCCTCGCCCGAGACGTCGCGGGTGATCGAGGGGTTCTCGCTCTTGCGGGCGATCTTGTCGATCTCGTCGATGTAGATGATGCCCGTCTCGGCCTTCTTGACGTCGTAGTCCGCCGCCTGGATCAGCTTGAGCAGGATGTTCTCGACGTCTTCGCCGACGTAGCCGGCCTCGGTCAGCGCGGTAGCATCGGCGATCGCGAACGGCACGTTGAGCAGCCGGGCCAGCGTCTGGGCCAGCAGCGTCTTGCCCGAACCCGTCGGGCCCAGCAGCAAGATGTTGGACTTGGCCAGCTCGACGCCCTCGTCGCCTGGCCGGTCGTCGCCCGACTGGACGCGCTTGTAGTGGTTGTACACGGCGACCGACAGGGCTTTCTTCGCCTTGTCCTGGCCGATGACGTACGCGTCGAGGAACTCGTAGATCTCACGCGGCTTGGGCAGGCTGTCCCACCGGAACTCGGTGGGCTCGGCCAGCTCTTCCTCGATGATCTCGTTGCAGAGATCGATGCACTCGTCACAGATGTACACGCCCGGACCGGCGATGAGCTTCTTGACCTGCTTTTGACTCTTACCGCAGAACGAGCACTTCAGCAGGTCCCCACCGTCACCGATGCGTGCCACCCAGATACTCCTTTACGTGGGGCCTGCCGGGACGGCCGTACCGGCCGCCTTCAGCGAGCGTGTCCCGCGGGTCCGTCAAGAGCTTGCCTATCGACGGTACCGCCTGCTGGGCCTGATGGACACCATCAAACCCTGCGGCGGGCTGAGAGGGAAGAGCTGACTTCTCCCCGGTAAGGATGACATTACCTCGACCGCGCGCTCGCTGCCGCGCTTGATCATGGTCAGGACCTCGTCGATGATGCCGTATACCTTGGCATCCTCGGCGGTGAGGAACTTGTCGCGCTCGATGTCGCGCCGGATCTGCTCTTCGTCATTGCCGGTGTGCCTGGCCAGGATGACTTCCATGGCCGCGCGCATCCGCAGAATCTCGCGCGCCTGGATCTCCATGTCCGTCGACTGGCCGTAGCCGCCCTCGGTAGCCGGCTGGTGGATGAGGATGCGCGAATTCGGCAACGCCATCCGCTTGCCCTTGGTTCCCGCCGACAGCAGTACCGCCGCGGCGGAGGCGGCCTGGCCGATGCAGCACGTCGTGATGTCGGGCTGGATGAACTGCATCGTGTCGTAGATCGCCATCATCGACGTCATCGACCCGCCGGGCGAGTTGATGTACATCGTGATGTCGCGATCCGGGTCGATGGCCTCCAGGGTCAGCAACTGGGCCATCACGTCGTTGGCGGAGGCGTCGTCGATCTGGACGCCGAGGAAGATGATCCGTTCCTCGAAGAGCTTGTTGTACGGGTTCATCTCCTTGATGCCGTACGAGGTGCGCTCCACGAAGGACGGCAGCACGTACCTTGACTGCGGGGCCTGCGCCGCTGCCTGCGGGCTCCACAAGCGGGATTCGGTCACGTTCGGCTCCTTACGCTCCGGACCGGTGGACCAGGGGTGACTGATCAATGCTCGGCTTCGTCACGAGGCGAGCCCCTCGGGGACCTCGACGGCGCTGCGGATCACCCGGTCGACGAAGCCGTACTCCTTGGCTTCGTCGGCGGTGAACCAGCGGTCGCGGTCGGCGTCCTTCTCGATCTGCTCGAGCGGCTGCCCGGTGTGGTAGGCGGTGCGCTCGAACAGGGTGCGCTTGATGTACAGCATCTGCTCAGCCTGGATCCTGATGTCGGACGCGGTGCCGCCGATGCCGCCGGACGGCTGGTGCATCAGGATCTGCGCGTGCGGCAGCGCGTACCGCTTGCCCGGCGCGCCCGCGGTCAGCAGGAACTGGCCCATCGACGCGGCCATCCCCATCGCGTACGTGGCGATGTCGTTGGGCACGTACTGCATGATGTCGTAGATCGCCATCCCCGCGTAGACCGAGCCGCCCGGAGAGTTGATGTAGATGCTGATGTCGCGCTTGGCGTCCTCGGAAGAGAGCAGCACGATCTCGCCGCAGATGCGGTTGGCGATGTCGTCGTCCACCTGCTGGCCGAGGAAGATGATGCGGTGCCGCAGCAGCCGCTGGAACAGCTGGTCCCCGAACGGCAGGACCGGCGGCTCGGCGGCGGCCACGATCGGCGGGGCCGCGGAAAGCGCTGGCGTCCACAAGGGCTCAGACACGATGTCACCTGCTCCAGTCTGGTGTCGTTGCAAGGACCATAACTCCGGCGTGAGGCCCGATCGTCCCGGGCGGGGCCCTGTTCGCTACCGGCGCACGCAGGCGGCGTGCGTTACGGGCGGGGGCTTCCGATTAGGACTCGTCATCCCCGTCCGAGTCGGTTTCGGCGGATTCGTCGGAGCTGCCCGGCGCGGCAAGGTTGGCCTTGACGTCGACCGGGTGGCCAGAGGTATCGGTCACCTTCACGCGCTCGGCGATCAGGTTCATGGCTTTGCGCCTGAGCAGTTCGCTGGCGGTGGAGGAGAGCTGGTCGTTCTCGGCGAGCTGCCTGGCCAGGCGGTCCGGCGAGACCCCGATCTGCTCCGCCTGCCGAGCGATGTAGTCGGAGAGCTCGGCCTCATCCACGCCGAGTTCTTCCTCGCGGGCGAGCTGGTCAAGCACCAGGGTGATCTTGACCGCGCGCCGGGCGCGACGCTGCAGGTCGAGCTCGAACTGCTCCTGCGTCTGGTTCGTCATCTCCAGGTAGCCGTCCATGGTGGCGCCCGCCCGGTCGAGTTGATCCTGGATCGACTCCCGGTTGTGGTCGACCTCATGCTTGACGACGGCCTCGGGTAGCGGGATGTCGATCTTGTCGATCAGCGCGTCGAGGGCGCGGTCTCGCGCCTGGACCACCTGCTGCACGCCCTTCATCCGCTCCAGCTGGGCTCTGGTGTCCGCGCGCAGCTCGCCGAGGGTATCGAACTCGCTGGCCAGCTGGGCGAAGTCGTCGTCGAGGCCTGGCACTTCCTTGACCTTGACGCTGTGCGCGGTTACCGTCACGTCGGCCAAGCGCCCGGCGAAGCCGCCGCCCTCTAGTTCGGTGGAGAAGGTCGAGGATTCCCCGGCCGACATGCCGATGAGGGCCTGGTCAAGACCTTCCAGCAGCGATCCGCTGCCGACCTGATAGGACAGGCCACTCGCCTGCGCGTCATCGACCGGTTTGCCGTCCACCGAGGCGGACAGGTCGATCGACACGTAGTCGTCGTTTTCCACGG
This sequence comes from Streptosporangiaceae bacterium, assembly GCA_050698755.1. GTDB lineage: Bacteria > Actinomycetota > Actinomycetes > Streptosporangiales > Streptosporangiaceae > Palsa-504. Next base: position 1,976 of record JBOHCK010000268.1, on the reverse strand, counting down.
GCCGCTGCACGGCCTTCAGCGAGGCGAACCGCTCCTGCAGCGAGCCGAGGTACTCGGCCACCTCATCGGGGCTGACCAGCGTGTCGTCGACTTCCACGGCCAGGCTGCCCAGATCGGGCAGGTCGAACTTGGGCCGGATGTCGACCTCGACGGTGAAGGTCAGGTCCTTGCCGTAGTCGAGGTTCGTGATCTCTACGTCGGGCTGCCCGATGGCGTAAATGTCGCCCTCGGCGACCGCCTTGGCGTACAGGTCGGGCATCGCGTCATTGACGGCCTGGCTGAGGATGACGTCGCGGCCGACCCGGCGGTCAAGCACCGGCGGCGGCACGCGGCCAGGGCGGAAGCCGGGGATGCGGACCTGACGTCCGACCTCACGGTAGGCCTTGTCGAGGCTGGGCTTTAGCTCATCGAACGACACCTCGACGCTCAGCCGGACACGCGTCGGGCTCAGCTCTTCGACGTCAGTCTTCACGTCGGTTTCACTCCGGAGATTCGGGATGGTCACCCAGCGCTGGATCGCTGAGCGGTCTAGGCCGCCAGTCTAGGGGCTACCGGACCTTGACAACGCGAACCGCAGGAGGCTCACGCCTCTGCCTGCGCTCATCCCCGATTATCAGGTGTAGCACCCAGCTCACCAGACCCACGATGATCGCGCCCCAGAAGGCCGGCCAGAACCCGGTCACGTGGAACGGCAGCGTGAGATCGCCGGCGACGACGCTGGTCAGCCACAGGAGCAGACCGTTGACGACGAGCGCGGCGAGGCCGAGCGTGAGCACGTAGAACGCGCAGCCGATGACCTTGATCAGCGGCTTGAGTATCGCGTTGATGACGCCGAAGATCGCGGCTACGCCGAGCAGCGTGCCCGTCTTCGACCAGTCGCTCCCGGCGAGCAACTGGATGCCGGGGACTACCCAGGTCGCCACGGCCAGGGCGGCGGCGGAGACCACCACCCTAAGGATGAACCTCATGACTCCAGATATTACTTGACTTTGGGAGTGGGTGCGCAAGCGGCCCGCTGGTCGGCGGGGTGGCTTAGGCGGTGGAGGCGGGGTCGCCGCGGAAGAGGCGGCGGTAGGCGTTCGGGGTGGTGCCTCGCCAGATGCGGAAATGGTGGCGCAGGGCGGTCGCGTTGCCGAAGCCGGCGTGGTCGGCGATGGCGTCCACGGTCTCGTCGGTTTCCTCCAGGAGCTGCTGGGCTAGCAGGATGCGCTGCCCGATGAGCCAGCGCTGCGGGGTGGTGCCGGTGTCCTGGACGAAGCGGCGGGCGAAGGTCCGCTCGGACATGTTCGCGCGCGTGGCGAGCTGGCGGACCGTGAGCGGCAGGCCGAGGTTGGCACTCAGCCATTCCAGCAAATCCCGCAGCGACCCGTCGCACGAGGGAGCGATCGGCTGCTCGACGTACTGGGCCTGGCCGCCGTCGCGATGCGGCGGGACCACCATGCGCCGGGCGATGCCGTTCGCGACCCGGGAGCCCTGCTCCTTCCTGACCAGGTAGAGGCAGGCGTCGATGCCGGCCGCGGTGCCCGCGCTGCTGATGACGGGATCGTCGTCCACGTACAGGACGTCCGGGTCGACCTTGGCCTGGGGGAAGCGGCGGGCCAGTTCGTCGGCGTGCCGCCAGTGCGTGGTGCAACGGCGGCCGTCGAGCAGGCCGGCCTCGCCCAGGATGAAGGCTCCGCTGCAGACGCTCAGCACCCGCGCGCCGCGGTCGACCGCGCGGCGGAGTGCGTCGAGCAGGTCCGCGGGGAACTCCTGCGGCGCGCAGGCAGGCCCACCAGTGACGCGGCCGGGCTCACCGGTGACGCGGGCAGACCCACCGGTGACGCGGGCAGACCCACCGGTGACGCGGGCAGACCCACCGGTGACGCGGGCAGACCCACCGGTGACGCGGGCGGGGCCACCGGTGACGCGGGCGGGGCCACCGGTGACGCGGGCGGGGGTACCGGTGAGGAGCCCCAGACGCGCGTCACCGACGG
>JBOHCK010000267.1:0-8496 GCA_050698755.1 Streptosporangiaceae bacterium | reverse complement strand
CACCAGGGCGGCCTGCGCCGGGGTCAGCTGCTCCCAGGCCACGAGCAGCAGCACCTCGCGTTCATCGGGCGGCAGCGCCCGGACCGCGCCGACCACCTCGCGGGTCCGCGCGGCCGCCGCCGAGTCCAGCCGGTCGATGACGTCATCCCACGGGTCCACGGCTTCGACGGCCCCGGCCCGGTCCGCGGGCCGGCCGGGCTGGTCCACGAGCCGACCCGCCTGGTCCGCGGACCGGCCCGTACCCGTTCCCCGCCAGTGCGCCCGCAGCACGTTCCTGGCGATCCCGTACAGCCACGGCCGGGCGTCGGAGTACGCAGGGTCGAATCCGGCCCGCCCGCCGAACGCCCTGACCCACACCTCGCCGAGCAGGTCGTCGGCGGCCTGCCGGCCGGCCCGGCGGGCCAGGAAGGCGTGCACGGCGACCTCGTGGCGCCGGACGACCTCGACGAACGCGTCGGGTCGCCCGCGCGCCGACCGCTCGATCAGGACGCCGTCCGTGTCCACGCGCCTCCTTACGTTCCCTTCTACTGTGCTATTGCCTGGGAACCACCGGAGCGTTCGGGGCGGCCTGTAGGTATTACTGCGCGAACGGGCCGCTGCAGTAGCGTGAACGCATGCACGTGGTGGGGCTGCTCTTGCATCCCGAGCGCGACTGCGGCGGCGCGGTCGGCTCGGTCCTCGACTGGGCGGACCGCAGGAACATCCGGGTCCTCGGGGTCGTCGACGAGCTGCGCCGGCTGGCCTGCACCGCCGAGCCGGTGACCGCCGAGGAGATGCGCAAGGAGGCGGACCTGCTCGTCAGCCTGGGCGGCGACGGGACGATGCTGCGCGCGATGCGGCTGGCCGACAGCCAGCGCTTCCCCGTGCTCGGGGTTAACCTGGGCAAGCTGGGGTTCCTGGCCGAGGTCGACGTGCCCGACCTGCCCGACGCGCTGTCCGCGATCGACGGGCACGCCTACACCACCGAACCCCGGCTGGCCGTCGACGCGCACATCGGCGACCAGGTCATCACGGCGTTCAACGACATCGCGTTCGTCCGGTTCCCCGGGCACAAGACGGCCGCCGTCGCGGTCCTGGCCGCGGGCCAGCGGTTCGTCAGCTACGCGGCCGACGCGATCGTGGTCGCCACCCCGACCGGCTCGACCGCCTACAGCTTCTCGGCCGGCGGGCCGATCGTCAGCCCGGCGGTGGAGGCCCTGGTGGTCACCCCGGTCGCGCCCCACTCGGCGTACAACCGCGGGCTGGTCGTCTCGTGCGAGGATGAGCTCGCGCTGGAGGTCCTGCCCGGCAGCGGCAGGCTCGCCGTCGAGGCCGACGGCATCGCCGCCGCGGAGGTCGGACCCGGCGATCACATCGACCTGGTCCCGCGGCCCGCCGCCGCCCGGGTGGTCCGCCTCGGCCGCACCACGTTCTACCAGCGGGCCCGGCGCAAGCTGCGGCTGACCGACTCCGCGGAGATCTTCGCCGTGCCAATATCTTTCGGGGACCAGGGAGCATGAGGGAGACCTACCTGCACGGCCACCACGACAGCGTGCTGCGGTCGCACCGGTGGCGGACCGCGGAGAACTCGGCCGGGTACCTGCTGCCCAGGCTCGCCCCCGGCGCGCACGTGCTCGACGTCGGCTGCGGCCCGGGCACGATCACCGCGGACCTGGCAGCCCGGGTGCCGCACGGCCAGGTCACCGGGATCGACGCAGCCGCCGACGTGCTCGCGCTGGCCCGTCAGGAAGCCGAACACCGCGGCCAGGCCAACGTCACGTTCGAGACCGGCGACGCCTACCGGCTGCCCTTCGGCGACGACGCGTTCGACGTGGTGCACGCGCACCAGGTGCTGCAGCACCTCTCGGACCCGGTCGCCGCGCTGAAGGAGATGCGGCGGGTGTGCCGCCCCGGCGGGGTGGTCGCGGCCCGCGACGGCGACTACGCCGGGATGATCTGGTACCCAGAGGACCCCGAGCTGACCGAGTGGCAGGATCTGTACCGGAAGGTGGCGCGGGCACTGGGCGGCGAACCCGACGCGGGCCGGCGCCTGCTGGCCTGGGCGCTCGCGGCCGGGTTCGCCGAGGTGGAGCCGTCGGGCAGCGCGTGGTGCTACGCCACGCCAGGCGACCGGTCCTGGTGGGGCGCGCTGTGGGCCGAGCGGCTGACCTCCTCGCCGTTCGGGGACCGGGCCGTCGAGCACGGCCTGGCGAGCCGGGAGGACCTGGCGCGGCTGGCCGGGGCCTGGCGGCGGTGGGCGGACAGCGAAGACGGGTGGTTCTTCATCCCGAACGGCGAGATCGTGGCCCTGGCCTGATCCGGGCGTCGAGCCGGCTAAAGGTTTTCTGGCCGATACGCGACTAAGTAGATGTGATCCGCTCAGTGAACTTCAGCCGGAGCCGGCGCGGGCGTGGGCAGGTACCCGCGGAGGTGCGGCGTGGACGATAACGGCGAGGTCAGGATCCCGCTGCGGTATGCCGCCGAATTGAGCAGCTTCTTCGCGGCTCACGACCGGTGGCTGTTCGGCCACGCGTGCGTGCGGACCCGCGGCGACCGCGAGCTCGCCGCCGACCTGGTCCAGGACACGTTCGAGGCGGCTGCCCGGGCGTGGGGGACGCTGCGCGGGCGGGCCTGCGGCCGGCAACGGGCCTGGCTGCTCGGCACGCTGGCGAACAAGGACGTCAGCGAGTTCAGGCGCAGGGAGGCGTTCCGCCGCAGGCAGCCCGACATTCACGCCAGGTACCTGGCCACCGCGGCCGACACCGCGGCCGAGGCGCTGAACGCGATCGCGCTGAAGCGAGCGCGGGAGATCATCGAAGAGATGCCGCCGAGACAGCAGAAGATCGCGCTGATGCGCTGGCAGGACCGGATGAAGGCCACGGAGATCGCCGCGGAGCTTGGCGTTACCGAGGGGACCGTGCACGCCCACCTGCACACGGCGCGGACCAAGCTGGTCGCCGGGCTGGAACGGTACTACCCGTTCGCCCCGGACAGCGGGAGAGGGGAGTCATCGTGACCACCGGTGCGAGCGAGCATCAGGACCGTGAGGACCTGTTCGTGGCCGACTTCTATCCTCAGCTGGGCGAATACCTGGCCGGGCAGCACGCCAGCGGCTACGACGCCGAGGCGGGCCGTGCCCGTTTCCTGGCCTGGCTCGGCGAGCACGCGGACGGCGGCGAGGCCGTGGACCCGGTCCGGGACTACCTGGAGCAGATCGGGACGGTGCCCCCGCTCGACGCCGAGAAGGAGGTCGAGTTGGCCCAGCGGGTCAAGGCCGGCCGGGACGCCGAGGAAAAACTGGCCGAGAGCGGCCAGAACCTGACTACCGACGAGCGGATCGAGCTCGAGCGGATCGCCGAGGACGGCGCGCAGGCCAAGAATGACCTGCTGGAGGCGAACCTGCGCCTAGTGGCGTCGCTGGCCAAGCGCTACACCGGCCGGGGGATGCCGTACCTGGACCTGATCCAGGAGGGAAACCTGGGCCTGATCCGGGCCGTGGAGAAGTTCGATTACACCAAGGGGTACCGGTTCCCCACCTACTCGACGTGGTGGATTCGGCAGGCGATCACCCGGGCGGTGGCCGATCAGGCCGGGACGATCCGGATCCCGGTGCACATGGTCGAGGCGATCAGCAAGCTGACCCGGGGGCAGCGGCAGATGCGGCGGGACCTCGAGCGCGAGCCGGCGCCCGAGGATCTGGCCCCCGAGCTGGACCTGACCCCAGAGCCCGAGCCGCCGCAGGGCCCGGGCGATGCCTGACCCGGCATACTCGCCAGGGTGAGCTTTGATCCCTACGCCCCGTACGGCCCCGTCGTCACCTCGACCGTCCGGGTGGTCACGTGGAACGTGTGGGGTCGCTGCGGCGCGGACTGGGCAGCCCGGCTGGGCTTGCCATACCACCAGTTCACGGGTGACTGGCGGCAGGAAGACTGGGTGTCAGGCATCGGCCTGGTGTCCCGGTGGCCGATGACCGAACCGCAGTGCCGGCCGCTGCGCGCGGCGGACGGGGCCGGATCCGGCCAGGCGGTACACGTCACCGTGGCCGGGGAGCGCGGTCCGATCCATACCTGGTCCAATCGCAATCCGCTGGCCGCCCTCGGCCTTTACCCGGACCGGCGGTTCGATTACATCCTCTCGGCGTGGCCGCGGCGCGGAGGTGCCGGGCATCCGGTGCGCTGCTCGCTGCTCGGCGTCCGCGGACCCGGTGAGCAGCAGGTTTCCGACCATTACGGGCTAGCCGCCGACCTGCGCTACTGAGCAGCGACGTTCAGGTACCGGGGGTTCGGGCCTTCATACCGTACGCAATGCCTCGGTCGGCGAGAGGCGGGCGGCCCGCATCGACGGGTACAGCCCGGCCAGGGCCCCGATGGCGAGGGCGGCGCCCAGGCCGCCGTAGAGCGCGACGCCGGGGATCTGCACCGACCAGTGCTGGGTCAGCGCGTAGGCGGCGGTCGCCAGCGCGCCGATCAGGGTGCCGACCAGGCCGCCCAGGACCGACAGGAGCAGTGCCTCGGCCAGGAACTGCTCGGCGACGTGCCGGCGGGTAGCGCCCAGGGCGCGGCGCAGGCCGATCTCGGAGCGGCGTTCGAGGACCGAGATGACCATCACGTTGGCGATCCCCACTCCCCCGACCAGCAGGGCCACGGCGCCGAGGCCGAGGAGCAGCCCGTTGTACGCCCCCTTGGCGGCTACCTCGGCCTTCAGGATGTCCGACGGGTAGCTGACGGCCGCGACGGAGGGCTCGGCCGGGTCCACGGTGGCGGGCAGGACGGCGGCCACGGCGGTGACCTGGCTGGGAACGCTGCGCAGGTAGAGCCCGGTGGGGTGGCCGTCGAACCCGAAGTACTGCTCGGCGACTCCGAACCCGATGAAGGCCATGCTGTTCACCTGGGAGATCAGGTCCAGCGGGTTCAAGATGCCCACGACGGTGAAGGAGCGCCCGCCGATCCAGATCTGGGTGGGACGGGCCAGGTTGTCGATGCCGAGCAGGCTCGCCGCCTCGGCGCCCAGGACGACCGCCGGGTACCGGGCCGTGGCCGCGTTGAGGAAGGTGCCCTCCGCCACGGTGGCGCCGAGGGTGGCGGGCAGGGCGGCGTCGGTCGCGGTCAGCGAGATGCCGTTGTTGTCGATGGCCGGAACGAAGGGGTTGCGGTACACGAAGACGCCGGAGATGGTGCCGACCTCGGTCACGCTGGTGACCGGCCCGATGCGGGAAACCATTCCCTCGGCGGTGGTAGGCAGCTCGGTCGACTGCCCGAACGCCGTGCTCTGCGGCTGCACCGTCAGGAGGTTGCCGAGCTGGCCAAGCTCGTTCAGCAGGCCCGTCTTGCTGGACTGGGAGATGCCGAGCACGCCGACGATGGCTGCGATGCCGATGCTGATGCCGAGCGCGGACAGCGCCGCCCGCACCCGCCGGGTGCGCAAGCCCAGGCTCCCGACCCAGAGCAGGTCCCGGCGCGACAGCCTTGAGGCACCAGCGTCATGCGCCGGTCGGCGTATCACGGATGATCCTCCCGTCCCGGATCTCGATGCGCCGCTCCGTGGCCGCGGCCACGTCGTGGTCGTGGGTGATGACGACGATGGTCGTGCCGTCCCGGTGCAATTCACGCAAGAGCTCCAGGAGAGCCGCGCCGGTGGCGGTGTCCAGGTTGCCGGTGGGCTCGTCGGCCATGACCAGGGCGGGCCGGCCGACGAGGGCCCGGGCGATGGCGGTGCGCTGCTGCTCGCCGCCCGACAGCTGGTTAGGCCGGTGCCCGGCGCGGTGGCTGAGCCCGACCCGCTCGATGGCCGCCTGCGCCAGCAGCCTTCGCTCGGCGGCCCGCCCGCCCCGGTAGAGCAGGCCTTCGGCGACGTTGTCCAGGACGCTGAGGCCGTCGAGCAGGAAGAACTGCTGGAAGACGAAGCCCAGCCGCCGGGCCCGCAAGCCCGACAGCTGCGGGTCGGACATCGCCGAGGTGTCCTGTCCGGCGACGCGGACCGCCCCGCTGGTCGGCCGTTCGAGGGTGCCCATCACGTGCAGCAGGGTGCTCTTGCCCGACCCGGACGGGCCGACGATGGCGACCATCTCGCCCTGCTCGATCCGCAGGCTCACGCCGGCCAGGGCCGCGACCGGCGGGTCGCCGGGGTACTCCTTCACCACGCCGGCCAGCTCCAGGACCGGCGTCACGACGACGGCACCTCAACCCGCGTGCCGACGGTGATTCCGGACCCGCTCACCTGGACCAGGGTGTTGCTGTACACGCCGGTGGTGACCCCGACCAGGCGGGTCGCGGTCCCGGTCACCACCTCCACGCCGAACCCCCCGCCCGCCAGAGCCAGCAGCGCGTTCACCGGGACGGCCAGCACATTGCGGACCTGCTGCGTGGTGACGTTGACGTTCACCGGGGCCTGGTCCAGGGTGGCGCCGGGCGGGGTGCTGTCCAGGGCGATGGTGACCGTCACCGTCGGGGTGGCGTTGCCGCCGCCGGACGAGCAGGGCGACTGGTCCGCCGAGCCGCTGGCGCCGCCTCCGGTGCCGATGCCGCCGCCGCCCGGGCAGGTGGCCACGTTGCCGACCGTCTCGATGCGCCCGCCCACCGTCGAGGTGCCGTCGGGCAGCACGACCGACACCGCGTCGCCGGGCTTGACCAGGTACTCCTCACTCACGCCCAGGTCGACGACGACGATGGGCGTGGTGCTGGTGGCCGTCAGCACGGCGCTGCCCGCGCCCCCGACGGGCGCGCCGGCCCACGGCGCGACCGACGTGACCCGGATGGGCCCGGGCTCGAAGACCACCTCGCCGAGCGGGATCTCCCCGGTCACCGGCAGGCCGACCGCGCCCTGCCAGCGCCCGACCGCGGCGGCGGTGGCCGAGGTGTAGCGGTCGCCCGGCGTCAGCCCGCCGCCGAACCCGAGGGTGATCAGGTCGCGGGTCAGCTCGCCGACGTCGGCGCCGCCGGACATGCCGGCCCCGAACGCCCGGTAGGCCGGGACGGCGCCGTACAGGAGCGGCACCGGCTCGTTGCCGGCCGAGTAGAGCGGCTGGTCTTGCCGGATGACCGCCCCGGGCTCCGGCAGCCAAGTGTAGACCTCGCCGCTCCCGCGCAGGGCGGTGACGGTGTAAGAACCGTCGTACCCGATGGAGCCGCCGACCTGCACCGTCGTGGTGAGGGTCGTCCGCACCACCGCGGCGGTGGTGACCGAGCCGCCGCCGGGGGACAACGAGCCCGCGCCGCTGTCGGTGCCGCTGCCGGACACCGCGGCCACCACGCCGCCCACTAGCCCCCCGACCAGGGCACCGGCGACGGCGGCGATGGCGACGACGTGCCGGGCGGAAACCTCAGCCACCATTGGGGACCTGAGCCGGGGGCTGGCTAGGCAGGGGGTAGTGCATCCCGGCCGTCGTGACCTCGATGTTGCCCGGCTTATTCGTGCCGTTGATCCACCAGGTCGGCGCGCCTATCCTCTTGCCGCACAGATCGTTGGCCCGCATGAACTGCGGGCTGTCAGCGTTCACGCCGGCGGCGTTGAAATTGAGCTGGTCACTGCCCGGGGTCGGGTACGGGTAGTTGGGGACCCCGTTGGTCCGCATGCAGTTGGTGTAGGTGAGAATCTCGGCCTGATCCGGCGGGGGTGCGACCGGGTTGGCGGCCCGCAACTCGCTCTGGGCCTGCGCCAGGTATTCGCTGCACGTACCGGTGAGATTGTGGATGTCCCCGGCCGGCGTTACGTTCACCGGGACGGCGATATTGATCACCCCGCCGGCGTCGATGGTCGGGTCGGCCTGGTCAGGATCGCCGTGGGCTCGCTCGCAGGCCGCCCACTCGTCCACCAGCTGACCCAGGTTCGCCGCCTCCTGCACGGTGCCGGTTCCCGGGCTGGTGCCGGCCTCCGGGCTGGTGCCGGTCTCCGGGCTGGTACTGGCCGCCGGGCTGTTGGCCGCCGGGCTGCTGCTCAGGCTGGCCACCTGCGGGGAATCCCCTGAGCCGCCGCACGCGGCCAGCGCGAGGGCGGTCGCCGCGACGAGGATCGCCAGCGCACCCGGTCGCCGCGGTATCCGTTGGTTACCGTTCATGGGGGACAGGTGTACTAAACCGGAGGTCATAACCCGGTCACAGCTGTGACCTGGCTGTGACCCGCGACGTGGAATCTTAAATTGGTGAGAGTGCTAGTAGCGGAAGATCACGAGCGGCTGGCCCGGGCCATCGCGGCCGGGCTGCGGCGCTACGGGATGACCGTCGACGTGGCGCTGGACGGGGACGACGCCCAGGCCCGCCTCGGCGCCAGCCGGTACGACGTGGTGGTGCTGGACCGCGACCTCCCCGGCACCCACGGCGACGAGATCTGCCGGACCCTTTCTTCCGAACGAAGTGAGAGCCGGGTCCTGATGCTCACCGCCGCCGGGTCGGTCAAGGACCGGGTCGAGGGCCTAGGCCTGGGCGCCGATGACTACCTGCCCAAGCCGTTCGACTTCACCGAGCTGGTCGCCCGGGTCCAGGCGCTGGCCCGCCGGCCCGGCGCGGCGAGGCCTGAGCGCCT
>JBOHCK010000266.1:0-8534 GCA_050698755.1 Streptosporangiaceae bacterium | reverse complement strand
CCACGACATCACCACCGGGAACAACACAGTCTCATTCCCGCCCCAGACCATCACCGGCTACCGGGCAGCACCCGGCTGGGACCCGGTCACCGGCCTGGGCAGCCCCAACGCAAGCGATCTCGTCCCCTTGCTCGCCCGCCAGGCCAGGCCCTGAACCATCCCTCACCGCCCGACGGCGGCCGCCATAATGGCGGCCGCCGCGGCGCGGTCAGCGCGAGGCGCCCGCGCAAGCAGCACGAGCCCCCGCCGAGCATCCGCTCTTGCCGCCCGGGGCGTGTCAGGGTGTCCGAGGCCACGCAGTCGGGCTGCTGGCGGACTCGATCTGGAGTGGGCGGCCGCTCGTATGCTGGCGTAGTGCATCTGGGCCTCATCACCATCGTGGTCAGTGAGTATGACCCGGCGATCAGCTTCTTCGTGGAGGCGCTGGGCTTTGAGCTCGTGGAGAATTCGCCAGCCCTGACGAACGACGGGCGTCCCAAGCGGTGGGTGGTGGTCCGCCCGCCAGGTGCTGTGACAGGCCTGCTGCTCGCGCGAGCCGACGGAGAAGGCCAGGCCGCCATGGTCGGGAACCAGGCCGCCGGCCGGGTGGGTTTCTTCCTCCACGTCGAGGACTTCGAGGCCGCATACACCCGGATGGCATCGGCAGGCGTGAAGTTCGTGACGGCACCGCGCGCGGAAGCCTACGGCCAGGTCGCCGTGTTCCTCGACATCGCTGGCGGCAAATGGGACCTGATCGGGCCGGCGTAATGCGTGATGGCACCCATAGCAACATCGTCATCGGGATTAGCGACTGCCGGATCACGGTCGGCCCCGTTTCTCTGTTTAGCGACGGTGTCTCGTTTCCCGCGTGGTAAGGGTTTGACCTGCGCGTTCGCAGGGTCCTCGTTCGTGGAGCTCGAGCCGAGTCGAGCAGCAGTTCGCCCGCCAGCGAGAGGGCGGGCAGGCCCCGCCCCCGTGAGGACCAGATCACCGGGCTGAAGTCCCCGCAACGCCGAACTCGCCCCGCGTATCGCCCGCTAGGACACCGAACTCGCTGACCCGCGGCAATTCAAGGCGCTCGCGCTGTTCCGGCGCGCGCCCAGCAGGAGGAAATCGACGGCCTCCCCGCCATTGGGCTCCAGCGCGGGGGATCTCGCCGGCCGCCGCGCCGGGACCTGATCCGTTTGTTGCGCCTGCCGTCACCGGCCTGCTACTTTCATTCCACTAAGCTTTTAGTGGAATGAGAGATAGATGATCGAGTTCCAGCTTGACGAGACGTCGGGTGTCGCCACCTACCTGCAGCTGGTCCAGCAGGTTCATCAGGCCCTGCGGATGGGGATGCTGGGGCCGGGTGACCGGCTGCCGACCGCGCAGCAGGTGGTCGCCAGGCTGGCCATCAACCCGAACACGGTGCACAAGGCCTACCGGGAGCTGGAGCGGGAGGGGCTGGTGCGCGCCCGTCCCGGGCTCGGCACGTTCGTGACCCGCTCGCCGTCCGGGATCGACCCGGCCACCCAGGCCCGGTTTCTGGCTGAGCTGGCCGGGTGGCTCCGCTCGGCGCGCTCGGCGGGCCTGGGTCCTGATGATATCGAGGCGATCTACCGCACCGCGTTCCGCAGCTGCTTCGCCGAGGGGGCCGCGTGAGCGCCGTCATCGAGGCCAGCGGGCTGGGCAAGCGGTACCGGCGGGCCTGGGCGCTGCGTGACTGCTCGCTGGCCATCCCCGAAGGCCGCGTCGCCGGGCTCGCCGGCCCGAACGGCGCGGGGAAGACCACCTTGCTGGGCCTGGCGGCCGGGCTGCTGGCACCGACGTGCGGCACGGTCGAGGTCTTCGGCGGGCGCCCGGCGGGCGGGCCGGCGCAGCTGGCCCGGGTCGGCTTCGTCGCCCAGGACACCCCGGTCTACGCCAGGATGACGGTCGCCGATCACCTCCGCCTCGGCGCCTGGCTCAACCCCGGATGGGACGGCGAGGTGGCGCGGCGCCGGACCGGGCAGCTCGGCCTGGACCCGGGGCAGCGCGCCGGGTCGCTGTCCGGCGGCCAGCGGGCCCAGCTCGCCCTCACCCTGGCGCTGGCCAAGCGGCCCGGGCTGCTCATCTTGGACGAGCCGGCCGCCAGCCTGGACCCGCTGGCCCGGCGGGAGTTCCTGCAGGCCCTGATGGAGGCGGTCGCCGAGCACGGCGTCAGCGTGGTGCTGTCCTCGCACCTGGTCGCCGACCTGGAACGGGTCTGCGACTACCTGATTGTGCTCGTCGCCTCCCGGGTCCGGGTCGCCGGGGAGGTCAGCACGCTGCTGGCCTCGCACCGCCGGCTGTCCGGCCCGCGCCGCGACCCCCGCACCCTTCCCGCAGGCCAGGAAGTCATCACCGAAAGCCACACCGACAAGCAGACCGTCCTGCTGGTCCGCACCGGCGAGCCGGTCCACGATCCGGCGTGGGCCATCACGCCGGTCAGCCTGGAGGACCTGGTGCTCGCCTACATGAGCCGGACGGCCGGTATCCCGGCCCGCAGGCCACCGCTGGGGGTGGTGTCATGATCAGGCTCACCTGGCGCCAGTTCCGCACCCAGGCATGGGCAGCGATCGCCGCGCTGGCGGCGATCACCATCACCTTCGCGGTCACCCGGCCGTCTCTGACCCGGATGTATTCAGCCAGCGGAATCGCCGCCTGCCAGCCCCGCGGCGACTGCGGCAGGCTCGCCGCCACCTTCATCAGCCACGTACGCGCCGACGGCGCCTACCCCGCCCTGTACGCCACGGGTGTCATCGTCATCTATCTCGTCCCCGCCATCATCGGCATGTTCTGGGGGGCACCGCTGATCACCCGCGAACTGGAAGACGGCACCTACCGGCTCGCCTGGACCCAGAGCATCACCCGGACCCGCTGGCTCGCGGTCAAACTCGGGCTGCCCGGCCTGACCGCGATGGCCATCACCGGCCTGTTCAGCCTCATCATCACCTGGTGGGCCAGCCCCCTCGACCAGGCCGCCGCACTCGGCTCACCCATCCTGGGCAACCGCATGACGCCCCTGCTGTTCGCCGGCCACGGCATCGTCCCCATCGGCTACACCGCCTTCGCCTTCGTTCTCGGCGCCACCACAGGAGCAGTGACCGGCCGCACCGTGCCAGCCATGGCCGCCACCATCATCACCTTCGCCGCCATTCAGCTGGCCATGCCCAACTTCGTCCGCCCTTACCTCATCCCGGCCGCCCACACCACCGCCGCGGTCAGCCCCGGCTACGCCAACTGGGTTCCCCACGGCAACGGACTGCTGATCACCGGACGGGCTGCCATACCCGGCGCGTGGGTCCTGTCCACATCCGGCCACACCTACACCGGCCCCGCCACCCACATCCTCCGCACCTGCTACAACGGCCCCACCTCCACACCAGCATGCGGCACAGCATTCGCCACACTGCACCCCCAGCTACTCCTCACCTACCAGCCCGCCAGCCGCTACTGGCCCCTTCAGTGGTACGAGACCGCGATCTACCTCACCACCGCCCTGACCCTCACCGGAATCTGCTTCTGGTGGATCGGGCGGCGCCGCCTCGGCTGAGCACACCCGCATCCAGGAGGCCTAGCATGTCGCGTTTCGTCAGGACTTGGCTGGTCATCGCGCTGGTGTCACTCGCCACCGTCACAATGACAGCCGGGGCGAGCGTCACGGCCCCGGCTGGCCGCAAGGCTGCTTCGCTGTTCCCGCGGCTGCGGTCGCTGTATGTGCCGCTGCCAGACGGTGTGCGTCTTGCCGTGGACGTTTGGCTCCCACCCGGCACGGCCGCCGGTGCGCGGCTGCCGACGGTGCTGGAGACCGACCGGTACTGGCGCGCGAGGGCCTACAGCGGCGGGATCAGGAACAACCCTAACTACGACATAGCTGAGCCCTGGAACGAACGCGGCTATGCGTACGTGTTTGCCGACTTGCGCGGCACGGGCGCCTCGTTCGGCACGCTCAACGCCGAGCTGGGCGGTCAGATGATCGCCGACGTGGGCTCACTCGCCGACTGGATCGCCGCACGGCCCTGGTCGAACGGGCGGGTGGGGGTGACTGGCGTGTCCTACTCGGGCGACACCGCCATGCTGTCGCTGGCCCTGCGCAATCATCACATCACCGCCGCGGAGCCGATCTCCTACGACTTCGACCCCTATGAGGACCTGGTGCGCCCGGGCGGGATACTCATCGAGCCACTACTGGCCCCCTACGCGCTGCTGCTGCGGATCCTCGACAAGGCCTACGGCACGACCTGCGCCACCAGCGCCCGGACGCGGTGGCTCTGCAACGCCTACGGGCTGACCGGCGCCGCGCCAGAACCGGTCGACGGGCCGCGCGGCAGCGCCCTGCTCGCCGCAGCGCGCGCGCAGCACTTCCACAACGCCAATCTGGTCGGCTTCGCCCGCGCCGGAATGTACCGCGACTACGCCAGCGGCCCGCAGAGCTGGACCGTGATGAGCACCGGCGGCAAGGTCGCGGCGATCGGGGCCGGCGGGGTCCCCATCTTGACCGACACCGGATGGCTGGATGCCGGCACTGCCAACGGCGTGCTGTCGCAATTCACCAGCCTGCCCAATACCCAGCAGGACTGGATCGGGCCGTGGAGCCACGGCGAGGGATACTTCGCCGATCCGTTCAAGCCCAGCCGTGATCTCACCCCGGCGGAACAGCGCCAACTCGCCGACAGCCGGTATGCGTTCTTCAACCGCTACGTGAGGAACGACAGCCGCCCCGACGGCACGCGGCTGCTGCACTACTACACGCTGAACGCGGGCACCTGGCACACCACCACCCGCTGGCCGGTCGCCGGGACGCACATGCGCCGGCTCTACCTGGGCAGCGGGCACACCCTCACCTGGCAGCGGGCCGCTGCCCCCGGCTCGGACCTGCTGCGCCTCAACCCCACCGCGGGCACGGGGCATCTGGACCGGTGGAGCACCAACCTCACCGGCGGCCCGGTCGTGTATCCCAACCGCGCCGCCGTGGACCGCAAGCTACTCACCTACACCAGCGCGCCGCTGCGGCAGGCGACCACGGTGACCGGCCTCGGCCGGGTGACCCTCGACGTGACCGGCGTGACGGGCGCCCGACACGGCGCCTTGTACGCCTACCTCGAGGACGTCGAGCCGAACGGCCGCGTCACCTACGTCACCGAGGGCGAACTGGCGCTCGCCGACCGGGCCATCGCGCCGAAGCAGGACAACCCGCCGTGGCGCAAGCTGCGCACGCCCCGCACCTACGCACGCGCCGACGCCGCAACGTTCCCGCTGGGTAAGCCGCAGCGGATCATGTTCGACCTGCTGCCGACCTCAGTGCTGCTCCATGCCGGCGACCGGATCCGGATCGCGATCGCGGCCGGCGACCCGGGCTCGTTCCAGCTGATGCCCGCGAACGACAGGGCCAGCTACCGGATCGGCCACGGCGGCACCAGCCCGTCGTTCGCTGAACTGCCCGTAGTCCGGTGAGCGATGTGAGGTGGCAGGGCCGTCACGCACAGTCTCCCGGCCGCTCATGGGTACGCGCGGGCGTCGGCCGGTCAAGGGTCCACCGTCCGCGTGACCCTGCGTTGCCGCATAACCATGTACGCGACAGGGCACGGCGACCATCCTGATCTGCCGCGTAGGGCGCCAGCGGTTACTTCTCGGTCAGGAGGTGGCCGTGGGCGGGATCCACCGTCACCCTGGCGACCCGGTGAGAAATCGAACCACACGCGCTCAAGACGCTGACGGCACCTCCAATTCTGGCGCTGGAACCCCGGATACTGGCATCGTGGCGAGCCGAGGACGGGCGGGCGAGGTGATGATGGCTGAATCGCAGCGGGACCGGGTGATCGCGGCGTGTGCGGCCAAGCCAGGCTCGGCAGAGGATTATCCGTTCGGCGATGAGGTCGCGGTCTTCAAGGTGGCGGGCAAGATGTTCGCGCTGGTATCCCTGGATGCGCCACCGGGCAGCGCTAGCCTCAAGTGCGATCCGGACCTGGCCGTAGTGCTCCGCAACCGCTTTCCTGCGGTCACGCCTGGCTATCACCTCAGCAAGCGGCACTGGAACACCGTCGAACTCGATGGCTCGCTGCCCGACGGCGAGCTGCTGGACCTGATCGACCACTCCTACGACCTTGTCGTGGCAGGCCTGACCCGGGAAGCACGGGCCAGGCTGAGTACCTGACCTGCCGGAAGCCCGAACGCGGTTACGTGCCCGCTGAGGCTTCAGGTGGCCAGGCGTCCGCTATTGCCGCCGGCCGCGCGTTCGCTCCTCCAGTGCTGGCGTAATCAGACTTGCCGGCGAGGGCGGCCACAGGTCCGGCGCTGACCGCGGCTGAGCTCATGGCCCCCGCCCGGTGGACTGTCTCTGCGGTTACCTCACCGGCTTCTTGTGTCGCAGTACCGCGCTCTCGCGCAGCGACAGGGAGAAGGTTCGCAGGTCATGCGGGGGATCCTGGCAAAATGATTTTGGGTTTTCCGGACCTCATCAAGGGTGCGGGCGGGGCCGGGACCGTGCTGCCAGGCGGAGGTCGCCTCGATACGCAGGTTCCCGGGTGCGGATCTGGCTCCACGACAGGCTAAGCACCAATTTTCGATTCAGCCGCAAGATGGCCAGACAGTCCGGGTCCGTACACCCCCGTTCGTGCCGACAGGCGCCCGGGATCGGCGTTGAACCCGGCGTCGGGCCGGGAATGGCCTGCTGAAGAGCGCTCCGGAGTGCGCGCCGTGGCAGCCGGCGGCTCGGTGCGCGCAGCCGGCTGTGCGAAGCCTGCCTTGCCTGAGGCTAGTATGCCGAGTATCATGCCCGGCATGATGCTTGGCATAGTGATGTCATGAGTATCCCGCACTCACTCCTGGCGCTGCTGGCCGAAGGACCCAAGTACGGGTTGCAGCTGCGGGAGGAATTCGAGGCCGGGACCGGTGAGGTGTGGCCGCTGAACGTGGGTCAGGTGTACAAGACCCTGGGCCGGCTGGAACGTGACGGGCTAGCCGAGTCGGACGGCGCCGCCGAGGACGGCCCACAGAAGCGGTTCCGGATCACGCCCCGCGGCGAGGAGGCGCTGGCCGCCTGGCTGCGCACGCCGCCGGACCTGACCTCCCCGCCCCGCGACGAGCTGGTGATGAAGGTGCTGGTGGCCGCGCGGGTGCCCGGTACCGACGCGCATAAGGTGATCCAGGCGCACCGCCTGTACCTGCTCGAGCTGATGCAGCAGTGGACCAGGCTGAAAGAGGGCGAGGCCCGGAACGATCTGGGCCTGGCGCTGGTGGTGGATGCCGAGTTGTTCCGGCTGGACGCGGTGATCCGGTGGCTGGATGCCGCCGACGCACGGCTCAAGCGGGCCGCTGCCGAGCCTCCCCGGCCTGCCGCCGCCCCCGCTCCGGTTCCGCAGCTTCGCCGGCTGGGGGCACGGCGGTGATCCGGCCGGGACTGGGCGGGGAAGGCGGGAGCGCGGCGATGAGCGTGCTGCAGCTGCGCGGCGTGTCCAAGACCTACGGTCAGGAGCCGGCCAAGGTGCACGCGCTTGGCGGGGTGGACCTGTCGGTGCAGGCCAGGGAGATGGTGGCGGTGATGGGGCCCAGCGGGTCGGGCAAGTCCACGCTGCTGACCGTCGCCGGGAGCCTGGAGGAACCCACCAGCGGGGACGTGCTGGTCTGCGGTATGGCGCTGGCCGGGATGCCGCGGGGCCGTAAGGCCCGGCTGCGGCGCCGGGTGATCGGATACGTGTTCCAGGATTTCAATCTGCTGCCCGGGCTTACCGCCGCCGAGAACGCCGCCTTGCCGCTGGAACTGGACGGCGTCGCGGTGCCGAAGGCGCGTGCGGCCGGGCTGGCCGCGCTGGAAGCGCTCGGCGTGGGTGAGCGGGCGTCCTGGTTCCCCGATCAGCTGTCCGGCGGCGAGCGGCAGCGGGTCGCCATCGCCCGCGCGGTGGTGGGGGACCGCCGCCTGCTGCTGGCCGACGAGCCGTCCGGTGCCCTGGACTCGGTGAACGCGGATGAGGTGATGCGGCTGCTGCACGAGGCATGCCAGCGGGGCGTGGCCGCGGTGGTGGTGACCCACGATGCGCAGCTGGCCGCCTGGGCCGACCGCGTGGTAGTCCTGCGCGACGGGCGGGTGACCGGCCAGACCACCCGGCCGCCCGGCCCCGAATCCCTCCTCACGCCCAGGGAGACCCGGTGAGCATCGCGCTGCGCGACCCCCCGACCTGGCCGGAGACGGGGGCGGCATCGTCGCCCGCCGGGCGGTGGTCCGCTGGGGCTGGCGGTTGTTCCGCCGCGAATGGCGCCAGCAGCTGCTCGTGCTCGGCCTGCTCACCGTGGCGGTCGCCGCGACGATCTGGGGTGCCAGCGTCGTCACGAACACACAGCTCCCGAACCCGAACTACGCCACGCTTGGCACCGCGGCCGCGTCGGTCACGCTGCCTGGCACCGACCCGCACCTGATCGCCGACATCGCCACCATCCAGGGCCGGTGGGGTCCGGCTGATCTCATCGAGAATCAGGACATCGCTACCGGCACCACCCAGCCTGTGCAGCTCCGCGCCGAGAATCCGCACGGGCACTACAACTCTCCGCTGCTCAGC
>JBOHCK010000265.1:0-8552 GCA_050698755.1 Streptosporangiaceae bacterium | reverse complement strand
TGCGCCGCCCGAGGAGGGTGAGCGGCGGAACGTGGTGGGCACTGCGCCGCCCGAGGAGGGTGAGCGGCGGAACGTGGTGGGCACTGCGCCGCCCGAGGAGGGTGAGCGGCGGAACGTGGTGGGCACTGCAGCGTCGGAGGCGGTAGGGCGCAATACAGGCACCGCTAAGCTAGACTATATACGACAATGGTCGACTTAAGGCACGAGCAGTCGATCCGTTCGTTTAGTGACGTCGGCTGGGGAAAGCGGTTCGACTGTTGGGTGAAGCGGTGGGCAGCGGTGCGACGGTCGGCCGGTGAGCCCCTGAGGGTGGGGAGGTAGCTTCGGGTGACAGGGCCGACGAGGTTCGGTACGCGGGTGGGTGAGGCTGCGGCCAGTTTCAGGTGCGCGGCATGCGGCGAGGTGGCCGCCCTCGTAAAGGCGGTACCCGCGGGCGTCCCGATGGATATGGGGCCGCCGTTGGGACCACAGCCCCACCAGCGGGACGGGATCGTCGTGGACTACTTCGGCGGCACCAAGTGGCAGGCCGCCGAACCCAGCACCTTCGAGGGCGTGCGCTCGATCCTCAGCGGTGAAGAGCCTGATGCGGCCGAACTGCGGCGGATCGACTGGGAGCTGGCGCCCTTCTACTGCCCCGAGTGCGAACAGGCCTACTGCCTCGCCGATTGGCACACCTACGTCGTGTTCGACGAGGGGTTTTACGACTGCACCATCGGCACCTGCCCCGCCGGGCACCGGCATACGATCGACGACTGATCCTGGGGCTCGGTGGTGACCGGGGAGGGAAGCTAGCGGCGTTCGGGCAAATTGAAGGCGTGAGCGGTGCGGCCGGTCAGCGAGGCACGGGGATCATCGGGCGCTGACGGTGCGGACGGCCCTCGGCCAGGTCCGGCAGCGGGATGGTGACGGGCTGGTCATCCCGGGCGGCGATGACGGCCTCGCCGGCGGTCAGGTCGGCGATGAACGTGCACAGCGTGGTGGCCTGGTGGCCGGGCGCGGGATCGGCACGGACGCCCTCTGGCAGGGATGCACCGGCCAGGATGCGCAGGAACCAGGCCGGTTCCGGGTCCTCGGCGGGTACGGAGAGGGCGTCCAGGATCTCGCCGCGCGCCACGCTGTTCCCGCCCAGTGGCGCTTCGCACCCTGGGATGTACCTTCCGTGGTTGGTGTGCCACAGGAGCGGACTCGAATCCGGGCCAACCTCTACGGTGGCGTGGTGGCCGGCGGCGGCCTCCACGTTGAGAATGCGGCCGGTCCGGTCGCCGATCGTGTAGGCGAACCCGCCTGCTGAGGGATTTGTTCGCAGGCCGTCGACGACCTGGTCCACGGTGGTGGCCGTACGCTGCAGGCCGCGGCCCACGAAATGACGGCCGGCTCCGGCTCCGGGCTCGGCGACCGGGAGGTGATCGATGGTCCACACCAGGCCGTCGGCGGTCACGGTGAACGCGTTAGTCGGCAGGAAGCCCGGATACCAGAACGCGGTGACCGTCGGCAGGCCGTCGAGGGCCAGCGTGAGCAGGGCGCACTGCCCGACGTTCTCCGGTGCGCCGTCCTCGTTGTGACCGATGACGGACCGCCCTCGCCGCCAGGCCAGGTCGCTGCACCCGATGCCGCCGGTCACGGTGCCGAGGTCGCCGCGGAAGTTCATCAGCGCCAGGTCGTCGAACGGCACCGCCGCGCCCTCCGCGAACGCGGCCAGTTCCGCCCAGGCTTCGGGGAAGCGCAGCACGCTGGCCTGTCGTACGGCCTGGAGGCGATCGCGACCCGGCGGGCCTGAGACGTGCTCCCTGAGCCTGCCCAGCAGCGGCCACGTCCCGGTCAGCGCGGCCATCTCGTCGCGCACGTGCTCCCCGAGCGCGCGAAACGCCTCTTGGTCCGGGCCGCGTAGCATGATCCAGCGCAGGCCGCCCAAGCCGTACTCATCCAGCGAGACGCTCATGAGGTACGGCATACCCGGCGAACGGGTCGCGGCACCTTAGTTGGCGATGCCGACCGTCTGCCCGAAGGTCTCGGGCTTATCAAGCACGCGGAGCATGCAGTAGGCCACGTCGGCGCGCGAGACGAGCAGGCCGCGCCGGACATTCTGTCCGTAGGCCGTCCGGTACGTGCCGGTCAGCGGCTTGTCGGTCAGCCGTACCGGCCGGATGACGGTCCAGTCCAGGTCGCTCTCGCGCAGGACGTCCTCCATCTGCGCCAGATCGACGTAATTCTCGCGGAACGCCCACCTCAGGATCGGGAAGGCGACGTTCCTCATCACGAACCCGTCGCCCGGAGCGCGCCTGGGCGGTTCCGGGCGCCCGGGCGAGGCGACCGTCGCGACCGGCGCCGCGCTCACCACCACGATGCGCCGTACTCCGGCCGCCTGCATGGCCTGGGTGATGACCGCCGTCCCGTGCCAGGCGACCCCGACATCCGCCTTCGAACGGGCTCCGAGACCCGACAGAACCGCGTCGGCCCCACCGACCGCGGCGTATAGCGCCGCCGGGTCGACATCCGACAGGTCGGCTGTGACGACGCGCGCGTGGGTGCCGGGTAGCTTGTGCGGGTCCCTGACCACGGCCGTCAGGTCGTGGCCTGCGGCGATGGCCTGCTCAAGCACCTGCCGGCCAATGCCGCCCGTGGCCCCGAAGATCGTGAGCTTCATCGAGCTGCCTTCTCCCTGATCTGTCCCCCTTGTAATCGGTAGGACGGGCCGCAGCCTGGGATTGTGACAGCGCGGGTTCCTGTTACGGCCAGCCGGCCCCGGGCACGTCGACTTCGGTGGCGAGAACCTGACCGCTGGCGGGCCCGACCATCTCGGAGTCGGTCATTCCGCGCCACTCCGCCGCCACGATGAACAGCGTCGTCCGGGTGGGTCCGCCGAGCGCGCAGGCGAAACCCCCGCGGTCTAGCTCGACGGTCTGCAGCACCGTGCCGCCCTCGGCGACGCGGACGCACCTCCGGTTGGGTACGTCGGCGTACCAGACGACGTTGTGGGCGTCGGTGCAGATCCCGTCCGGAGTTCCGTCTTTCAGGTCGGCCCAGGTTCGCCGGTTCGACAGGCTCCCGTGCCGTTTCATGATCGAAGCCAGTTAGGGCCGGATCACTTCTGGCCATGATCATGGCCAGTGCCCGAAATGTCTTAATCTGAGGTTGCGGCAGAGGCCCGCCTTTGGGCGACCCCGGAAACCGGCGGTGAGCTAGGGGTCCTGGGTCGAGAACTGGCAGGGCAGGCGCTTGATGCCGTTGATGAAGCTGGAAAGTAGGCGGTCTGGTTCGCCCGCCGTGATGTCGGGGACGCGGGTGAGCAGTTCGCGGAGCATGACGGTGAGCTCGCGGCGGGCCAGGTGGGAGCCCAGGCAGAAGTGCGGGCCCGCGCCGCCGAAGCCGACGTGCGGGTTCGGGGAGCGGGTGATGTCGAAGCGCTCAGGGTCGGCGAACACCGATTCGTCGCGGTTGGCCGAGTAGTAGAACAGGACCACCTTGTCGCCCTCGTTGTAGTCCTGGCCGTTCATGGCGTAGCCACGGGTGAGGGTCCGGCGCATGAAGATGACCGGTGAGGAGTAACGGACGATCTCCTCGACCGCCCCGCCGATCCGGTTCTCCAGGTCATCGAGAAGCAGGGCACGCTGGTCGGGGTATTCGGTGAGCAGCATCAGCGCGTGCGAGAGCGCGTTCCTGGTGGTCTCGTTGCCGGCCACGACCAGCAGGATGAAGAACGAGGCGAGTTCGGCGCTGGTCAGCTGCTCACCGTCGATGTTCGCGGTGACCAGCGCGGAGACCAGGTCGTCGGTGGGCGCCTCGGCGCGGGCGTTGGCCAGGTTGGTGACCAGGTCGGCGAGCGCGGCACCGGAGCCCAGCAGCTTGGTCACCGCCTCGTTGAGGTCCTCGCTCATGAATTCCGGGTCAGCGCCGGACAGGATGATGTTGGTGTTGGCCAGGACCATCTCGTACTGATCATCCGGGATGCCCATCATGTCGCAGATGATCTTCAGCGGCAGCCTGGCCGCCACGTGCGACACGAAATCGCACGGCCCGGTGGCCAGCAGGTCATCGACGACCTGGGCGGCCGCGACCCGCACGTCATCTTCGAACTTGGCGACAACGCGCGGACTGAACGCGCGAGAGACGATCCGGCGCAGGCGGGCGTGCCTGGGGGCATCCATGTTGATCATCGAGCCGAAGTACTCGTTGAACTCGACGGGCAGATCCGGGATGCTCGTCGCGCCTTTAGCCGAGCTGAACACGTCGGGGTGGCGGCTAGCCTCGACGATGTCCGCGTGCCGGACCAGGGCGTAGTAGCCCGGGCCCACCTCGCTGAACGGGGTCTCGGGCTCGGCGAAGAATGGCGGCCGGCCCTGAGCCCGCAGCTGAGCGAAGGCCGCGGCCCGGTCGGCCAGCGGCAGGCCCCAGAAGGTGTTATCCGACAGGTCTATCCCGGCAACAGTCATGGCCTGCCCCTATGATCGGTCGGCGTTTGGATCGAGCTTAATTGGCGGAAGTTCCGGTTTGTAGGGGCAGATACGCGCAGCAGGGGGCGGCTATGCTGCCGGCGTGAGCCTGCCTTCCATGCCCATGGCGTCCCTGGGCCGCAGCGACATCCGGGTCAGCCGGCTAGCGCTCGGATCGTGGCGTACCTACGACCGGATCAGCCGCGAGCAGGGGATCCGCGTCATGCAGGCCGCCCGCGACGCCGACCTCAACTTCCTCGACGACGCCCGCTACAACGACGAGACCGGGCACGCGCCGATTCCGACCGGGTACTCCGAGGTGGAGTTCGGCGAGTTGTTCCGCGGCGCGGGCTGGCGCCGGGACGACACGATCGTGTCCAACAAGCTGTGGTGGGAGTTCTGGCCAGATGAATCGCCGACGCAGGAGCTGGCCGGGTCGCTGGCCAGGATGCGGTTCGACTACGTCGACCTGATCTACTCCGAGGTGCCGCCGGACGGCGTGGGCCTGGAGGACGCGATGGAGATGATCACCGGGCTCATCGGGGCCGGGGCGGCCCGCGCGTGGGGGACGCTGAACTGGACCCCGGAGCTGATGGAGCGGGCCTGGGAGATCGCCGACCGCGAGGGCGTGCCCGGGCCGGTGGCGACGCAGCCGCCGTACAGCCTTATCACCCGGGGCATCGTCGAGGATCCCGCCATGCGGCGCCTGGCGGCGGCGGGCAATGTCGCGATCGTGGCGTCGTACACGCTGGCGGGCGGGGTACTGACCGGGAAGTACGACCAGGACCATGGAGCCGGCCACCGGGCGGGGACGGTCGAGCAGCCGCGCTTCGCGCCCGCGGTGGAGGCGGGCCGCGAGCTCGCGGCCCTGGCCCGGGATATCGGCCGGGACCCGGCTCACCTCGCGATGGCGTACGCGCTGCTCAACCCGTCGGTGACTACCGTCTTGTTCGGGGCGACCCGGCCCGAGCAGGTCGCGGCGAGTCTCGGCGCGCTGGAGGTGGCCGACCAGCTGACGCTCGAGGAGCGCGACCGCCTCACCGCCGTCGGCCTGCGATCCTGACCCTGTGGGAGAGTCCCAGGAGCTGAGGCTGCGGCGGGCCGGGCGGGTGATCGTGCTCGACCCGGATGATCGCGTCCTGCTGTTCCGGTACGACGAGTCGCCGCCCAACGGGCGGCACTGGTGCACGCCGGGCGGCGGCCTAGACGACGGGGAGGACTACGCGGCCGGGGCGCGGCGCGAGCTGGCCGAGGAGACCGGATGGACCGACGTGGCCGTGGGCGCCGAGGTCTACGAGGGGACGCGGACGATGGAGTACGCGGACGCGATCGTCCGGCAGCACGAGCGGTTCTTCCTGGCCCGCATCGAGACCGCGGGGCGGAGACTCGGTGAGGTCGCCGCGATGCACCTCGCGGACGGGATAGCCGCGTCGCACTGGTGGACGCTGGCGGAGATGGACGCTACCGACGAGGTGATCTGGCCGCCGGGACTCGCGGACCTGATCAGGGGGCTGATCGGCGCCGCGCCGTGACGTCGTAGAGCAGCGTACTGCCGAGGATCGCGGCGGCCAGGAGCCAGCCGACGGCGTCTTCGCCCTTGAGGCCATCGGACGCAGGCCCATACGCTGCATTCGTGGGCGGAGCCGATGCATGCCTCGTTGATCTCTACGACACCCTTCTGAACTGCGACTTCTCGCCCAACAGGCGTGAGTTGCCGAAGCTGGCCGAAGTGGCGGCGGACGCCTGGAACGAGGCCTACGCGCGGTTGTGGGCCGCCGTGCAGACCGGCCGGGTCTCCAAGGCCGAGGCGTTCACGCAGACGCTGGGGGCCCGGGGAGCGCAGCCGAGCGCCGACCTCGTCCGCGCGCTCGTGGACCTGGACCGGGAGCTGGCGTTCGCTTCGGCGTGGCTGTACGACGACGCCGTCCCGTTCCTCGAAAGGCTCAGGGCAGCCGGCATCAAGATCGCGATCGTGAGCAACTGCAGCGAGCACACGCGTCCGCTGCTGACCAGACTCGGCGTCATCCCGATGGTCGACGCCGTCGTCTTGTCCTGCGAGGTGCGCGCGGCGAAGCCGTCGGCGGAAATCTACCTGCGGGCCCTGGACCAGCTCGGGGTGGCCGCCACGGCCGCCGTGTTCGTCGACGATCAGGCGTCGTACTGCGCGGGCGCGGCGGCGCTGGGCATCAAAGCGGTGCAGATCGTCCGGGGCGAGCCCGACGGGAACGCGCCGGCGGCAGGCACCGCGGTGGTCCGGTCCCTCACGGAAGTCGAGACCATGCTGTGGCCGATGGAGGGTTTCAAGTCCCGGCTCGGGGGCGAAGACCGCTGAGAGGCTTAGCGAAGGAAGTGTTGTCGTGCCCGGGGCGATAACGTACTACGCGGTTATTACCGATAACCGCACGATCGACAACCCCCACGGACTGGTAAGGCGCCTCGAGCACGACGACGGCCCCTCCGACGAGAGCATGCGGACGGATTTCAGCTGGACGGTCAGCCCGCTGATCGCGCAGTGGGAGCGCGGCGGCCTCGGGCACGAACTGGTTGAGATCAGTCACGCGCAGGCGGGCAAGATAATCGCGTATTTCCGGATGCGGTGGGCCTACGGGGAGGCGCTTGATCCGTAGCTGGGTGGCCGCACGGCGCGGGTGGCGATGTACCCGGGCAGGTAGCGGGCCGTGGCGTCGCCGTGGTGGGGCGCTTCGACCAGGTGCGTCAGGCTGAAGCCGGCGGCCAGCTGGCCGCCGATCTGGGTGCTCAGCGTGTGGCTGTACTCGATCGGGCCGTCGCCGTAGTCGCGCAGGCGTTCGGCTTCGGGCAGGTCCGCGGTGCTGCAGGGAATCTTGTGGCGGACGACGAGCTCCTCGCGGTCATCCAGCGCCACGATGTCGAAGATGAACACGTCGGGATTCATGAACCCGGCCAGCAGCGCACCCGCCGGGCGCAGGACGCGGAAGCATTCGCGCCATACCGGAGCCAGGTCCGGGCAGAACACGTTCGAGACCGGGTTGACGATCAGGTCGAAGCTGGCGTCAGCGAAGGCGCCCAGGTCCCGCATGTCGCCGAGCACGGTCCTGATGGCCAGGCCGTCTCGCGCGGCCACCTCCCGGTCGCGATCCAGCTGCCTGGGCGAGTTGTCGAACACGGTGACGTCCGCGCCCGCAGCGGCCAGCACCGGGCCCTGCTGGCCGCCGCCTGAGGCCAGGCAGAGGACCGCCGCACCCGCCAGGTCGTCGGGAAACCAGTCTCGGGGCACGGGCTGGTATCCGATGAGCACCACCGACCAGTCACCGGCGCGCGCTCTGGCGATGACGTCGGGCCCGACGGGTTGGGTCCATTCGTTGCCCCGCTCCACCTCACGGTCCCAGGCGGCCCGGTTATGCGCGACGGGGTCCAGGTTCTCGGCCACAGCAGCGAGACTAGACCCCCAGCTCCGGCAGCAGTCCGAAGGCCGGGAACAGATCGGCGTTGAACGTGGTGATCTCGGCGATCGTGCCCGCCTCCATCCGCATCACGTCGAGCTTGAACGCTCGGAACACGCTCTCCCCCGGCCTGCGCAGGTAGCCCGCGGCGGCCGGCATCCGGTTGGCTCCGGTCGGGATGACGCGCCACTGCCCCATCTCGGCCGCGTCGGCCATGAGCGGCCTGATCGAGTCCGCCCCGTCGAAGACAAACGGGAGGGGCGGCATCGTGATCCGGAGGTCGCGGGCCGCGACCGCGATGGCAGCCTCGGTGTCGAGCCGTTCGTGCGCGTCGATGAACTGCTCGAGCAACTCGCGTTCCGCGGCGCTCGGCGTCCGGGCGGACCAGTCCGCCCGGCGGGCGGGTAGGTGCGACTGCATGGTCGTCCGGGCGCGCTGGAGCGCGCTGTTGGCCGCGGCGACGCTGGTACCGAGTGCCTCGGCGGTCTCGTTGGCGGGCCAGCCGAGCACGTCGCGGGCGATCAGCGCGGCGCGCTGCCTGGGCGGCAGGACCTGCAGGGCGGCGAGGAACGCCAGCGAGATCGTCTCCCGCTCGATGGCGACCGCCTCCGGCTGCTCTCCGGTCGGGGCCGCCTGGTCGAGCAGCAGGTCCGGATAGGGCTGGATCCACGGGACCTCGGCGAGTGAGCGAGCGCCGGCC
>JBOHCK010000264.1:0-8664 GCA_050698755.1 Streptosporangiaceae bacterium | reverse complement strand
TCGATCACGTGCCGCCACAGGTAGCTGCTGGTGCCCAGGCCATGGACGAACAGCGCCGGACGACCCGGGCCGCCGGTGTCGATATAACTGACGGGACCGGACCGAGTGCGGGCCTGGCTACGGTGCTGGTCGAGGCGTTCCATCTCTGCGGACATCAGCTTTCCCTTCATCAGGTGCGACCACGGCTGGACTACTCTGCGCGCAGCGCGGTGACTGTCTGCACGCGGCTGGCCCAGCCTGCTGGGCCCAGCGCTCCGGCCGCCGCGATGAGCAGACCGGAGAGCGCGAGCAGGACTAGTTCGCCTGCGGGATAGACGGATAGCAGCGTGCGGGGAACATTGGTCTGTCCGGCATGGCCCATGACCGGCACGACATACTGGTGCAGCGCGACCCCGGCCGGAGTGGCGATGAGGCCGGCCACGAGGCCGATGCCGCAGACCGAGCAGATCACCATCGCGAACGTCTGCAGGGGCGTCATGCCTATCGCCTTGAACACCCCGAGGTCGTGGGCCCGCTCCCTGATCTGCAGTACCACGGTGTTCAGTACTCCGAGCCCGGCGACCACCATTAGCAGCGCGGTCAGCACGATGACCAGGAGGACCACGGCCCGCAGGGCCGGGCTGCTTGTGCTCGTGGTGACGTCGAAGGACGGCCCGAGTCTGGCCGACAGCGCGTTCGCGTACGACTGTGCGATGGTCCCCGGCCAGATTCCCACGTCGTACTGGTCAGGCGCGAGGCCGGGAACGGCGGCCGCCAGCGTCGTCGCGCTCATGAACGCATCAGCCGTGTTGCCGTTCGGGTCAAAGACCTCGCCGACGATGCGCACGGTAGTGTGGCGTCCGGCCGAGTTGAGCGTGTAGGTGCCGCCGACGGCGGTCCCGGTATCGGTGAGGAACGCGGTGTTGACGTCGGCCTGGTCATTGCCGGTGTACCAGCGCCCGGTGATCAGGCTCCATCCGATCCAGCGGGGCGCGCCGGCGTAGGCGGTCACGGACACCGGCGTCGCCTGTCCGGGACCGGCCAGCTGATCATCCGTTTCCGCCACGTAGTGCCGCGTGCTGGGCTGGCGGTTCAGCGCGGCAATGATCGCCCGTTGCTGCGCGGCCGTGAGGCTGCCCTGCGGTGGTGAGACCTGAACGGGCTCGGACTGCGCCAGCGACACTTCTGCCGCCGCCCGGCTCGCCGAGGTACCCAGGCCGATCCCGAACGTCACGGCCACGGCGCCGAACGCGATCGCGGCCAGCGTCACGAGCGTGCGGGCCGGCCGGGCGAACGGCGCGGCGAGCCCGACGGTCAGCGGCCGTGGCAGCCACTGCAGGCGGCCGAGCAGCCGGTGGGCCAGGTACCCCCGCGACGGGCGTGGCGCCCGCCCGGTGGCCATCGCCTGCACCGCGCTCATCCGCCCGGCCCGGATCGCGGGCGCTGTCGCCGCAGCGCACGTGAGTGCGAGCATGGCCAGCGGCACGAGAACGACCACCCAGACGGGCATCAGCAGCAGGCCAATCCCGTATATGGTCGCGTTGATATTGAGCAGCGGCACCGATAGCAGGTCCCCGCACACCGCGCCGACCGCGCAGCCGGCCAGCGCCGGGATCGCGACTTGCAGCACGTACGCGCCGACGACCTGGCCGGGGGTGAATCCGATCGACTTCAGCACCCCGATCCGCCGCAGCCCGCTGACGACCGCGCCGCTGACGACGTTGACCACGATCAAGACCGACAGGACCAGGGCGATGACGCCGAAGGCCACGATGAAGGGAACGTAGGGCGCGAGCTGGGTGGCGGCCTGCTCGCGCGCGGTCAGATAGGACTGGGGTGCGCCGATCAGGGAGCCGGCCGGCAGCGCGGCGCGGACGGCGGCGACGTCGGCCGCGACCTGGGTCGCGGACCCGGCCCGGGTGAACCGGTAGAGCATCTGCGCGACGCCGGGGCCGTGCAGCCTGCCGATCTCGGCGGGCACGACCCAGGCCTGCGCGGTGGCCGTGACCGAGGTCGCGATGCCGACCACGGTGAGCCGCTGGCCGGCCACGGTGATCTGCTGGCCGAGACCGACGGGAAGGCTGTTGCGCTGCCGGGCCCACACGACTTCGCCGGTCGTGCGCGCCCACCGGCCCGAGTCGAGCGAGAGATCGTCTACCGGCCCGCCCGGCGCCGGGCGCCCGGTCAGCACGATCTGCTGGACCAGGGCACCGGCGGCACCGGGCAGGCGGATATGCGCGGTGACCTCGGCCATGGGGAACGGCCCGGCGACGGCGGTCACGCCGGGCAGCCGGGTCGTGGCCGCGAGGAGCGCGGGCGACGCCCGGACCGCGTCAACCGTGATGGCCACCTGGGCGCCGTGGTCTTTGGCGAAGGCGTGGTCGAACGGCGCGTTCGTCTCCACGATCAGGCCGAGCGCCAGGACCGAGGCGACGGTGGAGGCCAGCACGACGAGGCCGATGACCGCCGCTTGCAGCGGTCGGCCGGTCAGCCCGGTCCATGCGGCCCGCAGCGCCGCCTTCACCGCCGGCCTCCAGTCGGGTCGCACGCGGAATCGCGTGCGAGCCGGCCGTCCACGATCTCGACGACCCGCCGGGCGTACCGCTGCGCCAGGTCGGGGTTGTGGGTGACCAGGATCAGCGTCTGCCCGCCGGAGTTCAGCTCCACCAGCAGCTCGCCGATGGCCTCACCGGACGCGGTGTCCAGTGCGCCGGTCGGCTCGTCGGCGAGCAGCAGCGGCGGGTGGTTCACCAGCGCCCGCGCGATCGCGACCCGCTGCCGCTCGCCACCCGACAGCCGGGCCGGGTAGGTGTCCGCGTACTGAGCGATCCGCAGCCTGGCCAGCAGCTCGTCGGCGCGGGCTCGGGCCTGCATCCGAGGCTGGCCGGCGAGCTGCGCCGGGAGCAGGACGTTGTCGGAGACGGTCATGTCGTCGACCAGGTTGAAGAACTGGAACACCATCCCGATCTGCCGGCGCCGGAAGCGGGCCATCCGGTTCTCGGGCAGCGTATCCACGCGCTCACCGCCGACCCGGACCGTTCCGCTCGTCGGCCGGTCCAGCCCCGCGATCAGGTTGAGCAGCGTGGACTTCCCGCTGCCCGACGGGCCCATGATCGCGACGGCCTCGCCTTCGGCGACCGACAGGCTGACGTCTGCCACCGCCGCGGTTCCGTCAGGCCGCAGGCTGTCGTACTTCTTTGTCACGTGCTCAAGCTGCACCAGGGAGTCCATCTCGCCCTCGATTCGGTCACAGTTGCGGGCGCTTGAAGTACCGGAAGTAAGCGTCGGCGCTGCGCGGCCACAGCAACGCGACGGATGCGAGCCCGAGAGCAGCCACGGCGAAGCTGAAGATCAGGTTCACCGTGCTCCGGCCGGCGCTGACGTCGTAGATACCGAACAGCACACCAAGCACGGCAAGCACGGCTGCGGTGATCCGAGCCGAGTTCTTGCCCCGCGTGCACGCGCGCGCGATCCAGACGAACAGAACCGCGCCAATCACCGCGATGACCGCGGTGGCGATGACCGTGACGCTCGTGAGCGTGCTGAGCGCCCCGGCCGACAGGTTCGGGTGCTTCTGTTGGAGAGCCATCTTCGTGGCCCCGGTCGTCACCAAGACGACGACTGCGTGGCTGGCGGAAGCAACCGCTCCCGCGTACATGACCCGGCAGGCGTTCCGGATAGCAGCCGGGACGTCCGGCTCACGGGTGCCAGGGGGCTGGCTCGTCGCTGTGCGGTTCTCGATCATTTCCTATTTCCTCTTTTCCCGATCGGATTTAAGAAGGGATCCTGGCTGGCGTTCCCCGGGAGCCTGCGCGGTGGCGGGCTGCGCCATCGCGGTCTCCCGAGGGGTGCGGAACGCTACCGGTCCCAGAGCCGCCGCAGGTGCGGGACCAGGTCCTCGGACCGCTCCTCGGGGAAGAAGAGCTTCGCCCCTTCGATCTCGACGACCTCGCGCGCTCCGGGGATCAGGTCCCGCAGGTGGTACGCCCACGTGACGGCGAAATTCGTATCCGCGGTACCCCAGACCAGCAGGGTCGGCACCTTGAGGGCGCGCAGCTGGCCGCCGGCGGCCTCGATGTCGGCCGCGTCGAGCGAGGCGACCAGCCGCTCGCCCTCTCGGGCGCGCTCGATGGTCCCGGCGATCCCGGTCAGGTAGTCCCGCCACGCGTCCTGGGGGACCCGGTCCGGGTACTGGTAGCCCACGCTCAGCGGGTTCGTCGGCCAGGTCTCCGGATCCGCCGCGAGCCCGGCCATCAGCGGCGCCAGCTCGCCCTGCCGCGCCAACTCGATGAACGGCGCGAAGTCCGGCGACGGGAAGTTGCCCTCGCATTCACAGTTGGTGAGGGTGAGCGACCGGATCTGGCCCGGGTGGCGGGCGGCGAAGATCTGCGCGATCGCGCCGCCGGTGTCGTTGCCGACCAGGTCGACCTGGCCGAGCCCGAGGCTGTCGCACAGGTCGGCGAGCGCCTCGGCCAGCGCGGCGACGGACATGTTGTCGCGGGCCGGGCTGGCGCCGTGCGCGGGCAGGTCGACCGCAATGCAGCGGCTGGTGCCGCTCAGGTCCTCGATGACCTGCCGCCACAGCGCGCCGCTGATGCCGACGCCGTGTACGAACAGCGCGGCCGGCCCCGCGCCGAACTCGGTGCAGGCGATCTCGCCGGACGGGGTGGCCAGGGACCGGCGGTGGGAGAGGAACGTGTTGACGTCCACGAGAGGGTCTCCTATGTTTTACATACCGACTGTTGGTCTAATAAATACATACCAACAGTCGGTCTGTCAAGATTCTGGCCCGAAGTTCTTCCCGGAACGAAGGGATGCTCCGCCAGGGGCGTAACACGAGGTACAAATGAGTTCCATGACCGAACGGCAGGCCACCGCGCCGAAGGAGACCGCCCCGGGCAAGCGGGCAGCCCAGGGCCGTGCCACGCGCGGGCAGCTCATCGAGGTGGCCACCAGCCTGTTCGCCGAACACGGCTACGAGGGCACCTCGATCGAGGCGGTGCTGGGCGCCGCGGGGGTGAGCCGGGGCGCGCTCTACCACCACTTCGCGGGCAAGGAAGCCCTGTTCGCGGCCGTCCTTGAAGCACTCAACGAGCGGGTCACGGAGGAGATCACCGAAGCCGTCCGCGACTGCACCGACCCCGTCGACGCGATGCACACCGGCGCCCTGGCCTGGATCGACCTGGCCGGAGACCCGGTCATCCAGCGCGTCATCCTGGTGGACGCGCCCTCGGTGCTCGGCTGGGAGCAGTGGCGGGCCATGGACGAGGGGCGCACGGTGGCTGCCATGCGGGGCATGTTGCAGGCGGTCAGCGACAGCGGCCGCCTGCCGCAGGAACTCGTAGAGCCGTTCTCCCACATGATCCTCGCAGCCCTCGACGAGGCCGCCATGGTCGTCGCCCGTGCCCCCGACTCCGGGGCAGCGGTCGCCGAGGGCCGCCAGGCAGTCGAGGAACTCCTCAACCGCCTCCTGCGCCCCTAAGCCCCAAAGTTCCCGGACGCCGTCCACGGCCGGTGGCCAGCAAGAACCGGACGGCCGTCACCAGGCTCGACGTCCGGTAACCCTGGCCTGCGGAAACTAGCTGACGTTTACGAGTCAAGATCCGTAGCATCCTGGCGGATCCCCGGCCGTGGAAGGTCTTGAAAATCCGGCCGTAGGTGGCGATCGCCTCGCCCAGTGCGGTGGGGTGCCCGTCCCGCTGCAGTGCCCGGACCACGTCGTACGCGCTGACCTCGCTGGTGTAGATCGAGCCGGTCAGCCGCAGGATCTCCACCCAGTGCCGCCGCACCTTGCCCAGGTCGAGCTTCCCCCGGGCGAACGTGCCCAGCGGCCCGTAGTCGGCGCCGCCATCAGCCCGCCACCCTAATGGTCGGGCAGGCCGGCCAGCGCCGGGCGGTAGTCCACGCCCAGCAGCTGCGCGATCCCGAAGACCAGGTCCGAATATGACCCGGTATCGGTGATGAGCACCTCGGGCAGGTTCGCCGCACCGGAGCCGAAGAACAGGTCGATAGCGTGCAGGCAGTCCCGGTCGGTGCCGGCAACGATTTTATGGCCGATCCCGAACGCCTGGTCATTTACCGGGGACGTGCACTTATTCCAGGGGTGCACTATTCTCCTGCCCGGGGGACGAGGCGAGCCAGTGACGTACCGAGTTCGGCGGCTGCCCTGCAGCCACCGGGCCCAGGCGAGGGTCTCGGTCACGACGCGGATCGAGCCGAGCGCGGCAGCGGTGGCGTGCTTGCTGAGGCCGAGCAGGGACAGCCCGAACGCGTCGTTGGCCTCAGTAACCATCATCAGGACCTGCCCGGGCACCTTGACCGGCATCGCGTGAGGAAAGCGCGGGTCGCCCATCTCCCCTGCTGACCCGTAGTGGGCGAAGCTCTGCTGGATGATCGGGCCCAGGCCGTTCAGCAACTCTGCTCCGGCCTGGCGGACGGCCTGGAGCAGTTGCCTGTCGGTCATGTCGGCAGGGTGCGGGGAGGGGCTGCACGGGCGGGCGCGGGATGAGCTGTTCGGCCTGTTTGCCGAGCCAGTGGAAGATGACGGTCATCGTGTCGAAGACCGGGTTGCCGGTCCTTGGAAGGTCGTCCTGGCTCATGGTGCTCATTGCCTTCCTGGGGCGGCGGCGGACGGTGCCGCGTGGTGTGCCACATGCCTCAGTTAAGTGAGATGACACTACTTCTCCGTGGTGGTGTTGCGAGCCTTCGTCCTAGCAGGCTGGTGAGGGAGATCGGCTGTGAGTTTGTCGGTGAGGGCGCGGCGCTCCGCGCGCTCGGCATCCAGGGCGGCCTCGGCCCGCTCGGCGCGCGCGATCGCGGAGTCGGCAAGAGACCGTGCGGCATCGGCCTGTGCCTGGCAGGCTGCTTGGACGGCCGCGACTTCACGGGTGTCCCGCGTCTCTGAGGGTGGCCATGGGGCCGAGGGGTTCCGTCGTTGACGGTGTCGTTGTGAGGTAATCGGGCGGTTCGGGGTGCGCGGGGTGGTGGACGGCGCCACCGTGGCTATGACGGTGATGGCAGCGGCCTTCCCCGTGATCATTTTCGGGATGGACTCGGGGAAGGCCGCCTGGAGGTGCCGGAGGTGGCACCCGGTGATGACGGTACGAGGTTCACGGAAGAGTGTCGAGGTCCGGCTGGCGGCCGGGGTGCTGCGCTGCCCGTGCTGCGGCGGGCGGCTGGCGCGGTGGGGGTGGGCGCTGCCGCGGGTGGTGATGATGGCGGCGGGTGAGGAGGAGTTCCGGCCGCGGCGGGGCCGGTGCCGGGAGTGCGGCCGTACGCATGTGCTGCTGCCGTCGGTGCTGTGGTCGCGGCGCAGGTACGGCGCGGCGGTGATCATGCTGGCGCTGGTCCTGGCGGTGCAGGCCGCGGCGGCGGGGCGGGTGCCGGCGCGGCCGTGGGTGGCGGTCCGGGGTGGGGGGCGGCGGCTGGTGCCGGTGTCGACGGCACGGTCGTGGCGATCGCGGTTCGCGGCCCGGGCCGGGGTGCTGCGGCAGGGGCTGATGCGGTTGCTGATGCTGGCTGACCCGGCGGCCAGGGCGCTTGTCCCGGCGGGGTCTCCGTCCGGCGACTGCCTGGCGTTGCTGGAGGCGGTGACTGCGGGGCTGCGGCGGCGGTTCGCGGTGCTGGCCGCGGTGACCGCGCACGAGGTGGCCGCGCACATGTCGGGCGGGGGGTGGCTGGCCCCGACCCGCCAGTAACCCAACTCACAGCGACAGAACCGTTACAAAATGTCCGGGCCAAGCCGGGCTGCACCGGAACCGGAACGTACGCTAACGACCCCGCAGCCTCGCCGTTCAGCGCCCGCCCTGACCTCCCCGAACCGGCTTAACGTACGTTCCGGTTCCACTGCAGGTGGTGCGCCGAACCAGGCTGTGCTGCACCCTCGCCGAGTTCGGCGAGCTCGAACACGCCGAGCACAAAGAGCCGGCAGAAGGCCGCGACGAGGGGTGGGCACTACCCTTGGTGAGACCGGGACCCGTTGGTGCCCTCAGCATGCAAGCCCCCGGCGATTCCCCCATGTCGCGGCCGATCCGGTTCGTTCTCGAAGAGGTTGTCCCGGCGGGTGAAACACAGGTGCGTCCCGGTGAGCACGTCCATGCTCTCGATGGTGAGATCGGGCGGGTCCAGGGCCTGCTCGTCGATCCGGACGACCACCGGGTTACCCACGTGCTGCTCCGGGAGGGGCATCTGCGGGGGCGCAAGCAAGTCGCCATCCCGGTCAGCGCCGTGACCGGAATCCAGAACGGAATCCAGCTCAACACCACCAAGCAGCAGGCGGAGAACCTTCCGCCCGTGGACATCGATCACCCCAGCTAGAGCGCTGCCCACGGTCGCTATCTGGCTGAGACCACGCGCGGTCAGGCCGGCTTGGGGCACACCGGCACGGATAGAACGGCAACCGGTGGCCGGCATACGTTCCCTACATGTGTAGGATAAGGGGCGTGAGGATGACCGCGCCGCTGCAGCGGGTGCTGCGGGCGTTCCTGGCGGATCCCGCCGCCCCGCGCTACGGGTATGACCTGATGAAGGCGGCCGGGCTGCCCAGCGGCACCCTGTATCCGATGCTGGCCCGGCTGGAGGACCGCAGGCTGGTCACCTCCGCGTGGGAGACGCCGCAGGCCGACAGGGAGCGGCCGCGGCGGTATTACCAGCTGACCGGCGAGGGCATCCGGGTGGCCCGGCTGG
>JBOHCK010000263.1:0-8672 GCA_050698755.1 Streptosporangiaceae bacterium | reverse complement strand
TGGCCTCAGGTAACGGGACCGTCTACCTGTGGCGCCTGCCCTGACTCACGGGCTGCTGGTGGCCGCGCCGGAAGAGGTCGGGGTCGGAGTGGAGGTGGGAGTGGGGGTGGGGGTGGGGGTGGGGGTCGGACTGGTAGTCGGCGATGCGGACGGGGATGACGTGGGGCTGGCGGTTGCGGACGGGGAACTTGAGGGTGACTGTGACGGGCTGGCGCTGTGGCTCGGGGCCGAGCTGCCCTGGGCCGGACCGACCAGGTTGGGGGTCTGCACCGGCTGGTGACCGGTGAACAGCAGGGCGATGGCCGCGATCGCGACGCCGAGCACAGCCACCGCTCCCCCGGTCGCCACCCCGGCCGCGAACGAGCGCCGGTCCCTGCGATACTCCGAAGCCCGGCGGGCGCGCAGCCCGGTGGGCAGGGCCGCCCGGCGGGCGGCCCAGCTGTTGACGGGCGCCGCGGCCAGGCCGATCGTGGGGAACAGGAGCAGGCCGGCCAGCAGCGGGCCGCTCAGCTGGTCGGCCTTGGTCAGCGCCCCCGCAATGCCCGCGAAGCCGAACAGCGCGAGCGTGGATTCGGCCCAGTTGGTCCGGAGCGCCTCCCACCACCTGGTCCGCTCGCTGGTCTTCGGCGTGCGCAGGAACGCGGCCTTCTTGGCGAACAGGCCGAGCACCGACGCGCGCGCCACCACGAGCGAGGTGGACTGCCAGATGAAGAACGCGCCGATCGCGTCCCGCCAGGTGGCGCCGGTGCCACGGCGCAGCAGGGATATCGCGCGGACCAGCCCGAGCAGCACCATCACCGGCACCGCGGAGACCAGGAACACGGTCAGCTTGCGGAACAGCTGGCCTCCCCCGGTGGCCAGGTTCACCGCGCCGGCCAGCAGGAAGATGAAGAACAGCAGGCCGAGCAGGTCCCCGTACCACTGCGCGGCACCCGCCAGGTAAGCCCAGCGCTGTCCCGCGGTCAGGTGATTCTCCCGGCCCTGCCGACCGGGCATCATCGAGCGCCAGTGCATGCGCAGGATCTGGATGCCGCCGAAGCACCACCGGTACCGCTGGCCCTTGAGCGCCTCGAACGTCAGCGGCATGACCCCGTAGCCCCACGACTGGTCCACGTGCAAGCCGTGCCAGCCGGCCCGCAGCAGTCGCAGCGACAGCTCGGCGTCCTCGGTGATGCACCATTCGTCCCAGCCGCCGAGCTGTTCAAGGACCACCCGCCGGATCAGGCCCATGGTCCCGGCGAAGATGGCGCCGTCATGCTCGTTGCGCGATGGCTGAGAGATGGCGAAGAAGTACTTGTAGGAGTAGTACAGGCGCCGGTAGTAGCGTGCCTGCCTCCAGTCCCTGTAGTCCTGCGGCGCCTGGACAAAGCCGATCCACGGATCGGCGAACGCAGGCGCGCAGCGGCGCAGGAACCCAGGCTCGAGCTGGTAGTCCGAGTCGACCACGCCGATCACGTCGGCCTCGGGGGAGGTGAGTCTGCGCAGCGCGTAGTTCAGCGCCCCCGACTTGTAACCCGGCCAGTTCTCCAGGTGGGCGAACTTAACCCCGTGGCTCGCGCACCAGGCCTCCACCGGCCGCCACAGCGCCTCGTCATCGGTGTTGTCATCGATGAGGATGACCTCATAGCGCGGATAGTCCAGGCGGAGCAGCGAGCGCAGCGTGTCGATGACCATATCCGGCGGCTCGTTATGCGCCGGGACGTGCAGGCTGATCATGGGCAGTTCGCTGTCGGGCACGGACAGCCTGGTCGTGGGGGTGATCCGGCGCCGCCAGTGTTCTGTGCCGAGCGCGTCGCAGATCTCCCACAGGTACGCGCAGCACAGCAGGGCGGCGAAGACCTCCAGCACCCAGAGCAGGAGCCCACCCGCCGTGCTGGCGGCCCCGAGGTGGCTGTCGAAGGTCCACTCGAGCGCGTAAACCAGGTACACCACGAACAGGAACATGCTGGTCGCCCAGCACATATGGGCGCGGGCGGACCACCGCCTGGTCACCGGGAGGAAGACCAGGCTGGCGAAGACCACGCCCGCGACCCCGGCCACCAGGTTGTGCTGTGAGGCCCCGATGACCCGCAGGATGACCGCCACGGCCGCGGCCAGCACCGCGGTACCGATCACGGCCAGCACGAACCGCCGCACGGCCGGCCAGGTTCCCGCGCCGCGGACGCGGCGCCTGATGGGCAGGAACAAGGCCGCCGACCCGAGCGGCGCGGCCACGATCCCGGCCAGGAGCAGCGCCTGAAGCATTAATCCCCTCACCGCCGCGCCCTGCGCGCGGACGTTCAGGCTTGCCTGGCTACCCGGTCGGACGCGGGCCATTCGCCGTCGGCGGGAAACTTGATTGCGAGCGGCAGCCCCTACGGGGAAGGTAGGGGCATGGGCACCACCGCGCTCGGCCGGATGGCGGGCGACCTGGAAGAGGTGCCCGGGCCCGCCGGCGGAGGCGGCTGGATGATGGTGGTCCCGATGTGCGAGTTGGCCGGGCACCTGTGGATGGAAGAGGGCGCCGCGCCGATCTACTCCCGCGCCGCACGGGAAGCGGCGCTCGTTTTACGGTGGGTTAGCTTTCCGCGGCGGGGAGCAGGACGATGTCGAAATTCGCCAGGCAAAACGGACCGGTGAGCCCGTACCTGGCCGCCTGCTCCGGGTCATCGACCAGTGTGAACTCGGTGATCAGGCTCTTCTTCACCGCGAAGACCGTGTCCGACTCGATGTAGGGGCTGCCCGCCACGAAGATATGCGTGGTGAGTTCGTGGTGGCCGGGGGCGGTCACGATGAAGTGGATGTGCGCCGGCCGGTACCCGTGCCGTTTCGTCGCGCGAAGCAGCGTGCCGACCGGGCCGTCGGTGGGGATCGGGTAATGGCAGGGCACGACCGTACGGAACCAGAAAGCGCCGTTCTCGTCGGCGGTGAACAGCCCGCGGCCGTTGCCCCGCGGCTGCACGTCCGGCTGCTGCACGTCGTAGAAGCCCTGGTCGCTGGCCTGCCAGACGTCGAGTTCCGCGCCCGGCAGCGGCGCGCCTCCGGCCGAGAGGACCCGGCCCTCCACCACGCAGGGCGTACCCGAGCCGACCAGATCGATGCTGTCGCCCGGCGCGCGGCGCGGCGAGGTCACCACGTGGAACGGGCCGAGCACGGTGGACTCGGTGGCGCCTGCGGTCTTCCTGTGGTTGATCGTCTCCACCAGCATGGAAATGCCCAGCACGTCGGAGAGCAGGATGAATTCCTGCCGCTCGTCGTCGCACTGGTGACCGGTCGCGGTGAGGAACTCGATCGCCCGCTGCCACTCGCCGATCGTGGGCTCGGTGTCCCTGACGAAGGCGTGCAGGTGCCGCACCAGACTGGTCAGCAGCTCACGCAGCCGCGGGTCCGGCGTGTTCGCGAAGCTCTCCACGACCGCGTCGGCGGCGGTTTCCTCGGTGAAGTCGGTGGCCATGACCGCCAGGGTAAGTCCCGGTCCGGCCGCAGGTACAGGTCGGAGGTCGGCCCGAGGTGCTGGAGCTTGTCGGGATTGACCACGGAGCGGACGGCCTGGACCTGACCGTCGGCGATGTCGAGGGTGAACACGGCGGCCACCCGGCCCTCGGGATCGTAGGCCACCGCGCCGGGCTGGCCGTTGACCAAGGCGGGAACGCCGTAGGTGCCCTCGTTCTGCGCCCGGCGGAACAGCCCGAGCAGGAACCGGGCGACCCGGTCCGGCCCGTACGTCGGCTGGAGCAGGGCCTGGCCCTTGCCACCGCCGTCGCCCATCATGACCACGTCCGGAGCGAGGAGCTCAAGCAGGCCGTTCAGGTCACCGCCGCCCGCCGCCTCGAAGAACCGGCGGGCCACCTCGTCGCGCTGCTCCCTGGAGGCCTCGAAGCGCGGCCTGCCCTGGTCGACGTGCTGCCTGGCGCGGGCGAAGATCTGCCGGCAGTTCGCCTCGGACTTGCCGGTAATGTCAGCGATCTCCCTGTAGTCGTAACCGAATACCTCGTGCAGGAGGAATACGGCGCGTTCGGTAGGCGACAGGCTCTCCAGCAGGATGAGGAAGGCCATGGACAGGGAATCGGACATCTCGGCTCGCTCTGCGGGGTCCGGGGCGGCCGCGGGGCCGAGCTCGCTCGTGACGAGCGGCTCGGGCAGCCAGGCGCCCACGTAGGATTCCCGGCGTACCCGCGCGGACCGCAGGTGGCTGATCGCCAGCCGGGTGGTGACCGTGGCCAGGTAGGCCTTGGGACTCGTGATGGTGACTCCGTCGCGAAGGACGCGGGTCAGCCGCAGGAAGGCCTCCTGGACGATGTCCTCGGCGTCGCCCACGCTGCTGGTCATCCGGTAGGCGATCGAGAACATCAGCGGCCGGTACTCGGTGTAATCGCTCGCGTCCACGCTTCTCCCTCGGGCGGTCGGTCAGCCCTTAAGACGAGGAGCGGCCCCCGGCCGTGACATCTTCGTCAAGAACGCTGGGTCCCTGCCTCAGCAGGGCGGGGAGTGCTTCCTCCAGACCCGCGGCGAGCAGAGGCACCCGCCACAACGGCGGGACCGGACCCGTGAACCCGGACAGCTGCATCACCGTATGGACGGTGACCCTGATCAGCCGCCTGGCGGCGGCGAACATGATGAACGCGAGCGGGAACTCGGCCAGCACCGCGCTGAGCACGCTCGTCGTAAACCCGCTCGAACCGTAATCGAGCGCCAGGTCGAACCACGCATCACAGACCAGCAGCGTCCCGGTCATGATCATGAAGAAGATGACGATCTGGCGCTGGGACCACGCCGCCCAGGCGGTCGCGGCGAACCCGAGGAGCTCGGCGACGTCCAGCCCGACCCACACGGCCCGCCAGTCACTGGAGGTGTAGCGAGCGGGCAGGGTCAGGATGAGGAACGCGATCCAGCCTGCCAGCCCTATGCAGCAGGCCGCCATCAGCATCATGCCGAACTGCCTGCGCCGCCGGACGCGCGGGTCCATCACCGAGTACGGCAGGTCGATGGCAGCCAGGGCGCGGGCCAGTTCGCGGCGCTCGTCCCGGCTCATCTGGCGTAGCTGAGCCTCATCGATCACATTTCCATTCTGCGCCCGGTATTTAGGCGGGCCTGGGAGCGGGCTGGGGCGAGCTGAGGCGGATGCTGGGCGGACCGGCATCGTGACGGTGCGGCCGTGCGTAAGCTGGGAAAATGAGCGAGCTCGGGTACTTCGTCTTCGGTCCTGCGCGGGTCGGCTACCTCGACGGCTGGGAGCTGCAGCGGCGTGTTCACGCCCGGCGGGTGGCCGATCAGGTTCCCGACAGTTGCCTGCTGCTCGAACACCAGCCGGTGTACACGGCGGGCAAGCGGACGGCCGCATCGGACCGGCCGTTCGGCGACCCCGGCGCGCCGGTCATCGACGTGGACCGCGGCGGCAAGATCACCTGGCACGGGCCCGGGCAGCTCACCGGTTACCCGATCATCAAGTTGCGCGAGCCGCTGGATGTGGTCGCCTACGTACGGGCGCTCGAGGAGGCCATGATCAGGACCTGCGCCGACTTCGGGATCACGACCGAGCGGGTCGCGGGGCGCAGCGGGGCGTGGATCAAGGGCGACGGGGGGGCGTGGCCGGACCGGAAGGTCGGCGCGATCGGCGCGCGGGTCGCCAAGGGCGTCACCATGCACGGGTTCGCGCTGAACTGCGACTGCGACCTGTCGTGGTACGACCGGATCGTCCCGTGCGGGATCAGGGACGCGGGCGTGACCACGCTGTCGGTCGAGGTCGGCCGGCCCGTCACCGTGGCCGAGGTCACGCCGCTGGTACAGGACCACTTGGCGCAGGCGCTCGGGTACCGCGCCTGGCACCAGCTCTACGACCTACCTGCCCTCAGCGGTGAGGTCGCCGCTATCGCCTAGTCCGCGGCACCATAACCTGGAGGGGTGGTACTCGCACCGGAGGGTCGGCGCATGCTGCGCCTGGAGGCCCGCAACAGCCAGGTCCCGATCGAGCGCAAGCCGCCGTGGATCAAGACCAGGCTGCGCACCGGGCCCTCGTACACCGAGCTGAAGTCCCTGGTCCGCAGCGAGGGCCTGCACACCGTCTGCGAGGAGGCGGGCTGCCCGAACATCTACGAGTGCTGGGAAGACCGCGAGGCCACGTTCCTCATCGGCGGCGATCAGTGCACCCGCCGGTGCGACTTCTGCCAGATCGACACCGGCAAGCCGGCGCCGCTCGACCAGGGGGAACCCCGGCGCGTCGCCGAGTCCGTCGCCGCGATGGGCCTGAAGTACGCGACCGTGACCGGCGTCGCGCGCGACGACCTGCCCGACGGCGGGGCCTGGCTGTACGCGCAGGTCTGCCGTGAGATCCACGCGGCCGTCCCCGGCTGCGGCGTGGAGCTGCTCATCCCCGACTTCAACGCCGAGCCGGACCGGCTCGCCGAGGTGTTCGGCGCCCGGCCGGAGGTCCTGGCGCACAACATCGAGACCGTGCCTCGGATCTTCCGCAGCATCAGGCCGGGGTTCAGGTACGGGCGCTCGCTTGACGTGCTCCGCGCGGCGCGAGAGGCGGGGCTGGTCACGAAGTCCAACCTGATCCTGGGGCTGGGCGAGGAACGGCACGAGATCACCGAGGCCATGGCGGACCTGCGGGCCGCCGGGTGCGAGCTGCTCACCATCACGCAGTACCTGCGCCCGACGCCGCGGCACCATCCGGTGGAACGCTGGGTCAAGCCGGAGGAGTTCGTCGAGCTTCGCGAGGAGGCGCTCGCCCTCGGGTTCGCCGGAGTCATGTCCGGGCCGCTGGTGCGCTCCTCCTACCGGGCCGGCCGGCTCTACGCCCAAGCCATCGAGCGCCGCGCCGGTTGATGACCAGGGGTCCCCTAGCCCGCTGCGCTCTGCGGCGCGGTCAGGCCCGGTGATGCTGGCTCGCTGACCACGGCGGGGTCGGCGGTGAGGGTGGTCTCCGCGGCGTCGACCACGCCGAGGTCGGCGCGGATGTGCAGTTCGGCGGCGGTGATGAGCAGTGACTCGACGGCCGTGGTGCTGATGGTGCCGCGGGCCTCGGCCAGGGCGTGCAGTTGCCGCAGCAGGTGAGCGCGCTGCCGGCCGAGCACGGCGGATAGCGTTGCGGGGTCGCCGGAGCGGACGGCCGCCATGACCTTGAGGAAGAAGTCGTCGCGGTACCCGCGGGCGGGGACGGCCGACTCGCTCAGCCAGCGGTCAAGCTCGGCGCGGCCCGCCGGGGTAAGGCGGTGGACCACGCGGTCCGGCTTGACCTGCTGCGCCTGACGCTCCGACTCGATCAGGCCGTCGCGGGACAGCCGGTCGAGCACCTGGTAGAGGTGGCCGATGTTCAGCCCGCCCCACTGGTCGCCGACGGCCTCCTCGAAGCTGTTCTTGAGCTCGTAACCGTGGGCGGGCTTGGCCGCCAGCAGGGCCAGGACCGCGTGGTGCAGAGGCATGCGCCTTACCTTGTCTCTAGGTAATGTTCTGGCCTAGCCAAGCTGGCCGATCCGGCGCAGGATGCTGACCGGCGACTCCCCGCCGGTCAGCTGGAAGTCGCTGGTGACACGCCCGCCGGTCAGCCTGATCAGCCGCTCGCACCTGGCCGCCACCTGCGGGTCGTGCGAGGCGAGCACGACCGTCATCGTGTGCTCGATGCGCAGGCCGGCCAGGAGGTCGAGGACGCCAGCCGCGCTGTCCGCGTCCACATTTCCTGTCGGCTCGTCCGCGAGCAGCAACTCCGGCGTGTTGATCAGCGCGCGGGCGATGGCCACGCGCTGCCGTTCGCCCCCGGACAGCTGGGCGGGCAGCGCGCCCTCCCGGCCCGCCATGCCCACCGCCGCCAGCAAGTCGGCCGCCCGGTCGCGCTTGTTCCAGCCGGTACGGAAGGGCAGCACCGGCGCGATCACGTTGTCCAGGGCGGTCAGCGCCGACAGCAGCACGACGTGCTGGAACACGAACCCGACGGTGCGCCGGTACCGGTCGGCCGCCGCGCCCCGCAACGCGGTCACCTCGACGCCGTCGCGGCGGAC
The DNA here is from genome assembly GCA_050698755.1 of Streptosporangiaceae bacterium. GTDB lineage: Bacteria > Actinomycetota > Actinomycetes > Streptosporangiales > Streptosporangiaceae > Palsa-504. Next base: position 696 of record JBOHCK010000263.1, on the reverse strand, counting down.
CGTGCCCGCATCCGGCCGGTCGATCGCGCCCATGATGTTCAGCAGCGTGGTCTTGCCGGCCCCGGTGGCACCGGTCAGCCCCACGAACTCGCCGGCCTCGATCGTGAAGCTGACGTCGGCGGCCGCGATGAGCCGGCGACCCGGACCTGTGTCGTACCGCTTGCTCACGCCGAGCAGCTCAATCATGTCTGGATCACCCCTGGCAGAAACCGGGCCACTGGCCCTACTCTAGCCCTTACCTAGTAACAATGTAAGGCGACCTTATGCTCAGGCTGGTGTGGCGCGGAGTGCGGTTCGCGCGCGGCCGGGCCGTGGCGCTGGCCGGCGGGATGCTGGTGGCGGCCGCCGCGTTCTCGCTGCTGACGGCCTCGGTCGAAGTGAACGAGGCCGATGTCAAGGGCGTGGTCGGCGCGAACTGGCGGGGTGAGTACGACCTGCTGGTCCTCCCGCGCGCCTCGGCGCAGACCATTCCTGGCCAGCACCTGGTGCAGGTGAATTACCTGTCGACCGCCACCAGCGGGATCACGATGGGCCAGTACGCGACGGTCGCGCACCTGCCGGGCGTACAGGTGGCCGCGCCGCTGGAGATCATCGGCTACGTGCTGGAGACGGCCGACATCCCGGTGCTCCTGTCCCCCGCCGCCGTCGGCCGTTCGGGATCAAGGGTGCTGCTCATCACCTCGCGGTACACCGCCG
>JBOHCK010000262.1:0-8698 GCA_050698755.1 Streptosporangiaceae bacterium | reverse complement strand
CTTCCGGCAGGTCCCATACCGGGTAGAAGGCATCCGAGATCCCGGCGTTGGCCACTACGCAGTCGATACCGCCGAGTTCCCGCGCGGTGGCCTCGGCCGCCTGGGCCAGCCCCGCGTAGTCGCGGACGTCCACTTCGAAGCTGACCGCGCGCCGCCCCAGGACCTCGACGTCGGCCTTGGTGCTGGCCAGCTGCTCCGGCGTGGCCGTGAGGTAGGGCGGCGCCGCCACCTTTCCCGCCGAGCCCAGGTCGATGAGCGCGACGTCAGCTCCTTCTGCCGCGCACCTCAGCGCGTGGCTGCGCCCCTGGCCGCGCGCGGCGCCCGTGATGAACACGACCTTGCCCTCGAGCAGTCCCACTCTCTCTCCTCCTCATCGTCGATGCCCGGCCCGCGATGGCCGCGCCCGCTCGCGCGCCTACTTCACCAGGGGCGTCAGGTACTCGAAGGCACGCCGCGCGAACCAGTCCGGCTCCACATCGCGGCGGTCGAAACCGATCTCCATGGTGAGGTAGCCGTCGAACTCGATATCTCGCAGCGCCTGGATGAGCGCGGGGAAGTCGCCCCGCCCGTCGCCGGGCGGCATCCGCCGTTCCTCGGAGAGGTGAATGTGCTTGAGGTCGCGGCCCATCCGGTAGGCGTAGTCGGTCATCACCTCGCGGCGGTAGAGCACGTGGAACGTGTCGAACATGAGCTTGACGTTGGGCAGGCCCACGTCCTCCATCAGCTCGGCCGCGTGATCCGCGGTGTCGACCAGGTTGCTGTCGTAGGACGTGGGCTCGACGACGACGGTGATGCCGAGGGGCTGGCAGTGCGCCGCGATCTCCCGCAGGGCCTCGGCGCTCCACGCCCACGCCTGGCGGCGGGTCGTGCCGAACACGACCCAACCGGGGATGTACAGCAGGGTCTTGCCTCCCCACTCGGCGCACAGGTCGGCGATCTTCTTGTACTGCTCCGTCGCGTACCGCCGCTCCTCGGGGATGGGCGAGCTGACGTTGTTGCCGGACGGCGCGGGCAGCATGCTCGACAGCGCGATGCCCTCACCGTCGAGCACCCGGCGTATCTCCTGGCGGCGCTGCGCCGACGTCGTCTCCGGGAATGCGTGCGGGCTCCACGCGCCGATCTCGACGCCGTCGTACCCGATCCGCGCCAGCCGCTTGATCGTCTCTTCCAGCGGGTAGGCGGGCAGCCACGACGGGAAGCTGGAATACGCCCACGTGTTGAATGACAGCTTCATTGATGCGCTCCTTCCTGACGGCCGGTATCAGCCGAAGTTGGTGCCGAGGTAGGTGCTGACGTTGGCCTTGGTGACCAGCGGGTACAGCAGCGCCACCTGGGACGCGACGCTCTCGCCCGCGCAGACCTTGGCGGCGGCGACCTCGGCGGCCGGCTGCACGACCGGGTATACGACATCCGCCTGCATCTGCCCGGCCTGGACCGCCTGCAGACCCTGGTTCTGGCCGTCGATGCTGGCCAGTTTCACGTCGGTGCGGTGCGCGCCCTGGAGAGCCTTGATGGCTCCCAGCGACATCACGTCGGCCTCGGAGATGATCCAGTTGAGCTGGCCCTTGGGGTAGCGGGTCAGCAGGTTGGTCACCGCGGTGTACGACTGGTTCGTGTCGTAGTTGCCGTTGACGTTGGATACGACGTGGATGCCTGGGTAGTGCTTGAGGACCGACATGATGCCCTGGGTCCGGTCAATGGTCGGTGACGCGCCCGGGGTGCCGCTGAGGATGGCGACGGTCCCATGACCGTGCAGCTGGCTGGCCACGTACTGCGCCTCGCGGGCGCCGAGGGGGACGTCTGGGGCCTTGATGATGGTCTGCACCGGCGTGTTGACGGTGCGGTCAATATCGACGATCTTCACGCCGGCGGCCTCGGCCTTCTTGGTCGCGGGCACGAGCGCGTCAGAGACGACCGGGTCCAGGATGACGACCTTGTAGCCCTGCGCCACGACGGTGTTGAGCTGCTGGCTCTGGGCCACCGGGTCGTTGTTGCCGTTCTGCACAGTGAGGCTCATGCCAGGGAAGTACTTCCGGGCGTATTTCTGTGCCTCCTGGTACTGGGTGGCCCCGTACGGGAACGACGTCGCGTCGTCCAGGAACGCGACCTTGCACTTGACCGAGGACGGGGAGGTGTGCAGGGCCAGCTGCTGGCGGCATGTGGAGGCGCAGTAAACGCCGAGGTTGATGGACGCCGCGCTCGTGCTGCCCGCGGAACTGGAGCTGGAGGCCCCTGTGCTGCTGCCCGAGCTCCCGTTTCCTGAACTCCCGCAGGCGGCCGCGGTCACCATTATCGCGGAGAGGCCCGCAGCGGCCGCCCATCGCTTATCCACCATATTACCCACCCTGCCTTCCGAGCATCATTGGATCGAATCGTGAGTTGAGTAAGGACCTTTTGCCGGCCAGGTTGCCCAGCGGATCTAGAGGCTTTTGGTCCTGATCCTGCTTATCCAGCCGCCCCGGAGGACAGGGATAGAGCCCACTAGCACGGCGGCGATAATCACGCAGCCGCGGATGACTTCTGTCTGATAGGGCGAAACCCCCAAGAGGGTCAGGACGTCGGCGATGAGGGCCAGGATGAATGCGCCGGCCACGCTGCCCCAGACACTGCCGCGGCCGCCCATCAGGCTCGTGCCGCCGATGACCACCGCGGCGATGGCGTCCAGGTTGGTCAGGCTGCCCGCCGTGGGCTCCCCGACCCCGAGGCTGGCGGTGACCATCACGCCGGCGACGCCCGCCCCGATGCCGCAGATGACGTAGACGAAGGCCAGGACGAGCTTGACCCGGATCCCCGCCAGGCGGGCGGTCTCCAGGCTGCCGCCCACCGCATAGACATAGCGGCCGAACGGCAGGAACCGGAGCGTCAGCCAGCCTAGGATGGCGAGGCCGAGGAACACGACGAACTCCCCGGACAGCCGGCCGATCCCGCCGATGCCCAGGAAATCGAGCAGGCTGGAGCTAGCCGTGTACGAGACCTCACTGCCGTTGGCGAAGGTGAGGGCCAGCCCTTCGGTGATGGCGAGGGTCGCCAGCGTCATCACGAATGGCTGGATCTTGAGCACGGTATAACCGAGCCCGTTGACGATGCCGACCACCCCGCCCGCGGCCACGGCGGCAAGGATGGCCACGATGACCGGCAGGTGATGAGCCAGGATGAGAGCGCACAGCACGGAGGTCAATTCCAGGACCGCGCCCACTGACAGGTCGATGCCCGCCGTCAGGATGACAAAGGTCATCCCGAGGGACACGACCCCGATGATGGACATCTGCTGCAGCACATTGAGGAAATTGGTGACGGTCAGGAAGTTCGGCACCGTCAGCGAGGTGACGACGAGGAGAATGACCACGACAGCGGCCGTCGGCCCGTACCGCAGGGTCCCCTCGCGCCGGGCGGGCCGGGGCGCGGCGGCCAGCGGGTCGACCGCGGCCGGGCTCTGCGCCGCATCGGCACCGCCCAGCGGCAGCGGCTGCGCGGCCGGCAGCTCCTGTCCCGCGTTGATGTCAGGCATGTCGGCCGTCCTTGTCCAGGCCTGATCCGCCGGCGGCGAACCGCATGTCCGAGCCGGAGGCCAGGCCGATGATCGTCTGCTCGTCGAAGTCGTGACCGATCTCCGCCGCGACCTCGCCCCGGTGCATGACCAGCAGCTTGGTGCTAAGCGACATCAGCTCGTCCAGCTCGCTGGAGCTGACCACCACGCCGACTCCGGCCGCGGCGAGGCCGGTGATCAGCGCGTGGATCTGTGCCTTCGCACCCACGTCCACCCCGCGCGTCGGCTCGTCCAGGACCAGCACGGCCGGGCGCCCGGCCAGCAGCCGGGCGAGCACCACCTTCTGCTGGTTCCCGCCCGACAGCGCGCCGACCGGCACGTCCAGCTGGCCACCGGGCAGCCGGATGTCGAGACTGTCCCGGTACTGGCTGGCCAGCGCGTGCTGGCGGCGGCGGGTCACCCAGCCGAGCTCACGGTTGACCATCGGGCCGTAGGAGATGTTGCTGGCCACGGAGAGGTTGGGGAACAGGCCTTCCGACTTGCGCTCGATGGGCAGCAGGCACACTCCGCGCCGCCACGCCTGGTGCGGGGACCGGGGAGCGAACCGGCTGCCGCCCAGCTCCATGGTGCCGGCCGTGGCCTTGTCTGCGCCCACCAGGGCACGGCACAACTGGGACTGGCCGGAGCCGCGCAGCCCGGCCACGCCGACGATCTCCCCCGCCCGGACGGTGAACGACACGTCACGGATGTGCAGCGTGGACAGGTGACTGACCCACAGCCGCGCCTCACCAGCCGGGATACCCGAGGCATTGCCCGGCGTGGCCCGGCCGGTTCCCGCGGTGACGGGAGCATCGGCTCCGCCGGGCTGGCCGGCCTGGCTGGGCTGGCCCAGCATCAGGGCGACCAGGCCGCGCTCGGAGATGTCGGCCATGGCTCCCTCGCCCGTAGTGGTGCCGTCTTTGAGCACCATGTACGCTTGAGCGCACCGGCGGAGTTCGTCTAGGCGGTGGGAGACGAAGATGATCCCGGTGCCTCCCTCACGGAGCCGTTCCATGAGCCGGAAAATCTGCTCCGCGTCGTTGGGATCCAGCGCCGCGGTGGGTTCGTCGAGGATCATGATGCGGGGGTTGTGCCGGACCGCCTTGGCGATCTCGACCAGGTAGCGCTCGGGCAGGCCCAGGGTCGCCACCAGCGCTTGCGGCCGGACCTGCAAGCCCAGCTCATCCAGCAGTCGCCCCGCCTCGTTCCTGACCTGCCGCCAGCGGATGGCGCCGAGCCGCCGGGGGTACTGGCCGAGGAACAGGTTCTCGGCCACCGACAGGTAAGGCAGCAGGCTCAGTTCCTGGTAGACGGTGGCGATACCGTTGACGGCCGCGTCCGAGGGGTTGCGGATGTGGGCTTCCCGGCCATCGATCATGACCTGGCCGGCATCCGGGCGGATGGCTCCGGAGAGGATCTTGATCAGGGTGGATTTGCCCGCGCCGTTCTCGCCGGCCAGCGCCACCGTGGTGCCCGCGGGCAGCCGCAGCGACGCCTGGACGAGGGCTCTCACCCCGCCGAAGTGCTTGCTGAGGTCACGTACCTCGAGCAGCGCGGGCGGCACGGGCGGCACCAGTTCGTTGGTCATAGCCCTCCTGCCTCTGTCCCGCCGGCACCGTCTCGCTCGACGCCGTAACGCTAGCTGTCGATAAGTTATCGTTCAAGGCTGTGAAAGTAACACTACGATAACACTCTCTAAAGGTGTTGCTTCAGATTAAGGAGCGTATCTGGGACACGAAGATGCGGGCAAGGACGTCGATATTGACGGCGCAGCAACACCGCCCGGAGGCGTGCGGCCCGGTGCCGGGCGGCCGGCCAGCCACTATCCCGACGGTTGCGCATCCGGGCTGCGGGTCGCTAACGTGTCCACCAGCCTGCGGCACCCGCAAGCGCGTCGTGTTAGAAGGCTAGGGAGATTAACATCGCCGCTATGAGATCCCCCGGGGGGACTCACAATGAGCCGGAACACCCGCCGCGCGCTGGCCGGCGCGGTGGCGCTGACCAGCACGGCGCGGGCCGGGCCTTAGTGTCCCCGCCTGTCCCGCCCACGGCGCGCGAGTCGCGGATCGACTTGATCGCCAGGCAAGTCCTGGCCAACGGCACGGCCACCGCCGCCGCACTGGTGGACCTGACCGGCGTGAGCCTGATGACGATTCACCGCGATCTCGACGAGCTGGAGCGCCGCGGCATGGTGCGCAAGTACCACGGCGGCGTATCGGCGCTGGCCTCCACCGTGTTCGAGAGCAACCACGAATACCGGATGCGGACCAACCAGGACCTCAAGAACGCGATCGCCGCATGCGCGGCCAGGTTTATCGAGCCCGGGATGAGCGTGATGCTGGATGATTCCACGACCGCGCTCGCGCTGGCCAGGCTGCTGGAACCGAAACAGCCGCTCACGGTGGTGACCAACTACCTGGCCACCCTGGACGTGCTGAGGTCGGTGCAGCACATCCGGCTCATCTCTCTGGGCGGTGAATATGCTCCCAGCCATCACTCGTTCGTGGGCTCACCGTGCGCCGACGCGATCGCCGGGTACTCGGTGGACGCGGCATTTATCAGCACCTCGGCGATGGATGCGGCCCTGACCTACCATCAGGAGCAGGAGGAGATCGTCCTCAAGCGGGCAATGATCAATAGCGGTCGCCGGAAGTTCCTGCTCATCGATAGCACGAAAATAGGCCGGGCGGCTCTGTACCACCTGCTTCCGGTATCTGCCTTTGATGTCGTCATCGTCGATGAGGCAGTCGATCAGGACCTGGTGAATCAGCTGCGCGACCGGGTCAGCGTGGAGATCGCCACCGTGCCGAGCAGGTCGCTGATGACGCCCCGGAACTGGCCTGCCTCCCCGGACCCGGATCGAGCCTGATGACCCGGGCGCGGGTGGCTGGCAGCCGGCCGCACTGCGACGCGGCGGCTAGGCCGTGAGCAGCATCTACGTCGCGGGCACGTTCGACACCAAGGGCGAGGAGCTCCGCTACGCGGCCGCGCTCATCAAGGCCGCGGGCCTTCCCGCGGTCACCGTCGACCTGAGCACGAGAGGCGCGGCCGCTGACGCCGACGTGCTGCCCGGGGACGTCGCGGCCTGTCATCCGGGCGGCGCCTCCGCCGTGCTCACCAGCGACCGCGGCGCGGCGATAGCAGCGATGGCGGTGGCCTTCGCGCGTTACACGGCGGCCCGCGCCGGTGACATCGCGGCCATGCTCGGCCTCGGCGGGTCCGGTGGGACCGCCCTCATCACCCCCGCGATGCAGGCCCTGCCCGTCGGCGTGCCGAAGGTCATGGTCTCCACCGTCGCCTCCGGCGATGTCGCGGCCTACGTCGGGCCCAGCGACATCGCCATGATGTACTCGGTCACCGACCTGGCCGGGCTCAACCGGATCTCCCGTGTCGTGCTCGCCAACGCGGCGCATGCCGTCGCCGGGATGGCCAGCCGCCGGCCGCGGCCGGGCCCGGCCGCCAAACCCGCCCTGGGGCTGACCATGTTCGGCGTGACGACGCCGTGCATCACCAGCCTCCGCGCCGCCCTCGGCGCTGACTACGAATGCATTGTCTTTCACGCCACCGGTACCGGCGGGCAGTCCATGGAAAAGCTGGTCGATGCCCGCATCCTCACCGGCGTCCTCGACATCACGACGACCGAGGTATGCGATCTGCTCATGGGCGGGGTGATGAGCGCCGGCGAAGGCCGGCTCGACGCCATCGCCCGGACCCGCGTACCTTATGTCGGCTCGTGCGGCGCGCTGGACATGGTCAACTTTGGCCCGCGCGCCAGCGTCCCGCGCCATTACCGTGACCGGAACCTCTACGCCCACAACCCGCAGGCCACGCTGATGCGGACAACCGCGGAAGAGCATGCCCGGGTGGCTGCGTGGATCGCCGGGAAGCTCAACGCCTGCGCCGGGCCCGTGCGCTTTGTCATCCCGGAGGGCGGGATATCGATGATCGATGCGCCCGGGCAACCATTCCACGATCCGCAGGCCGATGCTGTGCTATTCGGCACGCTGGAACAGGAGATCCGCCAGACCCCCGACCGGAAGCTTATCCGGCTGCCGTACCACATCAACGCGCCCGAATTCGCGGACGCCGTGGCGGGCATATTCAGGGGTATAGCGTAGGAATTCTGCGAAGCGAACATGGAGGGTAGCGATGCCGCGGTTCAGCAGGGCCGGACTGGTCACGAAGTTCCAGGAGATGGCACAGCGCGGCGAGCCGATCATCGGCGGCGGGGCGGGTATCGGGCTGTCAGCGAGGTGCGAGGAGGCCGGCGGCATCGACCTGATCGTGCTCTACAACTCCGGCCGTTACCGGATGGCCGGCCGCGGGTCCCTGGCGGGCATGCTGGCCTACGGTAATGCGAACGACGTCGTCCTGGAGATGGCCCGCGAAGTCCTGCCGGTGGTACGGCAGACCCCGGTGCTGGCCGGCGTCAACGGGACGGACCCGTTCATGCACCGGGACAACTTCCTGGGCGACCTGATCCGCCTTGGCTTCTCCGGCGTGCAGAACTTCCCCACGGTCGGCCTCATCGACGGCATGTTCCGGGTCGGCCTGGAGGAAACGGGCCTTAGCTACAGCCTCGAGGTGGACCTCATCGCGGCCGCCCGCGAGCGTGACCTGCTGACTACGCCCTATGTCTTCTCGGCTGAGGACGCGGCAGCCATGACTGAGGCAGGCGCGGACCTCATCGTCTGCCACCTGGGGCTCACGGCCGGCGGGACGGTCGGCGCCCAGACCGCCAAGACCCTGGATGACAGCGTGCTGGCGATCGACGAATGGGCGCAGAGCGCACGGAGCGTGCGCAGCGACATCATCGTACTGTGCCACGGCGGGCCGATCGTGACGCCCGGCGACGCCGCATACGTCCTGCGTCGCGCGAAGTACTGTCACGGTTTCTACGGGGCCAGCAGCATGGAGCGGCTGCCCACCGAGACCGCGATCGCGAACCAGGCGCGCGCCTTCAAGCAGCTTGAATGCACCACCGGCTAGAGGGTATCCCGTCGATCACGGGACCGGGATCGCGGAGCCAGATCCTGATCGAGGCGACGTCCACGGCTCCGCGCCAGACGAAGTCACGCTTGTCGAACCTGTGCCGCCCGAAACTCGATCGCGTCGTTGATCTGCTCTGGCGGTCTCGGCCAGGACCGTTGACGGGTCATCGGGTCCGGCTGC
>JBOHCK010000261.1:0-8790 GCA_050698755.1 Streptosporangiaceae bacterium | reverse complement strand
GGCCAAGTGGGCTAACCAGGGGATCTCCCCCCAGTCCGAGATAAGCAATCCGTCCGGATCGCCCTGGCAGCCGCTGTACAGGATTCCGGGCGAACCCGCAGCCTCCCCGATCGCCATCCCGAGCGAACCCGCGGCTTCGGCGACCACCAGCCCGAGCGAACCGGCGGCCTCGCCGACCGCCATCCCGAGCGAACCCGCCGCCTCGCCGACCGCCAGCCGGAGCGAACCTGCGGCGTCGCCGACCGCCGAGCCGACGCCGACACCATAGCGGGGCATCCTGCCCCGGCCGCGGATCGGGCCTCCTGATCGCCGACACTAGACCGGTGACCATTACAACTCCTGACCCGCCGCTGCCCAAGGCGCCGGCCGATCCTCGTGACCCGCTCGGGCTGGCGGCCGACGCCCCCCTGCTGGCCGCCTGGCTGAACTGGATGGGACTGGCCGAGGCCGGGCGCCTGAACCCGATGACCACCCCTGGCCATAAGCAGCGCCAGGGCCTGACCGGCGCCGTCGTCGCGGGCGACGCGCCGCTGTACGGCGGGCTGGACACGATCAAGCACGCCGATCGCCTGCTCGCCGACGCGGAGGCCCGCGCGGCCGCGCTGTGGGGGGCCGACTGGTGCCGTTTCTCCGTGGCCGGATCCACCCACGGCAACCAGTCGTTCTGCCTGGCCATCGGCCAGCCGGGCCAGGAGGTGATCATCACCCGCACGCTGCACAGGTCGCTGCTGCTCGGCCTGGTCATGGCGGGCCTGAGGCCGGTGTGGGTGCGGCCGGAGATCGACGCGTCCTCCGGGCTGCCCGGCGCGGTCGCGGTGCAGACCGTCAGGGACGCCCTGGCCGCGCACCCCGCGGCCTGCGGCGTGATCCTTGGTGACCCCTCGTACGTCGGTACCACCGGAGACCTGGCCGGTCACGCCCGGGCCGCGCACGAGGCAGGCGTGCCGCTGATCATCGACGGCGCCTGGGCCGCGTACCTCGGCTTTCACCCCGACCTGCCCGCGCACGCCATCGCGGCGGGCGCCGACGCGATGGTGACCAGCGCGCACAAGACCCTGCCCGCGTACACCCAGGGGGCGTTGCTCCTAGCCAGGACCGAGCGCCTGGACGTCGCCCGGCTCAACCGCTCCTTCGAGGCCACCCACACTACGAGTCCGGCGGGCTCCATCACGGCCAGCATTGACGCCGCGCGGGCGCTGCTGGCCAGGGACGGGCATCGCCTGTGCGACCGGCTGCTGCGCGGCGTCGCTGCGGCGCGCCGGCGCCTGCGCGAGGTGCCGGGCGTGGACGTCCTCGACGGCCCCGGCGTGGATCCGGCGAAGCTCGTCGTGCTGCTGGCCGGGACCGGGGCCCACGGGGGCCTGGTCGAGGCCGACCTGATCGCCGCGGGCATGCCGGTGGAGATGGGGGAGAAGGACCTCGTCATCCCGATCGTGTCGATGGCCGACGACGAGGAGCGGGTCGCCGCGTTCGTCGAGGTGCTGATCACCGCGATCGAGCGGCACCGCGGCCGGCCGCGGCACCCGGTGGCCGCCGCCGCGTGGACGGTGGTGCCGCAGACGATCCTGTCGCCCCGCGACGCGTTCTTCGCCCGGAACGAGACCGTCTCCGCGGACGCCGCCATCGGCCGGGTCAGCGCCGAACTCGTCGCGCCCTACCCGCCCGGCGTGCCGGTCCTCGCCCCGGGTGAACTCGTCACGGCCGACGCGCTTCAGGCCCTGCGCGAGGTCGCGGCCGACGGCGGCCGGATCGCCTACGCGGCCGATCCGACCCTGGCCACCTTCCAGGTGGTTCGGGATGGTTCGTACTAGGGTGGAGCAGATGTCGCTTCGCCTGGATGAGGAGACTCGATGCCAACCCGTACCGCACGTACCGCCTGGACCGGGACCCTGGAGCAGGGCAAGGGCCTGGTCGAGCTTACGAGTTCCAAGATCGGCACCTACGAAGTGTCGTTCCCCAGGCGGGCCGCCGAGGAGGCCGGCGGGTACACCAGTCCCGAGGAACTCATCGCCGCGGCCCACTCCGCCTGCTACGCGATGCAACTGTCGGCGCTGATAGGGATGGCAGGGGGCACGCCGCAGGCCCTCGACGTGCAGGCCGACGTGTCGCTCGGGCCAGACCCGGCCGGGGGATTCCGCCTGACCGGCATCAAGCTCACCGTCCGCGGTGAGGTCGACGGCCTGGACGACGCTCAGTTCGCCAAGGTGGCTCAGGACGCCAAGGCCGGCTGCCCGGTCAGCAAGGCGCTCACCGGGGTGGACATCACCCTCGACGCCGCGCTGGAGCACTGACCGCCCACCTCAGGCGACGCGCGCGCCAGCCCGGTCCAGGCGGCCGAGCGAATCGGCCGAGGTAACGAACGAGGCCTCGAGCACGGCTTCCTTGCGCCTGCCGTCCATCAGGTTGATCCCCATGGCGGACAGGTCCTTGGGCCCCGGCGTCAGCACGGTGACGCGCATCCCCTGCGCGGACAGCGCCCTGGCCTGCCGGAGGACGCTGTAGGTGATCATCTGCCGCAGCGGGCGCTCGATGCGCAGGTATGCCTGGAGCGGGTAATCGATCTCGATGCTGGCCATGGGGGCGAGCACGTAGACCTCGCGCAGGTTCTCCCCGCTCAGGGCGCCGAGCGAGGTCACCGACCGCACGCCGCCGTCGACGTAGCGGCGGCCGCCGATGGGCTGCGGCTCGTGCCAGCCGGGAATGGAGCACGAGGCCACCACGGCGTCTGGCACCGAGGCGGGCGGCGCGCCCTCCCGGCCGAAGAACACGCTCTGCCCCGTGTCGTAGTCGACGGCCGCGAGCCACGTGTCGCCGTCGAGCCAGGCCTGCGGCGGGTCGCCTTGGCCACGGCGCCGCTGCAGAGCCTCGATCAGGGATCGCAGCGCGACGTGCTGGCCCCGGCCGTGCGGCAGCAGGGCGCTCGCGCCTACCCACGGGGGCACCCGGTGCGGCGTGAGCAGGGCCGCGCGCGCCAGCGGCACGGAACCGAACCGCAGGTACGGCAGGGGCGGCAGCGGCCCGTCCAGGGTGGCCAGCGCGGCCGATTCGCTCAGCACCCCGGTCACCTCACCGCGCTGCCAGGCCACCATCTCCTGGACGGAGGTGCCGCAGCGCAGGGCGGCGGCGAGCACGCTGCCCGCGCTCGTCCCGACGATGAGGTCGACGTCGCCCAGTGCGCAGGGCAGCCGGTCCTGCAGGCACGCCAGCGCGCCCGTCATCCAGGCCGCGCCCAGGACGCCTCCCGCCCCGAGGACCAAGCCGGTCCGGGTGCGGGAACGATGCCTCCCCCGGTCCGGGCCGAACGCGACGGCAGCCACGACCACCTCCGCCACCCGATGACATCACTGAGGTAACTGTAGATGTCGCAAGCGCCTCGAGCACCTGCTCCTGCTCATCCGGTCTCGGCCACGGCGCGGCGGGTAGACAATGAAGTATGACTAGCCAACCTGGCTCCGGCCCTCCCGCCGCCGGGACCACAGTCCCGCAAGGTGGCCAGGGCCGCAAGGCTTACCGGGCTGCCGAGATCGACGTGGACGAAGCCAGGAAGGCGTTCTTCCTGATGGTCGGGTTCATCGCGCTGATCTGGGCCCTCCAGGTCGCGAACTGGACCGATCACTACCACCTCGACGCCAGCTACGGGATCCTGCCCCGCAGTCTCGGGCACCTGGCCGACATCTTCACCGCCCCGTTCCTGCACTTCAACTGGGAGCACATCGAGGGCAACTCGGGGCCGCTGTTCGTCTTCGGCCTGCTCGCCGCCTACCGCGGGGTCGTCAAGTTCCTCGGCGTGACGCTGCTCGTGGCGATCACGAGCGGCATGGCGGTCTGGCTGTTCCAGGGCAACAATCAGCTGACGGTAGGCGCGAGCGGCCTCATCTTCGGGTACTTCGGCTATGTCCTGGCCCGCGGGCTCATCGACAGGAACCTCATCGACTCGCTCGCCGCCGTGGTCATGGCGCTGTCGTACGCCTACATCCTGACCGTGGCGATCCCGGGTACCCCCGGGGTGAGCTGGGTCGGCCACCTCGGCGGCCTGGTCGGCGGGCTAGCCTCCGGGTGGATCTTCCGCGCCAGGCGCGGCCAGTCCAAGCCCGGCCACTCGAAGCAGCCAGGCCGGACAGGCCGCGGCTCTCCCGACACCGCGGTGGTGCCCGTCAGCCCAGGTCATCCGCGCGCGGATCTGTACAAGGAACTGGGCGACATCGGCCTGTAGGCCCCGCCGCCGGAGTTTCAGCCGGCGTTCGTGTTCCTCGGCGCGCGCTTGGTAGTGCTCGTGGTGGTCTTCGGCGTGCCCGAAACCCGGCTCGCCGCCGTGCTCTTCGGGGTGCCCGCAACTCGCGCGGTCGTCTTGGCCGTGCTCTTCGCCGCCGGGGTCTTGGTAGCAGCCGCAGGCGCCTTCGCCGTGGCCGGCTCCTGCGGGGCAGGCTCGCGGCGGTCCTCCGGCTGGCTCGCGCCGATGCCCGGCAGCAGCGGCCTGGTCGCCTTCACCACGTCCTCGGCGAACTTGCGCTGGCTGGCCAGCATGCGCTCGGCCAGGTCATAGGCGCTGGCCACCGCGGCTTCCGCCCGGGGCAGCTGGCTCGCGAGCGGCGCGTAGACGGTCGACAGCCTCGGGGCCGCGGTCCTGACCGTCTCGACCCAGGTCCTGATCGCCTCGGTCATGATCTCCTGGCCCTTCCGCGCCGTAGCCAGAAGGTCCTCCTGCTTGAGGGTGCGTGACATTGTGCTGCTCTCCTTCACAAGTTTCTCATGCAAACTATATCAAGCATGATTGAGATGTCAAGCGGGGTGCTTGACACATGCAGCACCAGATCCGGGGGTGGGAGGCTACGCGGGGTCCGCGGTGCGGGCTAGCGGGGTCCGGGGTGAGGGTCACACGCGGTCCGCGGTGCGGGCAGCACGCGGTCCCCGTGCGGGCCACCCGCGCTGGCTAGAGCAGGCGCAGCTGGCGGTCGCCGGCTGGCCGGGCCCGCTGCGGCGTAGCCGGGCTGAGCAGGTCCCGGCTGATCGCGGCGAGGAACGGCGATCGGCCCGTGGCCTCCTCGGAGCCATGCCTGGTCCGGCGCGCCGCGCAGGTGAGCAGCAGCGTGCCGCGGGCCCTGGTCATCCCGACGAACAGCAGGCGCCGCTCCTCTGCGGCCTGCTCAGCCGTGACCGGCCCCGACCCGGGGAGCCTGCGCGGCAGCAGGCCGCCCTCGCAGCCGGCCAGGAACACCACGTCGAATTCCGGGCCCTTGGCGGCGTGCAGGGTCAGCAGGGTGATCGCCTCGGCCCGCGGATCCAAGGCGTCGGTCTCCGCGCCCAGTCCGATCTCGGCCCGGAACCGCTCGGTGTCACTGCCGCACCGCCGCGCGAGCGGCGTCAGCAGCTCGCCCGCCGCGCGGATGTCGATCACCGTCGCGTCACGCTCGCCCCTCGTCGCGGCGAGCGCCCGCACGGCCGCCGTGAGCTGCGACAGGACATCTTGCCCCGCCGCCGGGCTAGCCAGGTCGGCGACCAGGCGCATCTCGCGCAGGATGTCCGGCACCCAGGCGCGTCGGGCGAGCAGGTCGTGCGACCGCTTCTGGTAGGGCAGCCCCGCCCGGGTCAGCGCCTGGCCGAGCGGCCCGGCCTGCGCGTCGGTGCGGTACAGGACGGCGATGTCGGACAGCCCGAGCTTGCCGTGCGCGTGCCCGTCGGCCCGTCCGCTGTCCAGCGAGTGGAACGACGTGCCGCCGAGCAGCTGGTCTACCGCGGCCGCGATCCACGCTGCCTCGGCGTGCTCATCGGCCGCCTCGTGGAAGCTGACCGCGTCGCGGGCGTCGGCGCGGCCGGGGTCCTCGCGGACCGCGACCGCCTTCCGCCCCGGGACCAGCGTCGTCGGCGCGATGGCCTGCATCGCGGCGGTCACGATCTCAGGACTCGACCGGTAGTTCCTGGTCAGCTCCACCGTGACCGCCGCCGGGAAGTCCGCGGTGAACGCGCCGAAGATCCCGACGTCGGCGCCCCGGAAGCCGTAGATGGCCTGGTCCGGGTCCCCGATCGCGGTCAGGCCCGCGCCGTCGCCGCAGAGCGAGCGGAGCAGGTCGTACTGCACCGCGTCGATGTCCTGGTACTCGTCCACGCTGACCCGCGGCCACCGGTCCCGCAGCCCGGCCGCGACATCCGGGTGGCCGGCGAGCAGCCCGGCCGCCAGCTCGACCAGCCCGTCGAAGTCCACTAGGCCGCGCGCGGCCAGTTCCTCCCGCAGCGCCAGCCGGCCGGCCGGATCCGGGTCCGCGGCCAGCCTGCGCCCCTCGCGTTCGGACCCGGCCACCTCGGTCGCGACCCGGAGCCTGACGGCTTCGTCCGCGACCCCGAACCCCGTCGGCAGCCCTGCCACCGAAGCGTGCTCGCGCAGGATCCGCAGGCCAAGCCCGTGGAAGGTGGTCACCGTGATCTGGTCATCCTGGCCCGGGCACAGCGCGGCCAGCCGGTCCCCAGCATCGGCGGCGAGTGCGCGTCGGAGTTGCTGACCAGGCGGTAGGCGCCGAGGGACGAACAGGTCCAGTTCATCGCCGGATCCGACGACAGGCCCGTCTCTACCGCGAAGATGTGCCCGGCCAGGTCGGCGTAGCAGTCCTGCACCGCATCGAAGCCGGATTTCGAGCCGAGGACCGCGAACCAGGGCGTCCACACCTGCGCGGGTACCAGGAAGCAGCCGGGATCGGCCGACAGCGTGATGTCCAGCAGGTCGCGGGAATCCAGGCCCAGGATCGGCCGCCCGTCCGACGCCAGGTTGCCGACCTTGGCGCACAGATGCTCGATGTCGCAGTCCTTGCTGCACGCGCGCGAGTACTTCGAATGCACGTGCAGGTCGGCGATGAACACGTCGTCAGATCATGCCACGAGGTACTGACATCGGGAGGTAACACACCGCCGTTCGGGAGAAAGATCTCTATATGCCGAACGAGCGTTGGCTGACGCCCCGGGACGACCCGGCCGTGCCGATGGCCTACTCCTTGCTATCCCATCTCGACTGCCCGCGCTGCGGGACCCGTCACGACGCCGACCGGGTCCACGGCACCTGCGCGTGCGGGTCGCCGCTGCTGGCCAGGTACGACCTGGAGCAGGTCGCCCGCCAGGCGTCCCCGGGGGACCTCGCGGGCCGGCCCGCGGACCTGTGGCGCTATCACGAGCTGCTGCCGGTCCGCGCGCGCGATCGCGTGGTGAGCCTCGGTGAGGGGATGACGCCGCTGCTGGCCCTGCCGGCGATGGGCCGCGCGCTCGGGGTCCCCCGCCTGCTGATGAAGGACGAGGGCCCGCTGCCGACCGGCACGTTCAAGGCGCGCGGCGCCGCGGTGGGCGTCTCCCGGGCCGCCGAGCTCGGCGTGACGGCGATCGCCACGCCGACCAACGGCAACGCCGGGGCCGCCTGGTCGGCGTACGCGGCGCGGGCCGGGCTGCGCAGCCTGATCGTCATGCCGGCCGGCGCGCCGGAGATCACCCGCGCCGAGTGCGTGGCGGCCGGGGCCGAGCTGTACCTGGTTGACGGCCTGATCGGGGACGCCGGCCGGCTCGTCGCCGAGGCCGTCGGGCGGCGCCCGGGGTACCAGAACGTCGCCACGCTCACGGAGCCGTACCGGATCGAGGGCAAGAAGACGATGGGCCTGGAGATCGCCGAGCAGCTCGGCTGGCGGATGCCCGGCGTCATCGTGTACCCCACCGGCGGGGGCGTGGGCCTGATCGGCATCCATAAGGCCCTGCGCGAACTGCTCGAGCTGGGCTGGGTGTCCGGCCGCCTGCCGCGCCTCGTCGCGGTGCAGGCCGTCGGCTGCGCGCCGATCGTGCGGGCCTTCGAGGCCGGCGCCACCGAGAGCGAGCCATGGCCGGGGGCCAGGACGGCGGCGTTCGGCCTCACGGTGCCCAAAGCGCTCGGCGACTTCCTCGTCCTCGAGGCGCTGTACGCCACCGGCGGGACCGCCGTGGCCGTCACGGACGAGGCGCTGCTCGCCGATCAGCGGGAGGTGGCGCGCCTGGAGGGCACCTTCATCTGCCCGGAGGGCGCCGCCTGCTTCGCCGCGGTCCGCCAGCTGCGTGCATCCGGCTGGCTGTCCGAGACAGACGAGGTGGTCGTGCTCAATACCGGCACGGGGCTGATCTACCCGGAAACCATCCCGGCCGCCGTACCCGTACTGTCCCGATCCGGCGCGATTCCGTAGCAGACCGGGCGCTCAGGACAATATGCGGTAGGCCTCGCGACGGTGGCCGACGCCGACGACCAGGATGATGAGCTGCTGGTCGGCGATCTCGTAGATGACCCGGTAGTCACCGACGCGCAGCCGGTACCGGTCGGCGTATCCGGCAAGTTTCTTGATGTCGGCGTCCGGCCGTCGCGGATCGTCCCCGAGCGGCGTGAGGGCGCGCAGGATGGTTAGCGCTGTCTCCTGCGGAATCGCCCGAAGCTGGCGGACGGCGCGTTCGCGCCACCGGAACGCGTACTTCACGCTGCGCCCCGGCCCGCGTCCTCTCCGAAGATCTCGGCCACCACCTCGGCCATGCTGTACGTCCGGGCGTCGGGGTTCTCGGCTAGGTCACGGTCGGCCTCGCGGGAGAAGTAGAGGTCAATCGCGTCTTCGAGAACGTTGAAATCCTCGATGGGGACCACCGCCGCCACAGGTGCCCCATTCCGCGTAATGACAGTGGGGCTGCCGTTCTGCGCCCGGGTGACCACGTCAGCGAAGTGACCGCGCGCATCACGGACGCTCATCTGGCTGCTGTCGTCGTTCATGGCCTAAGTGTACCCAGATATGTGTACACAAGCCGCTGCAG
>JBOHCK010000260.1:0-8798 GCA_050698755.1 Streptosporangiaceae bacterium | reverse complement strand
GAACCTTGGATCTGGAACAGCTCTCCTGGCGCGTCCGGCTGACCCCAGAACCACCCGCAGGCCGTCCCTGATGTCGTTCCGACAAATGCGTTCCGCAATGACCGTACGGAGCTGAATTACGGTGCGCTTTGCGGATGCAATCCAGTACCGGCGGCCGCGCCCAGGGCCTCAGCATCGGCTACGCCACTATACAATCTCCCACTCGTAGGAGAACTTGACCACGTCGAGAATCATCGAGGTCTCCAGGCCCGTGATGCCTTGCATGCGGCCGAGCCTGGTCGAGATGAACTCAAGGAAGTGCTGCTGGTCGAAGAAGAACGCCTCCACGATGATGTCGTAGCGGCCGGTCGAGACACCGACATAGCGCACCTCGCGCTGCCGCTTGAGCTCCTCGCTGATGTCCTGGATCTGGGGCAGTATCACCGAGATACCGATGATCGCCGACAGGTTCATGCCGACCGCTCGCGGCGTAGGCACCGCGACAATGTTGATCAGGCCGCGCGACAGGAGCTGGGAGATCCGCTTGCGGACGGTGGTTTCCGAGACGCGCAGCTCCCTCGCGATCTCCGTGTTCGGCTTTCGGCCGTCTGTCTGCAGGATCTTGATCACCCGGCGGTCGATCTCGTCAAGAATGCCGCCCGCAGCCGGTCCGCGCCCCGCGAGATGCTCCGGCTTCCGGGGGCGCCGCTGATCCGCCATGGCTCCTCATCGTCCGGAATTCGGCTATATTGAGCTGATTATAGCTGATATTCGAACCATATAGCAACATTTTTATTGACCTCCGATGCTGGCGGTCTTACGCTCCGTGCATATGGCACGTCGGCAGAGGAGGGATGCGATGGCTGAAGCCGTGACCTCGGACGCCGCCGCCCCAGGCGTCTTCTCACGAAAAGCCTCCGGGCTGATCCGGGTCGGCAGCACCCTCGATGTCTTCATCTTCAACGTCGGGCTGGTGTCGGTCGGCATCGCCATCGCCTACAACCAGTACTACGGGCCCAGCCTCTATCCCGGCGCACAGCCCTGGATATCGACACTGCTCGCGGCGCTGGGCATGCTGTTCGTCGCGGCCGCGTTTTACTGCTGGTCGGTGGTCTTCCCGCGCTCCGGAGGGGTCTACGTGTTCCTCTCGCGGACCATCAATCCCGGCGTGGCGTTCGTCATGTCGCTCATTGAGACGATCATCCTGCTTTACTACGGGGCGCTGGCAGCGGGGCTGATCGTGCAGGTCGGCCTGTCCTCGTTCTTCGGCGCGGTCGGCACGGTCGCCAAGAACAGCACGCTCGTCAGCTGGGGTGTCACCGTGGCCAAGCCCGCGGGCGTGTTCTGGATCGGCGCGCTGATCATCGTCGTGGCCGGGGCCCTGCTGATCAGCGGAACGCGCCGGTACTTCACCGTCCAGCGGGTGCTGTTCGTCGTGGCGGTCGCCGGCCTGGCCGTGATCGCGATCGTGATGCTCGTCGGCAGCCGCAGCGGTTTCTCCTCCAGCCTGACCAGCCTGACCGGCCTGCACTACAACCAGGTCATCGCGGCGGCGCAGAAGCACGGGTACGCCCCGGCGGGCACCAGCTTCGGCGAGAGCGCCAAGTTCATCGTCTGGCCGCTGCTGCCGCTGCTGGGCGCCGTGCAGTCGGTGGGCATCGGCGGCGAGGTCAAGAAGGTCCGGCGCTCACAGCTGTTCGGCATGCTCGGCGCTGTGGTCGCTACCGCCGTCGTGATCGCCGTGTTCGCGCTGCTGGCCAACAAGGACTTCGGCTATGATTTCCAGGGTGCGGTGGCGTTCAACACGCTCAGCGGCGTGCCGGCCGGGACGACATCCACCGCCCCGTGGTTCGCCGTGCTAGCCGGCATTCTAGGCCACAACGTGTTCCTCTCGGTGGTGATTCTGGCGACATTCGCCGCCTGGATCTGGTTCTGGATCCCGGCCGAGCTGGCGTACACCACCCGCAGCATGATCGCCTGGTCGTTCGACCGGGTGGCACCCGACAAGCTCGGTTTCGTCAGCGAGACGGTGCACACGCCGATCGTAGCAATCGGGATCTCGACCGGCGGCGCCGTAGTTTTCATGTGGCTGATCGCCTTCAAGGCGGTCGCGTTCCTCACCTTCATCGAGGTGCTGCTGGTGGTGTGGGGCACTGCAATGGTCTCGGCGGTGCTGTTCCCGATGACGCGGAAGTCGCTGTACGCATCCTCCCCGGCGAGGAACTTCAAACTCGCCGGAATCCCGATCATGCCGGCTGCCGGGGCGATCTCGGCGCTCTTCTTCGCAGGCATGTTCTGGCTGCTCTGGGAGGACCCGAACGCGGCGGGCCCGCTGATCAAGCCATCCAAGATGCCGGTCGAGGCGTGGATCACCCTGGGCGCGCTGGTCGTGGGGGCTGCCTGGTACGTCGGCGCGAAGGCATACCGCAGGCGCCAGGGCATCGACATCAGCCTGGCCTTCCAGCAGATCCCTATCGAATGACGGCTATTGCGCGCCGCCCGGCCGGATGACGAGCGCGACGATGGCTGAGCCCTGGGAGGAACTGCTCACCGAGGCGGCGGCGCTCGTGGCCGCCGCCGGCGAGGCAGGTGTCACGCTGCGGGTGGTGGGCTCGGCAGGTATCCGGCTGCATTGCGCCCGGCCAGGCCCGTACCTGGATCGGCTGGGCCGACCCGCCAAAGACATCGACTTCGTCGTGCCGCAGCGGCATCGCAAGGGCATGCGCCGGCTGCTGGAGGGCCGCGGGTACGTGATCGACCGCGACCTGCTCATCGCGATGGAGGGCACCCGGTACAGCTTCACGCACCCGGATCAGGGCACCGAGATCGACGTATTCGTAGAGCGCCTAAACTTCTGCCACACCATCGAGCTGGCCGGCGTGCTGCAGCAGCACCCGGTCACCATCCCCCTCGAGGAGTTGCTGCTGCAGAAGGTGCAGATCGTGGAGATGACCACGACGGACATCATCGACGCTGGCGTGCTGCTGGCCACGCACAAGGTGAGCGGCCCGGGATCCGACAGCGGAGGCGGCGCAGAGGTCATCGACGGCGGGCGCATCGCCAGGATGCTGGCCAGGGACTGGGGCTTTCATCACACGGCCACCCGCAACCTCGGGCGGATCCGGGAGAACGTGCGGAAGTCGGCCGCTGTCGACGTCGGCGCCGAGGCAAACAGCCGGGTCCATGACAGGGTCCGGCTCCTGCTGGCCGCGATCGACGCGGAACCTAAGAACCTGGCCTGGCGGATGCGGGACAAGATCGGCGAGCGCAAGCAGTGGTGGCAGGACGTCAACGACAAGGAGGCGACGTACTGATGGGCCTGCTGCGCAAGAAGCCGCGGTTGCCCCGCAGCCAGGACGAGCGGACTATCTTCTTCGCCTCGGACCTGCATGGCTCCGAGGTGTGCTTCAAGAAATTCATTGCCGCGGCAAAGTTCTACGGCGCCGACACCCTTCTGCTCGGCGGCGACGTCAGCGCAAAGATCGTCGTGCCGATCGTCGGCCAGGGGCAGCACCAGTACGCCGCGCAGTTCCACGGCAAGGAGGAGCGGCTCGACGAGTCCACGGTCCCCGGATTCGAACAGCGCGCGTGGAACAGCGGGCTGTACACCGAGCGGATGGAGCCGGACGAGTACCAGCACTACGTCGACCACCCCGATCAGGTGGAGGTGCTGTTCGACCGGGTGATGCGCAGGACCGTGCAGCGCTGGATCGAGTACGCCAAGACCCGGCTGGCCGACAGCCCGGTCGTCATATTCAACGCCCCGGGCAACGACGACCCCATCGGCGTCGACGAGGTGCTCCTCACGCACGGCGAGGACCGGGTGCGCTTCGTCGAGGGCGAGGTCGTGGAGCTAGCTCCCGGGATGGAGATGCTGAGCACCGGCTATACGAACCACACTCCCTGGGACACGCACCGCGAGTACAGCGAGGACCAGATCCGCGCGCACCTCAAGCATATGACCGGCCAGCTCTCCCGCCCCGAGACGGCGATCTTCAACATCCACGTACCCCCGTACAACTCGCGCCTGGACACCGCCCCGCTGCTGGGGCAGGACCTCAAGGTAAGGACCTCAGCGGGTGCCCAGATGACAGCACCGGTGGGGTCGGTGGCAGTCCGAGAGGTGATCGAGGAGGTCCAGCCGCTGCTGGGCCTGCACGGGCATATTCATGAGTCCGGCGGCCAGGTCATGATCGGGCGGACCACGGCGATCAACGTGGGCTCGGAGTACGGGGAGGGCGTGCTGCGCGGCGTGCTGTTCACGATCGGCGACGGCAGGCTGCTCCGCTACCAGGCGGTTTCCGGATAAGCGCCAGGCCGTCCCGGCCGGGCGAGAGAACAAGCAGGCATAAGGAACCCTAGTGACGGACATCGAGCGGCTCGGGCAGGAGCTGCAGGCCCAGGGCGTCAGGTACGTGTTCGGCGCCTACACCGACGTGCACGGCGTCCCGAAGTCCAAGTGCGTGCCGGTCGCGCACTTGGCGGACGCGGCGGCCGGATCGGAGCTGTATACCGTCGGGGCGCTCGAGGGAATGGGCCAGCTCGGCCCGAACGAGGACGAGTGCGTCGGGATACCTGACCTGGGAGAGATCACGATCCTGCCCTGGGACCGGCGGTACGCGGTGGCGCCGGCGAACCTGTACTTCCACGGCGCGCCCTACAGTCATGACTTCCGCCGGATCCTGCAGAACCAGCTGGCCGAGGCGGCCTCGCTGGGCTACCGGATGAACATGGGCGTCGAGCCCGAGGTCTACGTGCTGCGCCAGACCGACAAGGGCGTCGAACCGTGGATTCCCGAGGACCTGGCCAACGCCCCCACCCGCGGCTACGACCTTGAGACGACGATCCTGGCCGACGGCTTCCTGGAACCGATGGTCGAGTACATGAACGACCTCGGCTGGGACGTTTACTCATTCGACCACGAGGGCGGCGACGGCCAGTACGAGTTCGACTTCAGCTACACCGACGCGCTGCGGATGGCGGACCGCATGCTTATCTTCCGGCTGATGGCCAAGCACGTCGCCAGGACGCTTGGCTGCTTCGCCTCGTTCATGCCCAAGCCGTTCCAGGCCTCGTTCGGCTCGGGGGCGCATCTGAATGTCAGCCTGGCAGATACCGCCACCGGGCGGAACGTGTTCGACGGCGAGACGAGCGGCGGGGACCCGTCCGGCACCCCGCACGACAGGGTATACGGGCCAGTCGCCTACCAGTTCACCGCGGGGGTACTCGCGCACGGGGCGGCCCTGATGGCGGTTTTGTCGCCGACGGTGAACTCCTACAAGCGGCTGATGCCGCGCGGGCTGATGCAGGAGATCTCCTGGGCCCCCGTCTTCCAGGCGTGGGGGTACAACAACCGGACGCTCATGTGCCGGCTGCCGATGAACCGGCGATGCCTTGAGGTCCGGTCCGCGGACAGCGCGGTCAACTTCTACCTGGGCACCGCGCTGGTGCTGGCCGCCGGGCTCGACGGGATCCGGCGCGAGCTCAAGCCGCCCGACCCGGTGAACATCGACACCTACAAGGTCAGCGAGAAAGACCTCGCAGCCATGGGCGCGCCCCGGCTGCCATGGACCCTCGGCGAGGCGATCGCGGCGTTCGAGGAGAACGAGTTCGTGCAGAAAGTACTTGGCTCCGAGCTGCATGCCACGTACGCGGAGCTGAAGAGGGCCGAGTGGGAGGAGTACAACACTGTGGTCGGCGAGTGGGAGCAGGCCAGGTACCTGCGGCTGTGGTGACACGGCGGATGCGGATTGGAAGGACGAGACAGTGAGCGAGATTCAGGCCACCGCCGGGCAGGCGCTGGAGCGCGCGAAGGCAAACGCGGAAGCGGTCCGCCGGATGACCGGCGCGGAGCCGGTCCTTGTCGACGTGCAGCCGGCAGGGCAGGCGATTCCCGAAATGGCACCGAACGTCATCCTCACCTCGGGCCCCCCGCTGCCCTGGCGGGACTACTACGGCGGCCAGCGCAACGCCGTCATCTACGGAGCGCTTTACGAAGGACTGGCCACCGATGCCGAAGACGCCGACGCGAAGCTGCGTGACGGCCGGATCGTGCTCGGGGCTACCCACGACCACGGATGTGTCGGATCTGTCGCCGGCATCTACACCGCCTCGATGCCGGTCTTCGTCGTGCAGAACGCCGACCGGGGCAACCGCGCCTACTGCAACTTCTACGAGGGAGAGTCCAGGCACCGGCTCAACTACGGCTCCTACAACGACGAGGTTCGCGCGGGCCTGGACTTCCTGCGTGACGGGCTCGCGCCCGTCCTCAAAGACGTGATCCGGGCATCGGGCGGCATCCCGCTGAAGCCGCTCATCGGCCGGGCGCTGCGGATGGGCGATGAGCTGCACAGCCGGAACACCGCCGCCACGACCCTTTTCATCAGGGAGCTGACGCCGCAATTCCTCGATTACGCCGCGACTGCCTCCACGCAGCGCGCGCTCACAGCGCTGCGTTTTTTCTTCTCCAGCGACTACTCGTTCCTGCGGCTGTCGATGGCCGCCGCAAAGGCGATGGCGGACGCCGCCCGGGATGTCGCCGCATCCAGCGTCGTAACAGCGATGACCATCAGCTGCAGGAACTTCGCCATCCGGGTCAGCGGGCTCGGTGACGAGTGGTTCACCGGCCCCCTACCCGAGGTGTCCTGCAAGCTCTTCGAGGGGTTCACCGACGACGACGTCCAATGGATCGGCGGGGAAAGTCACATCACCGAGACAGTGGGGCTCGGCGGTTTCGCCCAGGCAGCCGCATTCGGGCTGCAGGCTTACCAGGGCGGTTCCGCGGCGGAGATGGTGCGGATGAACTCGCTCATGTACGAGATCACGGTCGCCGAGCATCCAGACTTCAAGATCCCGTACTTCGGCTTTCGCGGGTCCCCGGTCGGCATCGATATCTTCAGGGTAACCGGAACAGGGATCACGCCGGTCATCGACGGCGGGCTGGCCGGGAAGAACGGCGGCCAGATCGGTGCCGGAATCCTCCGGGCGCCGGTCGAGTGCTTCGAAGCGGCAACGCAGGCGTACCGGCGGACCTATCGCTGCTAAGCCGTACGAGATGCGCCGGATCCGCCGGGACCAGACAACACTGTTCTTCGATGCGCGCGCCGAACCGGTCATGGAGATCGCGCCCGGCGAGCGGATCATCGTCGAGACCGCCGATTCTCTGTGCGGACTGGTGAAGCAGGAGGCACCCAAGGGCTTCGCGATCGACGACATCGTGGACCGGCTCGAAGGCGCCTGCCCCGTGACCGGGCCGATCTACGTCACCGGCGCGAATCCCGGCAGTGTCCTCGAAGTGCACATCGAGCGAGTCAGCCCGGCGCCGTCCGCCGGCCAAGCCTGGACCGGAGTCTTCCAGGGGTTCGGCGCCCTATCACATGATCAGTACTCGATCCAGGACCCGCTAGAGCCGGCCACCACGCTGGTGGGATACGACGCGCGCACCGCACGGCTGGACCTCGGCCCCAAGCTGGCGGAGATTCCCATCAGCCCATTCCTCGGCACCATCGGCGTCGCACCGAAGCGGGAGCGCCGGATGTCGTTCTCCCAGTCGCCCGAGTACCTCGGGGATGTTGACCTGCCGGATGTCACTGGAGGAGCGACCCTGATCCTCCCTGTCCATGCGCCCGGCGGGCTGCTGGCACTCGGGGACGCGCACGCCGCGCAGGGTGATGGCGAAATTACCGGCGCGGCCATTGAGATTGAGGCTGACGTCGAGCTGTACTGCGCCACCCGCGACGCAGACGAGGTCGGCTTCGCAGGGCTGCCGCAGCTCAACACCGCAGCAGTGATCGGCTCGATCGCGGGCATGCAGGGCAACGACCTGACCGACTGCGCCCGGGCCGCCTACCGCGACCTGATACTGCGCCTGACCAGATATCACGGCATTCCGAAACGAGAGGCCTACATGCTGCTGGGCCAAGCGGGAAGGCTCCGCGTGGGCAACATGATCGACCCGTTCTACTCCGTTCTGGCCACCATCGAACGTCGCCTATTCGCCTGACTCGACAATGCGGGCCCGGGAGGTCGCGGCCCCCCACTGCACAGATCACGGAGAGACGGTCCGCGGTCCGAGTTTCGGCCGCGCCGATCTCCTCGCCGACCAGCACTGGAGACCGGTCAGCGAGCTGATCGGTCCCTTTGACGGCGGGCGGCGCGTATCTCAGCGTCGGCAATGTCGACGGTAAAGGCCGTCTCATAAATCCTCATTTATGAGACGGCGCGCTGAGAGCCCGGATCACCGGCGTTTCCCGTCTCAGAAACCGTCTAAAAACTTGCTCGAAACACTAGAAGTTTTGAGACTGCTCTGAGACACTAGAGGCATGACACGGACCGCCGCCTGCACCGTCACCGACCTGCCTGGCGGGCAGCGGAGCCTCATCGGTCTCGCCCGTGTCTCCACGGACGGCCAGGACGCCCAGCTTCAGCGTGACGCCCTCGCGGCGGCCGGGACCGGCCGGATCTACGAGGAGAAGATCTCGGCCGGGAAAGCCGTCAGCGACCGCGCGGGCCTCGCCGCCGCGGTCGCCGGGCTGCGCCCCGGCGACACGCTGACCGTGTGGAAGCTCGACCGCCTCGGCCGGTCCGTCAAGGATGTGCTCACCATCGCCGAGGACCTCCACGCCAAGGGCATCGGCGTCCGGATCCTCACCGGCAAGCTGGCCGGCAGCTACTCCCCGGCCGGCGAGGGCAAGTTCTTCTTCACGATGATGGCCGCGTTCGCCGAGCTCGAGCGGGACATCATCCACGAGCGCACCATGGCCGGCCTGGTCGCCGCCCGGGGCCAGGGACGCGGCGGCGGGCGGCCGGTCGTGATGGAC
>JBOHCK010000259.1:0-8826 GCA_050698755.1 Streptosporangiaceae bacterium | reverse complement strand
GGGGCTGCGAGCCGTCCAGGCCGATCACATAGCCGAGTCCGACGAGATCTCCCTGCGCAACCACTAGGAGAGCACTCGCGGCAGCGGCTTAGGCAGCCAATTCGGCGTAGCGGCCCTGGCTGGCCAGGAGGCTGTCGTGGTCGCCGGTCTCGATGATGCGGCCGTGGTCGAGCACGATGATCTGGTCGGCGTTGCGGACGGTGGACAGCCGGTGGGCGATGGTGATGGTGGTGCGGCCTTCGGCCAGGGCGTCGAAGGCCTGCTGGACGGCCCGTTCGGTTTCGGTGTCCAGGGCGCTGGTGGCCTCGTCGAGCACGAGCACGCGCGGGTCGCGCAGCAGGGTGCGGGCGATGGCAATGCGCTGCTTTTCCCCGCCGGAGAAGCGGTGGCCGCGGGAGCCGACCATGGTGTCGTAGCCGTCGGGCAGCGAGGCGATCAGGTCGTGGATCTGCGCCGCGCGGGCGGCGTTCTCGATCTCGGCGTCGGTGGCGTCAGGCTTGGCGTAGCGCAGGTTCTCCCGCACGGTGGTGTGCAGCAGGTAGGTCTCCTGGCTGACCACGCCGACGATGGCGGCCAGGTCGGCTAGCCGCAGGTCGCGGAGGTCGATGCCGTCGATGCGGACGCTGCCGCTGGTCGGGTCGTAGAGCCGGGCGATCAGGGAGCCGAGGGTGGTCTTGCCCGATCCGGTCTCGCCGACCAGGGCGAGCGTGCTGCCGGCCGGGATGTCCAGGTCGATGTCGGCCAGCGCGGAGCGGTCGGCGCCGGGGTAGGTGAAGCCGACCTTGTCGAATCGGACGTGGCCCTTGACCTGGGCCAGGTCGATGCTGACCGGGTGGGCGGGCTCGTCGATCTCGACCGGCAGGTCCAGGTACTCGAAGATCCGCGCGAACAGCGCCAGCGAGCTGATCACCGAGACGCTGGTGGACAGCAAGCCGGTGATCGGCCGGAACAGGGTGTTCTGCAGCGTGGTGAAGGCGATCAGGGTGCCGAGGCTGACCGTGCCGGCGGTGACCGGCAGGCCCGCGGCGAGGTAGATGACCGCGGGGACCGCGGCGAAGATGATGCTCAGCAAGGCCATCCGCCAGCGCCCGGCCAGCTGGGAGCGAAGCTCCAGGTCGATCAGGCGGGCCGAGGATTCGGTGAACCGCCGCACCAGGGCCGGGCCGGTCCCCATGGTCTTGGCCAGCTGGATGCCGTTGATCGACAGGCCTTCCTCGATGGTCACGTTGAGGTCGGCGAGTTCGCGCTGCTGCTGGGCGGTGATGGCCCGGCGCATCTTGCCGACCTTGCGGGTCAGGAAGATGGCCGGCGGCATGACCACGAGCGAGATGAGCGATAGCCGCCAGGACAGGGCGACCATGGCGACGGCGGTGGCTATCGCGGTGGTGACGTTGGAGGCGATGGAGGTCGCGGTCGAGGTCACCACCGCCTCCATGCCGCCGATGTCGTTCTGGATGCGGGACTGCACCTCGCCGGTACGGGTGCGGGTGAAGAAGGCGATCGACTGCCGCTGCAGGTGGCTGAAGACCCTGGTGCGCAGCCCGTGCATGACCTGCTGGCCGACCTTGGTGCTGATCCAGGTCTGGATGACGCCGAACGCCGATGTGACGGCCGCTACCGCGACCATCCCGATGACCAGCCAGGCCAGCAGCCGCACGTTCCGCTCCGGCAGGGCGGTGTCGATCACCGCGCGGAGCAGGAACGGGGAGGCCAGGCCGACGACGGAGGAGGCGGCGATGATGGCCGTGACGACCGCCAGCGGCCAGCGATAAGGGGCGAACAGCCCGCCGATGCGGCGCAGCGATACCTCGCGCGCCTGTGCCTTCTCCGCGGCGGTGACGGTCCTCGGGCCGCGGGCCCGGTCCCGGCCGCCGCCTTCTCGATTCGCGTGTGGTGGTGACGCCAAGGGTTTCTCGTTTCTGTCGGAGCGGGCCCGCGCTCAGATGCGGGTCCAGGGAAAGTCTATTACTGAGGCTACCTCAATATGAGGCTACAACAAAAAAAGCTGGTACCATATTCCGGTGAGCCAGGATCGCGACCTGACGGGCGAGCCCGACTCGCCCGGCGACGAGACGCTCCCTGAGGCCTTCTGGTCGGTCGCGCGCCAGCTCCGGGAGGCCTCCCGGGAGGCCCTGGCCCCCTGGGACCTCACCCCTTCCCACCTGCGGGCGCTGCGCGCGCTCGGGCACCACGGGGTCATGCGCCTGTCGGAACTGTCCGAGCACCTGCACATCGCGCCGCGCTCGACCACGGAGGTCGTCGACGCCCTCGAATCCCGGGGCCTGGTCGAGCGGAACCCCGATCCCGGCGACCGGCGGGCCACCCTGGTCGAGGTAACCGAGCCAGGCGCCAGCGTCCTCGACGCCATCCGCGCGGCCCGCGGTACCGAGGCCGAACGGGTCTTCGGCCGGCTGAGCCAGGCCGACCGCGCCCACCTCGCCCGCATCCTCCGCAAGCTCCGGGACTGATGACATTTCACGACGACCAGGTAGGTTCGGCTGTGAATGTGCCCCCGGCCAGGAGGAACGCATGCCATGACGCTCGCGATCGAGACGGTGGGCCTGGTCAAGAGGTTCTCCAAGACGCTGGCGGTGGACGGCGTCGATCTCGCGGTCCGGCCGGGCACGGTGCTGGGCCTGCTTGGGCCGAACGGCGCGGGGAAGACCACCGTGGTCCGGATGCTGGCCACGCTGCTGCGGCCCGATGCCGGTTACGCCCGGGTCTGCGGCGCGGACATCGTCCAGCAGGCCGACCGGGTCCGTGAGCTGATCGGGCTGACCGGCCAGTATGCGGCGGTCGATGAGGATCTGACGGGTTTTGAGAACCTGCTGCTGATCGGGCGGCTGCTGGAGGTGCCCAGGGCGGAGGCGAAGCGGCGGTCGGCCGAGCTGCTGGAGCGGTTCGACCTGGCCGACGCCGCCGGGCGTTCGGTCAAGACCTACTCCGGTGGCATGCGGCGCCGGCTCGACCTGGCCGCGAGCCTGGTCCACCGGCCCGCGGTGCTGTTCCTGGACGAGCCGACGACCGGCCTGGATCCGCGCGGCCGGGGTGAGGTGTGGGCGATGATCAGGGCGCTGGTCGCCGAGGGCACGACAGTGCTGCTGACCACGCAGTACCTGGACGAGGCCGACCGGCTGGCCAGCCAGATCGCGGTCATCGACCATGGCCGGGTGATCGCGACGGGCACCGCGGCCGAGCTGAAGGCCAAGATCGGTCGGCAGACTCTCGACGTGCGCCCGGCCGATCCGGCGGACCTGACGCGGGTCACCGGGATCGTCGCCGCCGCCGTGGGTCGCGCTCCGGTCAGCACGGCGGAGGATCCGGGCCTGCTGTCGGTCCCCGTTGACGATGCCGAGGTCCTGCCGGCCGTGATCAGCGGCCTGCAGGCGGAGCGGATCGAGGTCACCGAACTCGCGCTGCGGCTGGCCAGCCTGGATGAGGTCTTCATGGCGCTGACCGGGCACGGTACCGATAGGGGCGGGGCCGAGGAGGGCGACCGATGACGGCCGGCACCGCGACCTGGCCGGGCCGGGCCCGGAGGATGACTCCGGCCCGCGCGCTGCGGCACGCGCTGACGCTGGCGTGGCGGGCACTGGTGCGGATCAGGCGCAACCCGGAGCAGCTCCTCGACGTCACGCTGCAGCCGATCGTCTTCGTGACGTTGTTCGTGTTCTTGTTCGGCGGCGCGATCAAGGGCGAGACCAGGCACACCTACCTGCAGTACGTGCTGCCCGGCATCATGGTGATGACGGTGCTGTTCGCGAGCATTGGCACCGGCGTCGGCCTGAACACCGACGTCACCAAGGGCATCTTCGACCGGTTCCGGAGCCTGCCCATTTCCCGGTCGGCCCCGTTGACCGGGACGATCATGGGAGATTTCGTCCGCTACGTCGTCTCGATCGCGATGGTCTTCGCGTACGGGTCGCTGCTGGGGTTCCGGATCGCCACCAATCCCCTGTCCACGCTCGGCGCGATCGGGCTGATGTTCGTCCTCGGCTTTGCCGTCGGCTGGATCTGGGTGCTCCTCGGCCTGTACGTGAAGTCCCCGCAGAGCCTGCAGGGATTCAGCTTCATCGTCATGTTCCCGCTCGCGTTCGGGAGCAACGTGTTCATCCAGACCAGCACCCTGCCCGGCTGGCTGCAAGCCTGGGTCAGGGTCAACCCGGTGACCGCGCTGGCGGGCGCCTGCCGGGGCCTGATGCTGGGCGGACCGGTCGCGACCCCGGCCTGGCACTCGATCGCCTGGAGCATCGCGATCACCGTCGTCTTCGCGCCGCTGGCGGTACGCCGGTACCGCCGCATCGGCTAGCCGTCGGCGCCGCAACCGTTTTGCACCTAGAGGTCGTCGACGCGACCGGCTCCGGCCGGGGCTGGCACGTCGTAATGGGCGAAGACGCACGAGTCACCAGCGTCCAGTGCGCCCCGCACAGCACGTGCATCCTCCCGTCGCCGGGAGTCGTCGGGGATACCATCACCGCGGACCCCGGGACCGGCATGGGTTCCGTGATCTTCAACTGGACGGTATCCGGTGCGGTTACCGTCAACCTGCTCAGCGGGCCCTGACGGCCAAACTCACCAAGACCGCGCGTTCCGCATCGGTATCGGCCTAGATTTGGCCCGATGCCCGGAGATGCCGGGCGGGGGGAGCGGTGAGATGTACCGGAAGATCCTGACCTTGCTCACTGCCGTCGGGCTGGGCGCGGGCGTGGCCGCCTGCGGCAGCGCGGCGTCGCAGGCCGCTCCGCCTCCCGCCTCCGGCCTGTTCCTGACCGCAGCGCACTCCGCCGCATCGCTGCGGCTGCTGACCGAGCCTGCTTCGGGGATCGGGCCGATCTACCGGCTCATCACCGGGGCCCGCTCCTCGGTGGACCTGACCATGTACGAGCTGATCGACTCCACCGCCGAAGCGGACCTGGCCGCGGACGCCGCCCGCGGGGTGAACGTCCGGGTGCTCCTCGACCGGCACCTGGAGAAAGCCAGGAACACGGCCGCCTTCGACTACCTGGCCGCCCATCGCGTCCACGTCCGGTGGGCGCCGGCCGGCACCACCTACCACCAGAAGACCCTCACCGTCGACAACGCCACCTCGGTCGTCATGACCCTGAACCTCGTGACCGAGGATTACTCCGGCACCCGCGACTTCGCCGTGATCGACACCAGCCATGCCGACGTCTCCGCCATCGTCACCACCTTCAACGCCGATTTCGCCGGCCAGGCTGTCACCCCGCCGGACGGTACCGATCTGGTCTGGTCACCGACGAACGCGCAGGCCTCGGTCCTGTCGGTCATCAACGGGGCGACCCACAGCCTGGCTGTGGAAGACGAGGAGATGGACGACGCGACGGTCACCTCCGCCCTGGCCGCCGCCGCCCGGCGGCACGTGGACGTCACCGTCATCATGACCGCCGATTCCGAATGGGACGCCGCGTTCACCGAACTGGCCAAGGCGGGCGTCCACGTCCGCCTCTACGCCAACGACAGCAGCTCCCTGTACATCCACGCCAAGGCCATCGTCGCCGACGCCGGCCGGTCCGGTCAGCGGGTGCTGGTCGGGTCGCAGAACTTCTCCGTCGCCAGCCTCGATTACAACCGGGAACTGGGCATCCTCACCAGCAACCAGGCCCTGGTGGCCGCCATCAGCGCCACCCTCGCCGGCGACTACGCCCACGCCAAGCCCTACGCCGCGTCCACGCCGGCCCCGGCCAAAACGTCAGGCGCCTGGTGCACGGCCACCGCGAGCGTCTACGACGCCGCCAAGGCCGAGAACAACGTCTACGTGCACTCCAACCAGCCGGACAAGGACGCCACGGCGTCCGCCGACGGCTACTCGCACACCTACGAGACCGACAGTTCCGGCTACGCGCTGATCTACCTCAACGGCCCGCCACCCGGCGTTCGGATCACCGTGACCGTCGGCGGCGCGACCTGCACCACCAGCGACTGACCGTTGACTCGGATGCCCTTATCCGCCCCAGCCTCGCCGTGGAAGCTGATTTACCTCAGACGACCCGCCGCCAGGCGCCGCCCGTTCGGATATTTCAAATTCCTTTTTCCCGAACGACCGTGGTGTCTCTCCCGGTGACCCCCCACCAGCCCCGCAACGTTTCCGCGGAAACGCGCGCGCTGTGCTCCCGCCGCGCCGCCTGCGCCGCCCGACCTGGATCAGCCGCCTTCCTCCCAGGCCCGGCACAGGGCGTTGGCCAGGGTCATCTGGTGCGGTGTCCGGCAGGACACCCGGATGAGGTCGGGGCTGGCCACGATGATCGCCATCGCCCTGGCCCGCGAGGTCGCCACGTTCAGCCGGTGCCGGTCGTAGAGGAAGTCCAGGCCGCGCGGCGCCTCGTCGGCCGACGAGGTAGCCATCGAGTAGATCACCACCGGCGCCTCGCGGCCCTGGAACTTGTCGACGGTCCCGACCCTGAACCCGCTCAGGCCGCGGGCCGCGAGCGCGCTCTGGATGGCCCGGATCTGCGCGTTGTACGGGGTCACGATCAGGATGCCGTCGCGGCCAACCGGCTGGACGTCCCCCTCCCGGTTACGCCACGAGCAGCCCGCGAGCGTCTCGGCCAGCCGCGCCACCTCCCCGGCCTCTTCCGGCGACTCGTTCGTGTTGCCTTCGTGGGGTACCTCCACGAAGCGCAGGCCCGACCCGGAGAACGGCCCCTCGCCGATAATCTCCTGCTGGCCGAGTCCGTCGGTTCCGTGCAGCTTCCCGTCGTAGAAGACCTCGGAGGTGAACCGGCACAGGTCCGGGTGCATGCGGTAGGTCTGGTTCAGCAGCAGCCCGGCGCCCTCGGGCATCGTCGCCCGGTCGCCCAGGATGTGGCCAAGCGCCGAGGCGCCCGCCCCCGGCGGGTGCACGGCCTGGCTCGGCTGGGCGAGCTGCTGCGGGTCACCCAGCAGCACCAGGTTCCTGGCCGCGCCGGTCACCGCCAGGACGTTGGCCAGCGACATCTGCCCGGCCTCGTCCACGAACAGGGTGTCCACGCTGTCCGCCATGCCGCCGCGTGCCCATAGCCAGACCGTGCCCGCCGCCACGTCGAGCTCGCCGCCGCGCAGCGCGAGCTCCAGCCGATCGTTCGTCATCCCGGTGGCCGAACCATGCAAGAACGGGTTGTCCGGATCGGCCCGCTGGCCGATCCGCGGCGCGAGCCCCCACTGGCTGGCGTGCTCAGACACCGTGCCGATCAGGTGATGGATGACCGCATGCGACGGCCCGGTAATGCCGACCGTGCGGCCCTGCGCGACGAGCGCGAGGATCTGCTCGGCCGCGGTGTAGGTCTTGCCAGTTCCCGGCGGCCCCTGCAACGGCAGGTACGACAAGCGGAGCGAGGTCGCCAGCCGAATCGCGGCCTCGGCGACCTTCTCGTCGTGAGGCCCCATCGGCCAATCTGTCTCGGGCGGCCGTCTCAGCAGCAGCGCGGTGGCCGCATCCCCGCCCTCGGCGCCCTCGCGCACCACCTGGTTGCCGAGGTCCCTGAGCCGCTCGCGCAGCTCCTTGGTGCCGATCGGGCCCCCTTCGACTAGGGCCGCGGGCCATGGGCCGTCATAGGTGCTGCCGATCTTCAGGTCGATCGTCCCGGTCGCGTCGTCTACCGTCCACACCGTCCAGCCTTTGTCGGTCTCGGCGTCATGGGCCGTCTGCCCGGCCGAGAACCTGTGCTCCTGCGGCGGGAACCGGAAGCGCCGCACCACCGACCGGTTGACCCGATCCACGATCTCGCCGCCAGTGAGGCCCCCGAGCGCGTCCGGCTCGCCGATCAGCTCAGCCGGGCTCAGCGTGCGCAGGTAGAAGTACCGCCACCAGGCGGGCTTGTCCTCCCGCCGGTGCCAGTCGATCAGGTCGGCCAGCAGCGCCCGCGCTTTTTGCTCCTCCGTACGCTCGCCGTCCTCGTCCGGGATGCCCTCCACCAGCGCATCCCTGATCCGGGTGACCTCGGGATCCTCACGTGCCCGCGGCTCCTCGTCCACGACAACCGGGCGCGGCACCTGTTCGCCGAGCCGTTCGGCCAACTCAAGCCGCCGATCCTCGAGCCAGTCCCGCAAGGCGAGTGTCGCCCGGCAGTCGTCCTCGTTGTACCCGGCCACCACCTGCTGCGGCCCGGCATCGCTCGCGGCCGTCCCGTCCTCCAGCGCCGCCTCGAACGCGATCAGGTTTTCCGTCGCCACCCGCAAGTCCACCTGCCGCCGGTACCCGCACAGCGGCTCGAGGCGCTTGATCGAGTAGTTCTCCACCCCCGCCTGCAGACCCTGCCGGACGATCCGGTACAGGTCAACGAACACCCCGAGCCGGAACAGGTCGTCCACCTGGTCCTCGCGGGTGGCGAACCGCCCCATCAGCCTGCCCACCGCCTCCTGCCGTGTTCCGTGCAGCTCGGTGAGATGGTCGACCGACGTCGGCTCGTAGTGGTTGTAGTGGTACACGTGCAACCCGGGGCGGCGAGCGCGTCGCTCGGTGATGAAGTCAACAAGCTTCTCGAACGCCCGCTTCTCGTCCTGCCGGTCGAAGGCCCAGATTGCCGTGTACCGCGGACGCCCCGTCTCGTCCAGTTCGGCCGTGTCCACGACGCCGAACAGGTACTGCAACCCGAACTCCCGGCTGTCCTCGGAGTAGTACCGGGCGCCCTCGATGTCGAAGAACAGGTCGCCAATCACCGGTTCGGGCAGCGCGAGCAGCCCGCGGTTCGGGACTGGAGCGCCGTCGCCATCCCGCTCCAGCTCCAGCAACCTGAACTGGATCGTCCCCTCGTCCTCGCTGGCCACCTGCAGCCTGGCCTGAGCCTGGGCGCGATCCAGCGATTCCGGGCTCACCCGGTCCAGGCGGGG
>JBOHCK010000258.1:0-8881 GCA_050698755.1 Streptosporangiaceae bacterium | reverse complement strand
AAGCCCGTTACGGGATTGAGACGTTCATCTCCTGATGGGAAGCGGCGGGCGTGCCTGCGGCCAGCCGAAGACCTGGTGCAGCGCTCCGGCAGTGACAGCGCGGGCCGTCCAGGACTTGACCTGGCCGTCCGACGCTACTCCTCGAAGAGGCCGCTGGCCTTGTCCACCTTGAACGCGCGGCGGAACCAGCCGTTCAGGGTGTCCAGGTCCGTGCAGGACTCGATTAGCTCACGCGACTTGTCGTCCACGTCGATGCCGCGCTGCTCGAAGACCACGAGGATGTCTTCGGCCTTGCCGCGGGCCTTGCCGCGGGCCTCGCCTTCGGCGCGGAGCATTTCTGCGGTGGTCACGTACGCCTCCTCTGCGTCCGGTCCCAGCGAGGCGGCCAGGTCGCGCAGCTCGCTGGCCCGTGCCTCACTCACAAGCTCAATGTACGTCAGCAGCGCGATGAACGCCTCGCCCCCGCCGGGCTGGTCCAGGACCGCCCGCAGCTGCCCGGCCCACCGCCGCAGATCCGCGGTGATCTGCGGGTTGCCGCGGGCCGTTTTCAGCAGCAGCAGGGTGACCAGCGCGGCCGGGGTCAGCTCCCGGCTCAGCAGCTGGTCCTCCCCGGTACCGGTCAGGTCGTCGAGCAGGAACTCGAACCGGGGCAGCCACGCCTGCACCGCCTGCCGGCCATCGGGATCGAGGTCGATCACGTCCAGCAGCTGCACGGGGCTGGCCCACCGGCCGGGGCCCTGGTAGACGACCAGCGGGATCACCGCCGGCAGCCGCCGGGCTCCCGGGTGCTCGCGCTCGTACTGGTCCCAGATCCGGGTCACGTACCGCAGCACCCGGAACGCCATCAGCGGGTCGTCGCTGCTCTGGTGCTCGACCAGGACGTAGACGAACGCGTCCCGGCCGTCGAGCGGCGCGGTGAACAGCACGTCGGAGTGCCGCCACTTCAGCGCCTCGTCGATGAAGCTGCCCGGCACCCGGGCCAGCCGGCCCAGGTCCAGCCGGCCGGCCAGGGACGGCGGCAGGACCGCGCGCAGCTGGGACGCGGCGTTGGCGGGCACGCCGAAGATCCGGCGGAACACCGAGTCATGCGGGGTGGGCGCGCCGCCCCGCCTCCGGCCCGGCGAGGGCTGGTCCGGAGGCGGCGGGCTGTCACCGGGGTCAGGCTCATCTGGCATGCCCGCACCGTACCGGCCCCCGCCGACATTGGGCAGCGGCGCAGCCGCGCTCCCGCGAAGACCTCCCGGCAGCCTGGAACGGCGGTTTCCGCGCCCGCTGCCAACGCTCCTCCCAGCGCGCTGCGTGATGACACTTTCCGCAGTTCAGAAGGCACATGATGCGCACCGCGGCGGGAAAGCCCGTTACTGAATTGAGACGCTCTTGGCTGCGGGAGCAGGCTACATGTTCATCCTCATAAAAGCGCGGGTGGCGCTCCGGGGCAGGGACGGCCCGGGGCGCGGGGTTCCCTGGTCAGGTGCCTGAGCGGGCGGTGTGCGCGAGCCGCGGGGCGAGGTACTGGGCGTCTGGGCGGGTTGGCCGTGTCGGGTCATCTCGGTTATTCGAGTGGCTGGCGGGCGATGGCGGGCGGTTCGCGCCCGGCTAGGAGCCAGCTGCCGATCACCGCGATCAGCGGCATGCCGACCAGGAGCCACAGCATGATGGCCACCGGGACGCTATCCAGCTCGGAAAGCTGGTCGAGCTGGTTGTTACTGAAGAAGCCGGCCGTCGCGAGATAACCCCCGGCCGTTCCGGTGACCGCCCCGGTCAGCCCGAGCGCGCCGGCGGTCGCCGCGGTGAGCGTGCGGCGGGCGGTGCTGCTGGCCCCGGTGGCGGTCAGCGTGCGGAGGTCGCTGGCGGTCTCGCTGCGGATCAGGCCGATGCTCATCGCGAGGATGCCAAGCGCGAGCACCATGCCGAAGATCGTGGCCGCGTTGGTGACCTGCGTGTACGACGGGATGTCGTTGACGGTCTCGATGCTCGCCCCGGCCGTGGCCGCGGTCTGAGTGGCGTCCGTGACCTGAGTGGAGGTCAGTCCGCCCGGCGCCTGGATCAGCCAGCCGGCTGTGGTCGTCGTGAGGTCGAACTGGCGCATGCCGTGCTCGGTGATCACCGTATTCGGCGCCGAGGTTCCGGACGGCAGCGCGCCGATCTCCTGGATCGGCGGGCTGGCCAGGCAACTGCCCGGCGTGCAGGGGGCGTCCGAGGGGGGCTTGGGGTCGTTCCAGAACTGCATCTGCCGCATCGAGGACAGGCCTGGCCGCATTGTGAGGAAGTCGGCATCGGGATTGGCCTGCGTGATCCCGAAGGCACTCAGCAGTTGCGGTGTCGCGACGTAGGTGCTGCCGGACCAGGCACGCCCGGATCCGCCGTATTGCAGGCTGCCGCTGGGTGTCTCGAGCGTGATCATGTATCGGTCATCGAGCGAGGTGGCGATGCGCTGCGCGGTTGTCCTCGTCGCGGCGAGCTGGCTCGCGGTCGGCGGAGGGCCGTTGGGGTTGTCATGGCCGGGTGGGTAGACGATGAGCTGGCTGGACGTCAGGTTGGGCCCCACCCAGTCAATCGCGTCGCCGAACCGGGCGGCGCTGATCACGCCGACCATGGTCGCGATCAGCACGCTGAGGCTGATCGCCGCGAGCGCCGGACCCGACCTGGTCCGGTACCTGGCCAGGTCCCTGAGCGCGAGCCGCACCATGACCGGCGTCCAGCGGCCAAGCTTGGCCAGCACCACGAGGCAGGCCGGAGACAGCAGCACCACGGCGACCACGAGCACGATGAGGCCGAACACGACCAGTTCCAGCTGCGTGGTCTTGCCGCCGGGACCGCCGCTTGCGACGCCTCCGACACCGGAGCCGGCCAGGCCGAGCAGGAGGAAGGCTCCGGCGAGGAACGCGATGCCGACCGGAATTGCCAGGTGGCGTACCGGCCTCGACGCTGGCGGGCGCCCGGATAGCGCCGTTACGGCAGGAACCCGGGTGATCGCCCTGGCAGGCTGCGCGGCGGCGGTGTAGGCGGCGAGCACGGCGAGGCCCATGGAGATCCCGGCCACCGTCCACGGCAGCTGGAACACTCCGATCACGTGGTGGGCACTGGCCTGAACGTGCGGCCGGTAGGCGATCCAGGCAAGCAGGCCGAGGACAAACCCCGCCACCGCCCCGATCGCGCCGGTGGCAACGCCGTTGGCCTGTACGACGAGGCGGATGCTGGATTGCGTGGCACCCTGCGCGGCGAGCATGCCGATCGCGCGGAGCCGGCGCTGCGCCAGCACGGTGAACCCGCCCGCCCCGACCAGCGCGATGAGCAGCATGCCAAGCACGGTCGCTGCTATCGAGATCGTCTCCGGGTTGAACAAGGCGTCCGCCGCTACCATCTGCGGGGTCACCACGGTCGGGCCGATGTCCGAGGGCGAGACGCCATTCGCGTCGAACAGCACTCTCACCTGGGTCGGCACGGTGACCTGGCCGGGTGCCACCAGGGCGAATTCATCGAGCAGGTTCTGCGGGTTCTGCACGATGCCGGTGACTTTCCTGCTGGCGCCGCCCGCGGTCCAGGAGCTGCCGACCGCGAGATGGAAGTCCGAGGCAACCCCGCTGGTCACCGTCACCTGGCCGGCACCGATGGGAAACTGGCCGCTGATCAGGGAAAGCATCGGCTGTCCGAACGGCCCGTGCGGATTCTGGGCACGCAGGCTGTAAGTCTGGATCGAGCCGGGAACCGAGAACGTCTGGTTCTCGATCACGTCGACCGTGCCGAAGCGATGCTCGATCGACGCGATATCGGCGGCGATGCGCGCGTTCGACCCGGTGAACGCGGCGAGATCCTGCGCGGTGCCGAAGGAGGCGGTCGCCGGAGTCGGATCGTTGATCGCGACCGCCGAACCCACCACTGTGGCTGTCACCGCGACCATGATCAGCGCCAGGATCAGCAGTTGCTGCCGCCACTCACGCCGCAGCAGCCGCAGCGCCCAGCGGATGACCGCGCGGCGGGCAGCAACGCCCCCGTTCGCCCCCCTGCTGGCCGGCCGTTCCGGGATCACCGTGCTCATCGGGTGCCCCCTGGTGCGGGCAGGGACTCATGGCCCGCTACCGGGGCAGCCTGGTCGGTCACCCGGCCGTCCCGCAGGAACACCACCCGGTCCGCCCACGAGGCGAGCTGCGCGTCGTGGGTCACCACCACAGCGGTCATCCCGGCGTCCTTGCACGCGTCGTGCAGCAGGCGCATCACCGCTTTGCTGTTGATCGAGTCCAGCGCGCCCGAGGGCTCATCGGCCAGCAGCAGCCTCCGCTCGCCCACCATGGCGCGGGCGATCGCCACCCGCTGCCGTTCCCCGCCGGACAGCTGGTCGGGGTAGTGCGCGGCCCGCTCGGACAGGCCAAGCCGCCCAAGCGCCCGCAGGCCGACGGCGCGTGCCTTGCGGGCGGAAAGGCCGTCCAGCTCCAGCGGCAGCGACACGTTCTCAGCCGTGGTCAGCCCGGGCAGCAAGTTGAAGTCCTGGAACACGTACCCGATCGTGCGCCGGCGCAGCCGCGCCCTGGCGTTGCCTGACATGCCCGCGACCGCCTGCTCCCCGATCAGCACCTCGCCGTCTGTCGGTTCCTCCAGCGTTCCCGCGATGGTGAGCAGCGTGCTCTTACCGGAGCCGCTTGGTCCCATCACCGCGACCATCGCGCCTTCGTCGACCGCCAGGCTGACCTCGCGGAGAGCATGCACCTTGGCGGTGCCCTGACCGTAGGACCTGGATACCTGCCGCAGCTCTAGCATCTTCATCTAGGTAACCTCAATTCTCGCCGGTGCCGTGGCAGCGGCGCTCGAACTTGTCCAGGTTCGGACGGTTCCGCCAGGCCGGACCGGGCTGGCGCATCGGTTTCCGTGCTTGTACGTCAGTTCTGCCGACGCCGGATCCGCCAGAAGCAGAAGCCTGATAGCGCTATGGCGAGCACGAGGAAGACGCCTGTTTCGTAGCGCTGAAGCGGCCAGTAGTGGCTCGCGGGCTGGTAGGTGACGCTTTGGTGGAGGTCGTACTGGGCAAGGCAGGCGGCAGCCTGGTCTACGTTGAGCCCGTTCTTGCCCGTGCCCGGGGCCAGGAAGCAGTTGAGGTGCGTGTGCGCGGCGACCACCTGGCTGGAGGAATCCTCTACCGGCGGGGCGGACAAGACCCATGCGCCCTGCGGTATCGGCAGGCCGGCGAGGTAGATCCCGGCTCCGCCGCCTCTGGTGTAGATGCCGGTGGCCTGGCGCGCGGTGGCCAGGTTGACGGGGAAGCTGACGGTAGTCGAGGGCAGCAGGTTGGGGCGGATGACGGCAGGCACCAGGATCTGGATGCCGATGAACACCGCGAGGGTCACCGCCATCGCGGGGACGCTGCGGCGCAGCAGCAGCCCCGCCGTGGTGCCCAGCGCGAAGGCGAAGGCCGCGTAGCCGAGCGGGACGATGTCGCGCGTCGCGAAGGTCATGGCCGCGAACCGGTTGCCGTTGATCTGGTCGAGCGGTCCGGCCCACCAGGTCAACAGCAAGCTGAGCAGCCAGGAGGTGGCGATCGAGGCGGCACCGACGCCGGCGAGCTTGACCGCGAGCCACCGGGTGCGCGTCACGCTCTGATTCCAGGCGAGCTGGTAGGTGCCGGTCTCTAGCTCACGGCCGATCAGCGGGGCACCCCAGAACATGCCGATCAAGCCCGGGACGGCGAGCACGAGGAGTTGGATGAGGTTGAAAGCACCGGTGTAACTTTGCTGGAACTGGCTGAGCACGCCACCGCAGTCGTTCTGCGAGGTGCAAGAAGTCACGTCGGCGGTGTAGGTGCGGTGCATCTGCAGGCCGGAGATCAGGAAGCAGGTCGTGGCGGCGGCGAGGATCACCAGGGCGGCCAGGGCCTGAGTGCGGAACTGGCGCCAGGTGAGCCAGATCATCGCGCGTCTCCCGTCGCGTCGACGGTGATGCGGCGGCCGGTGCCGGTGGCGCGTTCCATGTAGGCCAGCACGAGGTCTTCGAGGTCGAGGGGTTCCGCGGACCAGTCCCCGGCGGGCGGCTCGGCCGCGCTGCGCACGATGAAAGTGCTGTGCCGGTCGGTCTGCTCAGTCCAGATGACCTCCATCTCTGAAGGCAGGCCGGTCTCCGTGCGGCGGGTGCACACGAGGCGGTAGTGCCGCGCGAGCAGGACCTCGGTCTCGCCGGCGAGCTGGACGCGGGAGGAGACCAGCACGACCAGGTAATCGCAGACGCGTTCGAGGTCGGAGACCAGGTGGGAGGACAGGATGACGCTGGTGTTTCTGACAGTGGCCGACTCCGTCAGGTCGCGCAGGAAGCTACGGCGGGCGAGCGGGTCGAGGCTGGCGACAGGCTCGTCAAGGATGAGCAGGTCGGGCCGCTTGGCGACGGCGACGGTTAGAGCGAGCTGGGCGCGCTGGCCTCCGGAGAGCTTGCCCGCCCTCTGCTTCGGGTCGAGGTCGAGCTGGCCGATCCGCGCCTGCGCGAGCTTCGCATCCCAGCGGGGGTTCATCTTGGCGCCGAGCTTGAGGTGGTCGGCCACCGACAGATGCGCATAGGTGGGGGTTTCCTGGGCGACGTAGCCGACCCGCGCCAGCTGCGCGGGACCCGCAGCGGGCGGTTCGCCGAGGACCTCGATGCGGCCGGTGGTCGGCGCGAGCATCCCGCAGGCGATCTTCAACAGGGTTGTCTTGCCGGCGCCGTTCGGTCCGACCAGGCCAACGACGTGCCCCGGAGGGATCTCCAGGGTGCAGTCGGCCAGCGCCTGACGCCGACCGTATTTCTTGCCCAGCGCGTGGGCTTCCAGTACTGCGCTGCTCATTTCTCCTCTTCACGATGCTTCGGCTTCGCCCACCACCTTTGCGCGTAGCCCATGACATGAGCCGAACAGCGCTTGTTAGGCGGATGTCATCCGGGTGGGCGCACAATGTGTACGTGCGAGTCCTGGTCGTGGAGGATCACGTCGCGCTGGCCAACCGGATCGGCGAGGGCCTGCGCAACGCGGGTTTCGCCGTCGACGTGGTCTACGACGGCGCGGCCGCCCTGGATAGCACGGCCAGCACCGGCTATGACGTGGTGGTGCTCGACCGGGACCTGCCGGCCGTGCACGGCGACCGGGTCTGCCGTCGGCTGGCGAGTGACGGCTCACCCAGCCGCATCCTGATGCTCACCGCGGCCGCCGACGTCGAAGACCGGGTCGACGGGCTGGAGCTGGGCGCCGATGACTACCTCGGCAAGCCGTTCGCCTTCCCCGAGCTGATCGCGCGCATCCGCGCCCTCGGGCGACGCGGACCCGGCTCGCCCGCGGTCGTGCAGCGAGGCGACCTGGTGGTCGACCGCGCGCGGCACCGCGCCAGCCGTGCCGGCGTCCCGCTGACCCTGACCCGCAAGGAGTTCGGCGTGCTGGAGTGCCTGGCCGACGCGGACGGCGCCGCGGTCAGCGCTGAGGACTTGCTCGAACACGTGTGGGACGCGTACGCCGACCCGTTCAGCAACACGGTCGCGGTGACCGTCGGGCGACTGCGGCGCAAACTCGGCAGCCCGCCGCTGATCCAGACCGTCACCGGCGTCGGCTACCGGCTGTGAGAAGGCATCTCAGCGCCCGGACACGGCTGACATTGCTGCAGGCGTCGCTGTTCGCCTTGGGCGGCGCCGCGCTGGCATTGATCACCTACCTGCTGGTCGCGCACACCCTCCACGACCCGACGACCAGCAGCATCCCGCCGGGAATCCAGGAAGAGATCGCGCAGTGCGTCAGCAGGATGCAGGCTCATGGCACCGGCGCCATAGGCAAGTGCGACGAGTTGTACGCCAGCGGCGTCCAGGCCGGCGCCTCCGCGACGCTCACCCACCTGCTCTTCTACTCGCTGCTCACCCTGGCCGGCGTCACGCTGCTCGCCGTGGCCGCGGGATGGATCGCTGCCGGGCGCATCCTGCGGCCGGTGCACCGGCTCACCGCCGCGGCCCGCGCAGCCAGCGAGCAGGACCTGTCCCAGCGCATCGCGCTGCAGGGCCCGCGCGATGAGCTCCGCGAGCTCGCCGACACCTTCGACACGATGCTCGAACGGCTCGACCGCGCGTTCACCAGCCAGCGGCAGTTCATCGCCAACGCAAGCCATGAGCTCCGCACGCCACTGACCGTCATGCGCACCGCGATCGATGTCGTCCTGGCCAAGCCGGAGCCGACCCCCGAGGAGTTGGTGTCGATGGCCGCGGAAGTCCGCCAGGCCACCGTGCACTCCGAGCGGCTCATCGAGGCGCTGCTGGTCCTCGCCCGCACCGGTCAGGCGCGTGCCCGCACCGATCCGCTGGACCTGGCCGTCGTCGCCGAGGATGCACTCGAGGGACGTGCCTGCAGCGGCATCACGACGACCGCCACGCTCGGCCAAGCCCCGGTGACCGGCGACGGAGTGCTGCTCGGACGACTCGTCGCTAACCTGCTGGACAACGCCGAGCGCTACAACACCGCCGGCGGCACCGTCGCGATCTCCACGGCCGCCCACGACGC
The DNA here is from genome assembly GCA_050698755.1 of Streptosporangiaceae bacterium. Lineage (GTDB taxonomy): Bacteria > Actinomycetota > Actinomycetes > Streptosporangiales > Streptosporangiaceae > Palsa-504. Next base: position 396 of record JBOHCK010000258.1, on the reverse strand, counting down.
AGCGTCGATCCTGCGGGTGGTCAACACCGGGGCGGTGGTCCCCGCCGGCATGGTCGAACGCCTGTTCCTTCCGTTCACCCGGCTCGACGACCGCACCCGCCACGACGGGTTCGGGCTCGGCCTCGCCCTGGTATCGTCCATCGCCACCGCCCACAACGGAACCGTTTACGCCACCGCCATCTCCACCGGGGGCCTCGACATCACCGTCAGCCTCCCACAACGCGACCACACCGTCACGCCAGCCTCTCCCGACACCTGAACACCTGCGTCTCGCCACCTTCAGCAGCAGCGCCAGGCGCATTCCCCTCAACCCGCGCTGCCCCTCCCGGGCGGAGCGATTGTCGGTATCCCCTGGTCAGGACGCGTGGGATGCGCAACGACGCCGGCAAGACCACC
>JBOHCK010000257.1:0-8963 GCA_050698755.1 Streptosporangiaceae bacterium | reverse complement strand
CATTGGCTTTCCTTTCCTGGCAGCACCCGGCCTCGATTGCCGGTGAGTTTCCTCGCGCCACCTTCGAGAGTGGGTTTCGAACCAGCTACCCTCACATGAACCCGCAAACCGCTGGCGCTGCGCCGCTCGGTCAGTGATCTCCGCCCGGCAGGATTTCGCGGGCCTTGGTGATCAGGCCTTCCTTGAGCACGCCCCACCGGTCCTCGTCGCCCTTCAGCAGCGCCATGGCGGCGTTCTTCGCCTGCTCGAACGTGGCGTGCGGAGGAATCGGCGGGACGTCGGGGTCGGTCCGCACGTCAAGCACCGTCGGCCGGTCGGCGGCCAGGGCCTGGTCCCAGGCCGCGCCGAGCTGGCCAGGCTCGCTGACCGCGATCCCGCCCAGGCCCAGGCTGCGGGCGAAGCCCTCGTATGACACGTCCGGGAGCCGCTGGGACTCGGTGAATTTCGGTGCGCCTTCCATCGCCCGCATTTCCCAGGTGACCTGGTTGAGGTCGTTGTTGTGCAGCACCACGACGATCAGCCGGGGATCGGTCCACTGCTCCCAGTAATGCTTGACCGTGATCAACTCGGCCAGGCCGTTCATCTGCATCGCCCCGTCCCCGGCGAAGACGATGACGGGCCGGTCGGGGTGCCCGAACTTGGCGCCGATGCCGTACGGCACGCCGGGACCCATCGTGGCCAGGTTCCCGGACAGCGAGCCGCGCATGTCGCCGCGGAACCGCAGCTGCCTGGCGTACCAGTTCGCGGACGAGCCGGAGTCCGCCGTGACGATGGCATCCATCGGGAGCCGCGCGGACAGCTCGCGGAAGACCAGCATCGGGTTGACCGGATCGGCCGCCACCTCGGCCTCGGCGTCCATCGACCGCCACCAGCCGACCACCCCCGCCTCGATGGCCTCCCGCCAGGAGCGATCCTCCTTGCGCTTGAGGTGCGGGATCAGCGCCCGCAGGGCGGTGGCCGAGTCCGCGACCAGATTGACCTCGTAGGGATAGCGCATCCCGATGAACTTGCCGTCGATGTCGATCTGGACGGCGCGCGCCTGGCCGAACTTCGGCAGGAACTGCGTGTAAGGGAAGCTCGAGCCCACGGTCAGCAGCGTGTCGCAGTGCATCATCATCTCGTAGCTGGGCCGGGTGCCCAGCAGCCCGATCGAGCCGGTCACGTACGGCAGCTCATCGGAGAGCACGTCCTTGCCCAGCAGGGGCTTGGCCACCCCGGCGCCGAGGAGCCCGGCGACCTCCTCGAGTTCACGGCGGGCCCCGCGGGCGCCCTGCCCGGCCAGGATGGCGACCTTGGAACCGGAATTCAGCACCTCGGCGGCCTCGATGATCGCATGGTCATCTGGAGCAGCGACCGGCCAGCTGGTCCCCAGCGACGATGGCACCATCTTGAACTCGTGGGTGGGCGCGGAGTACTCCAGTTCCTGCACGTCGGAGGGGATGATCAGCGCGGTGGGCGCCCGCTCGGCGATGGCGGTGCGGATCGCCCGGTCCAGCACGTTAGGCAGCTGCTCGGGCACCGTCACCATCTGCACGTACGGGCTGGCGACGTCCTTGAACAGCGAGAGCAGGTCAACTTCCTGCTGGTAGGAGCCGCCCATTGCGCTGCGGCTGGTCTGGCCCACGATCGCCACGACGGGCACGTGATCCAGCTTGGCGTCGTACAGGCCGTTGAGCAGGTGGATGGCGCCCGGGCCCGATGTCGCCATGCAGACGCCGACGCGGCCGGTGAACTTGGCGTACCCGACGGCTTCGAAGGCGGCCATCTCCTCGTGCCTGGCCTGGACGAACTGCGGTTTGTTTTCGGCCCGGCCCCAGGCGGCCAGGATCCCGTTGATCCCGTCGCCGGCGTAGGCGAATACGTGCTGCACGTCCCAGGAGCGCAGCCGCTCGAGCAGGTAATCGGCAACTGTCGGTGCCATGTGCTTTTCCTTCCGTGACCCGTTGATCTGTCAGGTAGTACCGCCGGATGCGCCGGCGATCAGGTGATCGGCCGCGCGGGCGGCCACGGCCATGATCGTCAGCGCGGGGTTGGCGCTGCCCTGAGTGGGCAGCACGCTTCCGTCGGTGAGGTAGAGGTTGGGTACCGCGAAGCTGCGGCAGTTTCCGTCCACGACGCCGTGTCGTTCGTCGCGGGCCATCCGGGCCCCGCCCACCAAGTGGGCGTAGCGCTGGATGGTGATGACCTCGTCGGCGCCGGCCGCGTGCAGGATGTCCTCCATGACCGACTGCGCCGCACGGGCCAGGGCCCGGTCGTTATCGCACTGAGAATAGGAGAAGCGGGCCACCGGCAGGCCGTATGAGTCCTTCTCCTCAGCGAGCGTCACCCGGTTCTCCGGCAGCGGCAGGAACTCACACAGCGCGCCCAGGCACGACCAGTGCACGTAGTCGCTCATGTACTCGCGCAGCGCGGTACCCCAGTGCCCCTGGGCCGCGACGTGCTCGGCCCAGGTGATCGGCAGCGGCGAGACGGTCTGGACCGAGAAGCCGCGCTTGTAGTCCTTGCCAGGGTCGGTCTCGTAGAACTCCTCGGTGCTCACCTCGGGCGGCGGCGCCTTGTACATGCGGACCTCGGCGTCGAAGCGGCCCGCGGTCTGCGGCGCGCCCTGCACCATCAGGTAGCGGCCGACCTGGTCGAAGTCGTTGCACAGGCCGTCGGGGAAGCGGCTCGAAGCCGAATTCAGCAGCAGCCGGGGCGTCTCGATCGAGTACCCGGCCACCGCCACCATCGCGGCGCGCTGAAAGCGCTCCCGGCCGCCGCGGACGTACCGCAGTCCGGTCGCGCGGCCGGTGCGCTCGTCCAGGGTGATCCCGGTGACCATGGCGTCGGCGCGTATCTCCGCGCCGCGCGCCAGGGCGTCGGGGACGTGCGTGATCAGCGGCGACGCTTTGGCGTTGACCTTGCAGCCCTGGAGGCAGAAGCCGCGGTAGATGCAGTGTGGCCGGTTGCCGAACCGGCCGTTGGTGATCGCCACCGGGCCGACCTTGGCGGTGATTCCGAGCTTGGTCGCCCCGCGCAGGAATACCTCGCCGTTCCCGCCGACCGGGTGCGGACTGTGGGGGTAGCCGTGCGGGTCTCCCCACGGCCAGCGCTCGCCCGCCACCGGCAGTTCCTGCTCTATCTGCTCGTAGTACGGGCGCAGCTCGGAGTAGCACAGCGGCCAGTCGGCCCCGACGCCGTCGAGCGTGCGGGTCATGAAATCGCTCGGGTGGAAGCGCGGCGTGTAGCCGGCATAGTGAACCATCGAACCGCCCACGCCCCGCCCGGAGTTGTTCGAGCCCATCGGCACCGGGTCGGTGCCCGCGATCACCCGCGGGTCGGTCCAGTACAGGTGGTGGGAGCCTGCCTCGTCGCTCACCCAGTCCGTGTCCGGGTCCCAGAACGGGCCGGCGTCCAGGGCCGCTACCTTCCAGCCGGCCCGGGCCAGCCGCTGCAGCAAGACCGAGCCGCCCGCGCCGCAGCCGACGACCACCAGGTCGATCTCGTCCTCATCGGCGAACTGCCGCATGTCGCGGCGGAGTCGGTGGTTGGTCCTGGTGCCGTCGTTGGGCAGCAGCCAGGCCGATTCGTTACGGGCGCGGACACCGTCCCGGGGACCCATCAGGCGCCCTCCTTGACGGGGTCCTCGGCAGGACGCGCGTCGCGGACCTCGAACGGCTCGAGCTTGCCGACCCCGGCGTTCTTGTAGCCGCGCGGGTAAGCCGGGCCGGGGAAGCCGATCTCGGTCCAGGCGAACGGATGAGCGTAAAAGGCCGTGCAGGCGTACCGGGTCCACAGGCTCCATACGCGCGCGGCCGGCAGCCCGTGCCAGTCGGCGGACTTCAGGTCCTGCACGGCCTGGACCAGCGCCGCCTGGCGGGCCCCGGGGGCGTCGGCGAACGAGGTGCCGCAGCGGTATCCGGCGTCGGCGTCGAGATACGACAGCGTGTCCCGCCAGGCCTGACCATCCTCTGGCATGTCCGCATACCGCCAGCCGTCGGTCTCGCCCGCCGCCAGCCTGGAGTCGACCATCTCGCACACCGGGACGGCCGCCTCGCCGTCCTGTTCGCCCTGGCCGGTGAGCAGGTTGAGCAGGGCCCGGGCGCAGAGTGCCTCCGCTGCGGTGAAGAACTCCAGCGCCGGAGGCGGCCCGATCCTGGCGGTTACCACGTCGGCGGTCACCTGATCCCAGTGCGGGGCCTGGCTCAGCACGTCGAAGCCGGGGAATCGGCCGGCCTGGCCGCGGTTTCGCTCCATCTGGCCGGTCACTGCTCCCGCCGCAAGATCGCGGCCAGCAGGCCCATGCCGCCCACCATGGTGACCAGCAGCGGAGCGAGCAGCGGCGGCCCCATCTCCATGTTGTAGCGGGCGTTCCGCCAGCCTCCCGGCTTCTGCGCGATACCGCGAGCGTGCAGGTAGAGGCCCTGCAGGCCGTTTGCTACGATCGCCGCCGAGGCGATGGGCAATGCCGTCTTCGCCATCCGGCGGCTGCAGAACCCGGCCACCCCGGCGGCCGCGCCGACCGGCCCCAGCGCGACCGGTAGCCACATCATCTTGTTGCCGAAGCTGGCGCTGTCGTGCTCGAAGTAGATCTCCGCCGCCGTCACCAGCGCCCCGGCCGCGGTCAGAGCCGACAGGCTGCGCTCGAAGTGCCCGGTCTGCACATTTCGCACCATCCGGTCGATGCCGTGGACGGTCTGGCCGGCCGCACTGCGGCGGGCGCGCCGAGATGTCATGTGCTCCTCCTGATGGCCGTCGAAACGCGGGGATCAGTCCCGCGGCTATTCCTTCTCGCCGCAGACGGTCGCACTACCCCGCCAGCCTGTGCCAAACCTGGTGTACGTTGCAGGCCGGAATCAGGAGGCTAGAAACCAGCGCGGTGACCGGGTAGATGGCTGGTGTATAGGCATGGCTGGCAGCGGCCAGTTGCCGATTACGAGAGAAGGTGATCGGCGGCCAACGCCGTCCGCCACGGTGCGGGAGCAGGGCAGCGTCCTCGGCGACCGCTGCTAGGCCAGAATCCTGGCCCCGCAGCGTCCATCAGGCACCGGCATGGTGAGCCGAGACGCGCCATCACGGGCGCTATGCCAACGGACGATCATGATGACCGCGCCGCCGAGCATGCGCTCCTCCAGTAGCCCCGGAAGCTAGCCGCCGCCTGGCGTCTACACACCCGGTACCTGGGTCCAAACGTATACTCGCACGGAGAAACTAGCAAGTTTTTTCCGGAATCCGGTAACTTATCTATTCATGGCCAGCTGGGCTTTTCTTACCGTGCACGCCAGGGTGCTGCTATGTGTCGCCCATGACCCTGGAGCCCGCCTGCGCGACATCGCGGCCAGCCTGGATATCACCGAGCGCAGCGCGTTCAGCATCATCACGGACTTGGTCGAGGCCGGCTATGTGGTCAAGGAGAAGGACGGCCGCCGCAACCGCTACCGCATCCAGGCGCACATGCCGCTGCCAGAGCCCACCGTCCGAGAACGCACCGTCGGCGAGGTACTAGCCCTCCTCACCGGCGTGGACGCGCTCGCGACCTGAGACCCGTCAGAGCTTGGTCAGCTTGGCGAAGGGCGAAAGGATCCGCAACTTATGTGAACCGAAGTCGACGATCACCGCATCGTCGTCCTCGACCATGACGACCCAGCCGAGGCCGTACTTATCGTGGGTCACCCGATCGCGAACGGTGTACTGCTCCGCGGGCGGGCCCACGGGCATGGCATTGAAGGGACTTGAGGGCAGGAAGCGCCGGGACGCGGCGCGGGCAGGCTTCATCAATACCAGTATGCGCCCTTCCGGCGACGGCGGCCCCCTGCCCGGCCATTCGGATGCGGAGCCTGCCGGCCTGCGGTCGGCCGCATGGGCACGAGAGGCGACGGGCGGCGGAGTCTGGCCCTTGTCCGGGCTCTCACCACAGCTCGTTCGGCTGAATGGAACTACGGAGCGGCCGGAAAGTGATGCGGACGCGGCCAGCCCGCCGACCTTCGAGTTCTCGGCTATGGTGGTTATGCGTTCCTGCGCGAGGCCGTGGCGGACGCTCAGCCATTGCTCGGGACGTCGGCGGGCATGCGAGTCCGCTCTAGCCAGCCTCCGGATTGTCATGACGTTCTCGTCGTGCCCGGTACCACCGTTCCGTCACCTTCAACGGCTGACCGATACCGTCGGCCTGGTCGCGCGCACCGACGGGATCGTGCCCAGGCACGGGGACGGCTACCGCGTGGACGACATTGCCCGCGGCCTCATGGTGGTGTGCCGGGAGCCGTCGCCCTCGGCCGAGCTCATCACCCTGGGCCGCCGCTACCTTTACTTCCTCACGCAGGCTCAGGCGGCAGACGGAAAGTTCCGTAGCCGTCTCGGCGACGACCGCCGGTGGCGCGGCCCAGCTGGAGCGCGGGATGCCTGGGGCCGGTCCCTGTGGGCCCTGGGCACCGCCGCGGCGCGGGGCCCCACCACAGGAATCCGCGAGGAGGCCCTGGCCCGGTTCGACGCGAGCGCGGCAGTGGATTGTCCTTACCCGCATTCCATGGCGTTCGCGGCGCTCGGCGCCGCCGAGATACTCGAGCGATGGCCCAGTCATCCCGGTGCGCTAGCGCTGCTCACCGTCGCCGGCACCGTCATCGGCGGGCCGGCCGCCGATGCGGCGTGGCTGTGGCCGGCCCCCCGGTTGAGCTACGCGAACGCGGCGATCGCCGAGGCCGTCATCGTGGCCGGCGAGAAACTCGGCCGCGATGACCTGCTGCGCGACGGCCTGCGCATGCTCGGCTGGCTGCTGGCGGGCGAGACGCGGAACGGCCACCTGTCCGTAGTTCCCGCCGGGGGATGGGGTCGCGGCGAGAACCGCCCCGCCTTCGACCAGTACCCCATCGAGGTGGCGGCGCTCGCGGACGCCTGCGCGCGGGCGGCAGCGGTCACCGGCGACACCAGCTGGCTGACCGGCGTGGAAATGAGCGTGGCGTGGCTACTAGGCGAAAACGATGCCCGGATCCCGATGCTCGATGAGCGGACAGGCGGGTGCAGCGATGCCCTCAGCCGCAACAGCCGCAGCCGTAACCAGGGCGCAGAGTCGACGCTGGCGATGATCTCCGTGCTACAGCAGGGCCGCCACCTGGACGCTGCGCTCGCTGGGTGAGCAGCCCGACCGGCGCGAGACCTGCTGTACGCTGAAGTCGCATAAAGCAATGGCGTTGCCGTATCGGCACGCCGGTCGTGTCTCGCTCGCGTGAGCGGACTGGTTCCCACGGATGTGGTGGCCTCAACAATGCGGCCGCCTGATCCGGAAGGGATCCTTTGGCCATCCTGCTCCACGAGAAGTCGGGCAGTAGCCCGGCGTCGCACGACGTCCACGGGCTTCCCGCCACCTTCGACTCACTCGGTGTCCCGGCACCGCTCGTCGCGACGCTCGCCGCGGCTGGCATCACCGCGCCGTTTCCGATCCAGGAGGTCACGCTGCCCGACGCCCTCGCCGGGCACGACATTCTCGGGCAGGGCCGCACCGGATCCGGTAAGACACTCGGCTACGCGCTCCCCCTCGTCGCGCGACTCGCCGACGGCCACACCATGGCATGCCGTCCGCGTGGCCTGGTTCTCCTGCCGACGCGCGAACTCGCCAGCCAGGTCCGGGAGGTTCTGCTGCCGCTGGCCGAGGCCATGGGCCTCAGCGTCACGGCGATCTTCGGCGGTACCGCGCAAGGGGCACAGGTCGCTGCGTTGCGTGACCGCGCTGATATCGTGGTCGCCTGTCCCGGGCGGCTCGCCGACCTCATCGAGCAGGGCCACTGCCACCTGGGTGACGTCGAGATCACCGTGGTCGACGAGGCGGATCACATGGCCGACCTGGGGTTCCTGCCCGTCGTGCGGCGCCTCCTCGAGGCCACGCCGCCGGAGGGCCAGCGGATGCTTTTCTCGGCGACACTCGACAACGCGGTCAATGTCCTGGTGCGGCGCTTCCTGAACGATCCGGCACGGCACGCCGTTGACTCGGCCGCGCCGCCCGCCCAGATCAGCCATCATCTGCTCACCGTCAGCCCCGCGGACCGGGTGGCCGTTGTCTGCGCCCTGGCGGGCGGCCGTAACCGGGCGCTGGTCTTCACCCGGACCAAGCACGGCGCGCGCAAGCTGGCCCGGCACCTGGCCGAGGCGGGCGTGCCGGTCGCCGAACTGCACAGCGACCTGCTGCAAAGCGCCCGCACCAGGAACCTGGCGTCGTTTTCCTCCGGCGCGGTCCGCGTCATGGTCGCGACCGACATCGCCGCGCGCGGTATCCACGTCGACGGCATCGGCCTGGTCATCCACGCGGATCCGCCGGCCGAGCACAAGGCCTACGTGCACCGGGCCGGGCGCACCGCCCGCGCGGGCGCCGCCGGCATGGTGATCACCCTGCAGACCCCGGCCCAGGGCAGCGAAGTGCTCCGCCTCATGCGCCGCGCGGGCGTGGTCCCCCACGCCGGGACGGCCGGCCCGCACTCCCCGATACTTCGGTCCATTGCCGGGCCGCCCGCCGACCAGGTCATGCCGCCTCCGCAGCGCCGCAGCCAGGGCCAGGGCCCGGCCCTGGTGGCGGCCAGCGCCACCGGACCCGGGGCGGCCGCGATGTCACGACAGTCCGGCGGCTACCGCGGGCGCCGCAGGCACTGACCATGACAGAGACCGTGCTTCGGGTCGGCCTCGTAGGCGGTGACCACCTGGATGGCCGCACCCCCCGGGCGATCAGCTGAGGCCCTGGCGGAGGATCCGGCCGCGCCTGGTGTTAAATGGACCTGGTTGCAGTCGAAGTTCGTGTCCGTGTCACAGCGCCTGCGAATTCTGACCGCGGGCGCCGTCGATTCCCAGGTCAGGCCTCGGAAGGACGGGCGGTCGCCATAGCCCGGGATGCACCCCCGTGGATCCTGATGATCGCCTCGGCAGGAGAGCACAGTGGCTCAGGGAACAGTGAAATGGTTCAACGCGGACAAGGGCTACGGGTTCATCGCCCCCGACGACGGCAC
>JBOHCK010000256.1:0-9002 GCA_050698755.1 Streptosporangiaceae bacterium | reverse complement strand
GCCGAACAGCGCGACAGGATTCCCCCAGCAGACAGCGCGCAGCCATTCATCGCCCAGACCGAGCCTGGCCAGGCCCGCAACCTGCCGGGCGTAGGGGTAAGGGATGTTCGGGAAGTCGCTGCCGAGCAGGACCTTGCCCGCCAGACCCAGGTCGCGCACCAGCGGCAGGGCCGAGTCGGGGAACGGCGCCATCGAGTCGAAGAAGTCGGTGAAGATCATCGTGGTGTCCACCGCCACCCGCGAGTACCGCGCGGCGAGCCCGAGGAACGCCTCGTAATCCGGCGCGCCCATGTGCGCGATGATCGCGGTCAGCCTTGGGTGCCGCGCCAGCACCGACCCGAACGGCCCGGGACCAGTGTGCTCAGTTCCCGTCGGCGCGTGCCCGGCATGCACGACAACGGGAACCCCAGCCGAGGACAGCAGGCCCCACACCTCGTCGAGCCGCGGATCGGCCGGGGAGAACCCGCCCACCTGCAGGTGAATCTTGAAGATCCTCGCGCCCGCCTCGAGCGCGTCGCGTACATACCCGTCGACGCCAAGCTCCGGGTAGAAGGTCGCCGATGGCAGGCACCCCGGCGTGGCCCGGGCGAAGGCCAGGGTCCACGTGTTCAGATCGACGGCCATGTCCGGCCGGTGGGCATACGCCAGCGCGCTGAACATCCGCACGCCCATGGCCCGCAGGTGTGCCACCCGCTCCTCGTCGCTCCACTTGTACCGAATCGGCCACGAGACGCCGACCAGCGGCCCGGCCCGGTCGAAGTACTCCCACACCCGGCGCAACATTCGCGGCGGCAGGAAGTGGGTGTGGACGTCGGCCAGCCCCGGAATCCCCAGCGCTGTACAGAACGCCGGGACGTCCGCGTCCTCCTCGGGCTGCCGCGCATCGTCCACCACCCGATTCAACCGCACTACATGATGGCGGCGAACCGTTCCCGAACCTTCGCCGCCGTCTGGTCTGCGGGCGCAGCCCAGACGGCGTCGTTGAAGATCTCGACTTCGACATACCCCGCGTACCCGGCCGCCGTCACGGCTGCCGTGATCGACGGGAAGTCGATCATCCCGTCGCCGATGTGGCCGCGGCCGAGCAGGGTGTCCTGGGGCAGCGGCAGCACCCAGTCGCCCATCTGATAGCCAACGATCCGACCCGCCGCACGGGCGATCCCGTCCGTCAGCCGCGCGTCCCACCACACGTTATAGGTGTCGACCACCACGCCCACCGCATCCGCGGGGAACTGCAGGGCCAGATCCACCGCCTCGCCCAGAGAGGAGATGACGGACCGGTCGGCGCAGAACATCGGGTGCAACGCCTCGATCCCCAGCCGAACCCCCAGCCGTTGCGCCTCGGACACCAGATCCCCGATCGCGTCTGCCACCACCCGCCGGGCCAGCCCGAGGTCTCGGCGGCCAGGGATCAGGCCGCCGCACACCAGGACCAGGGTGTCAGCGCCGAGTTCGGCCGCCTCGGCCACGGCCGCCCGGTTGTCCGCCCGGGCCGCCCGAAGGCCCTCCGTGTCGGCGCGGGTGAAGAACCCGCCCCGGCACAAGCTGGACACGTGCAGCCCGGACGCGCGGACCGTGGCCGCGGCCCGGTCCACACCGACCTCCGCCACCCGGTCGCGCCACACCCCGATGGCCGGGATCCCGTGACGTACGCACAGCGCCGCAGCGTCGGCCAGGCTGAGGTGCTTGACCGTGGCCTGGTTCAGCGAGAGCCGCTCCAGGCCGATCCCGGTCACACCCGCGCCGCCCCCGGCCCCCTCGCCCATCCGCCCGGTGACACCCGCGCCGCCCCCGGCCCCCTCGCCCATCCGCCCGGTGACACCCGCTCCGCCCCCGGCCACCTCGCCCATCCGCCCGGTCACACCCGCTCCGGCCCCGCGAGCGTGGCGACCAGCTCTCCCATCCGCCCGGCCGCGAGCTCCGGATCGGCCAGCGCCCGCGCCGCCGCGGCCAGCTCGAACACCCGGATCAGATGCCGCGCGGGCCGCCGCCGCTGCAGCCCTCCGAGCATCGCGAACCACGGCTGCAGGCCGTTCAGCCAGGCTAGGAAGGCCACGCCAACCTTGTAGTGGTAGGTGGGCGCCTCGAAGATCACCCTGCTGAGCGGAACCGTCGGCCCCATCGCGGCCTCGTACCCGGCCGTATCGCCGCGGTCCAGCGCCCGCAGCGCCGCCGCGGCCGGGGCGGTAATGGCCGCGAACGCGCCCAACAGCGCGTCGCTGTGCCCGGTCGCGTCACCCCTGATGAGCTCCGCATAGTTGAAGTCGTCGCCCGTATAGAGCCGAACCCCGGCGGGCAGCCTGCGCCGCAGCGCCACCTCACGCCCCGCGTCGAGCACCGAGAGCTTTATCCCCTCGACCTGGCCGTCGGCCCGCTCGATCAGCTCAAGCACCGTCCCGGCCGCCTCATCGAAGGACGGGCTGCCCCAATAGCCACGCAGCGCCGGGTCGAAGGCCTCGCCCAGCCAGTGCAGGATCACCGGCCGGTCCGCCTGCCTCAGCAGCTCGCCGTAGACCTCGAGATAATCCCGCGCCCCGCGCGCGCTGGCCGCCAGCGCCCGGCTCGCCATCAGGATCACACCCGCCCCGGTCCCCTGCACGAACCCCATTTGCTCGGCGTAAGCCCCGGTGATCCGCGCGATCGGATGCCCCTCGCCCTCCGGCAACTGATCGGTGCTCACCCCGCAGACCAGCCCGCCGGCCGCGCGGGCCGCCGACCGGGCCATCAGCTCTCGAGCCTGCTCCCAGGACAGCCCCATGCCGCGCTGCGCAGTGTCCATTGCCTCGGCGACGCCAAACCCGTGGGCCCACAGGTGATCGCGGAAGGCCATGGTGGACTCCCAGTCGATGACCTCACCGTCGGGGCCGGGCCGCGCGGCGACGTGCGCCGCGGCGTAGACCCGCCGCGAGACCGGCGGCGGGTACCGGTCGGCCCAGCCCGGCGAAGGAATCTCAATGATCCCCGCCCGCCCCGGCAGCCGGATGTGCACGGCCACCCCTCAGACCGCCAGCGCCGGCACCGCTACCCGCCGCCCCTCGGCCGATGACTGCAGCGCCAATTCAGCCAGCTGGACCCCCTTGGCCCCCTCGGACAGATCCCAGGCGAACGGCCTGCCCTCGGCGGCGCTCTTCAGGAACAGCTCCCACTCGGCCTTGAACCCGTTGTCGAACGTCATGTTGTCCGGCACGTCGGTCCACTGCGACTGGTAGTCGATGGGGTCGGGCAGGTCCGGGTTCCACACGGGCAGCGGCGTGGACACCCGGTGCTGTACCGCGCAGTGGCGCAGGCCGGCCACCGCGCTGCCGTCCGTGCCGTCCACCTGCAGCTCGAGCAGTTCACGCCGGTTCACCCGTACCGTCCAGGACGAGTTGACCGAGGCGAAGGCCCCGTCGGCGAACTCCAGCACCGCGTACGCGGCGTCGTCCGCCGTCGCGTCGTACAAAAGGCCCGACTCGTCCCACCGCCGCGGGACGTGCGTCGCGGTCCGCGCGTACACCGCGGTGACCGGCCCGAACAGGTCGGTCAGCAGATACTGCCAGTGCGGGAACATGTCGAGCACGATCCCGCCGCCGTCGGCGGCCCGGTAGTTCCACGAGGGCCGCTGCGCGGGGATCCCGTCCCCGTCGAACACCCAGTAACCGAACTCCAGCCTGACGGACAGCACCCGCCCGAAGAACCCCTCGCTGACCAGCCTCCGCAGTTTGATCACACCGGGCAGGAACAGCTTGTCGTGCACCACGCCGTGGACGATGCCGGCGGCCCGCGCGGCCCTGGCCAGCCGGAGCGCCCCGTCCAGCGACTCGGCCACCGGTTTCTCCGTGTAGACGTGCTTGCCCGCCTCGATCGCCTTCATCAGGCTGGCCTCGCGGGCGCCGGTGACCTGGGTGTCGAAGTAGACCTCGACCGACGGGTCGGCGAGCACCTCGTCCAGCGAGGTGGTCCACCGCGCCAGGCCATGACGCTCGGCAATGGAACGCAGCCGTTCCTCGCTGCGCCCGACCAGGATCGGTTCTGGATAGACGGTCGTCCCGTCCGACAGCCTGACGCCGCCCTGCTCCCGGATGCTGAGCAGGGACCGTACCAGGTGCTGCCGGTAGCCCATCCGGCCGGTGACGCCGTTCAGGGCGACAGAGATGACCTTGCGCGTCATAAACATTCAGCCCTTCGGGTCGCGCAGGCGCGGTGCTAGCCTGAGCTTTGGAAAGTGCTTTCCCAGATTAGGCAGGCCCGGCGAAACGGGTCAAGCCGGCCCTCAAAGAGGAGCGTCAGTGCACCCGGTCAGGCCCGGATCGCGGGTGACGCTGCAGGACGTCGCCGATCAGGCAGGCGTGTCGCTGGCCACCGCCTCCCGGGTGGTCAACGACGGCCCCCGGCAGGTCGGCCCAGACCTGGCCGATCGCGTCCGCGCGGCGGTCGCGGAGCTCGGCTATACGGCGAACCTGCAGGCCAGGGCAGTCGCGACCGGGCAGAGCACGATGATTGGGGTCGTCGTCCACGACATCGCCGACCCGTACTTCTCCACTATCGCGGCCGGCCTCATCGAGGTGGCCGACACCAGGCAGCTACTGGTCTGCATGTCGAGCACCCCGGCCGCCGAGGCGGCCGAGCGCGAGTACGTGGCGCTGATGCGCGCGCAGCGGGCGCGCGCGGTGATCCTGATCGGCAGCCGGACCGACGACGACGAGGCCAGGGACGCGCTGCGCGCCGAGATCGCCGCGTTCACCCGCTCCGGCGGGCGGGCGGTGTGCGTCGGCCAGGACCTCTTGGGCGTGGACACGATAATGCCGGAGAACGCTGCGAGTGCCGAGGCCCTGGCCCGGGCGATGGTGGCGCTCGGGCACCGCAGCTTCGCCGTCCTGGCCGGGCCGCGCGGCCTGCTGACGGCGCGGGACCGGCTGGACGGGTTCCGCGCCGGGCTGGCGGCCTGGTCGGTAAAGCTTGACCCGGCCCGGGTCATCCACGGCGCGTTCACCAGGGACGGCGGATACGAGGCGATGAGCGCCATCCTGGCCGCGGGCGACGCGGGGGATCCCCTGCCAGACTGCGTGTTCGCGGTCACCGACGTCATGGCGCTAGGCGCTCTCGCCCGGCTGCGAGCTGGTGGCCTGCAGGTACCCGCCGATATCGCGCTGGCCGGCTTCGACGACATCGCCACCCTCCGCGACGTCTACCCGCTGCTGACCACCGTCCGGCTCCCGCTCAAGCGGATGGGGGAGATGGCCGCGAACCTCGTCCTGTCCGAGCCCAGCGGCGCGACGCCGACCGGCGTGACCCGGCCCGTCCGGGACCGCCCCGCCCAGGACCTGCCCAGCCAGAACCGGCCACGTGTCGTCCCCATCCCCGGCGAGGTCATCCTGCGAGACAGCACCGTCCCGCACCCGCCCGCCTGACGCCGTATCCAGCGCACCCGGCCCCGCCACCGGGCCCCCACCCGGCCCGCTACCGGGCTCCCACCCGGCCCCGCCACCGTGTCCGCCCTCATGGCGACTCTTGCGGCGCCGGCCGCCCATCAGGTACGTTTCGCTCAATTGGAAAGCGCTTGCCAAACAGCGGGAGATAACGCTGCGCCGAGGCTCGTCGATGGACTCACCATGTGGGAGGCCTGCGCCGATGGTTGACCGCCAAGACCGGTCCTGCGCATGATCCGTACTAAATCGCCACAATCAACGGCCCAAGCCAGCCCCTCGAGGGAGTGAGCAATGAGCGAAGCGGCACACGTTCCGTTCACGGAAACGAAGGCGCCAGAGTCCGCGGAACGGCTGCACCGCGGGGCCCTCAGTCTGGTCGACATCTCCGCGTCGACGATGGCCAACATCGGCCCGGCGTACAGCTTCTACTTCGGCTTCGCCGGGATCGTGGCGGCGGCCGGCCTCGGCTCGCCGCTGGTCCTAGTCGCCGCGATCATCGCCATCGCGCTGCTCGGCAACACGCTGGCGCAGTTCTCGCGGGCGCACCCGTCGACCGGCGGGTTCATCACGTTCGTGGGCAAGACCTTCGGCGGCACCAGCGCGGTGACCACCGCCCTGATGTGCGGAGCCGGGTACATCGTCGCGATCTCGTCGGTCCTGGTCATCTCCGGCGGGTTCCTGTCGATCATGGTCCAGTACTACACGGGCGTGAGCATCCCCTGGGTCCTCTTCTCCGCCGTATTCACCGCCGGCGCCATGGTGATGATGTTCCGCGGCGTGGCCGTGTCGACCAAGCTGGCCGGCTTCTTCTTCGGCTTCGAGCTGCTGGTGCTGCTTGTCGTGTCCGTCGCCGTGCTGATCAAGAACGGCGGCCACCTCAACACTGTGCCCTTCCAGCCCAGCCAGATCCACAACCACTTCAGCGGCCTGGCCCTCGCCTTCCCGCTGGGCATCTACCTGTTCATCGGCTGGGAGAACTCGGCGGCGCTGGCCGAGGAGACCACCAACCCGCGGCGCAACGTGCCCCGGGCCGTGTTCATGTCGATCCTCTTCATGGCGCTTACGTACCTGATCGTGGCCTACGCCACGGTCTCCGGCTTCAGGTACAACGCCCCGGCGCTCGAGGCCGCCGCGATCCCGTTCATCAGCGTCGCCCACAGCGTGGCGCCCTGGCTGACCTTCATCGCGTACACGGCCGGGCTGACCTCCACCCTGGGCGTGCTCATCGCGGCGGTGAACTCGCAGTGCCGGCTGGTCTTTAACGCCGGGCGCGAAGGCCTGCTCCCGAGGTGGATCGGCAAGGTGCACCCGGTCCGGCGGACGCCGGTCAACGCCATCATCGCCTTCGTCGTCATCGCCAGTGCCGTTACCCTCGGCTGGGCCATCGGCCACTGGGTCGGCGGGACCGGCGGCAGCCTGAGCGCGCTGAACTTCTTCTTCGAGTCCAGCACGATGGGCACCATCCTGATCCTGGTCGTGTACTTCGCGGCCAACGTGGCCCTGCCGTTCTACTACCGGAAGTACCGGCCGCAGGAGTTCAACGTGATCAAGCACGTGGTGCTGCCGTTCCTCGGCATGGTCGCCATCGCCGTCCCTATCTACTATCTGTGCAAGCCCCCGCAGCCCCAGCCGTACGACTGGTTCCCGTACGTTGCCCTGGGTGTCCTCGTCGTGTCCATCATCTACTCCGTCTGGCTGGTGAAGCGCGACCCCGGCCTGGGCGACCGGGTCGGCTCGATCATCGCCGACGAGTAACCGGCCGGCCGGTGGCGGGCCCCCGACCGATACCCGCCACCGGCACCAGCGAGGAACATCGAATACCTGAGAGAAGTCGCCATGACCGACACCGCGGTCCGCGCGGACCAGACCGGCCACGCGAACGCGCACCCGCTCGACCCGGCTACCGCCGCCGAATACCTGGCCGGGCGGGAAATCATGGCCGCAGCCGGCCTGCTAGCCGGCCCGACCAGGTTCGCCTACTACGGGCTGGAGGAACCTCACAAGGACGACGTAATAGCGGCCGGGGGCCCCAGGACCACCGAACGTCGGCTGCGCGCGTTCCTCATCAACCTGGACACCGGAACCTCCACCGACGTGGTGGTCTCGCTGTCCGACCAGCGGGTGGTCAGCGCGCGCACGCTGGCCACCCGCACCGACGGCCAGCTGCCGATCATCGACAGCGACTACGGCGCCGTGGACGAGATCGTCAAGGCCGACCCGGACTGGTGCGCGGCCATGGCCCGCCGCGGCCTAACCGACGTCACCAAGATCCGGACGTGCCCCCTCACCGCGGGCGCGTTCGGGCCACCCGACGACGACCGCCGCCGTATGGTCCGCGTCCTCGCGTTCCTCCAGGCCCAAGAACACGACCTAGCCTGGGCGCACCCCATCGACGGCATCGCCGCCTACGTAGACCTCATCGAGCAGAAGGTCTTCAAGATCACCGACGAGTGGGAGCTACCCGTCCCCCAAGAGTCCGGTGACTACGACGACGAGGCGGTCCGCGGTCCCCATCGCACCAGCCTGCGCCCGATCGAGATCACCCAGCCGGAAGGACCCAGCTTCACCCTGGAGGGCCACCTCCTGCGCTGGCAGGATTGGGAGATGCGGATCGGCTTCGACGCGCGCGAAGGCCTGACCCTCCACCAGATCAGCCTGCAAGAGCGCCAGGTCATGTACCGAGCGTCCATCCCCGAGATGGTCATCCCCTACGGCGACCCGAACTTCCGCCACTGGCAGGCCTACTTCGACGCGGGCGAATACCTGGTCGGGAAATTCGCCAACTCGCTCGAGCGAGGCTGCGACTGCCTGGGCGAGATCGCCTACCTGGACGCGACCGTCACCGACGACACCGGCCAGCCGAAGACCATAACCAACGCGATCTGCGTCCACGAGGAAGACTTCGGCATCCTCTGGAAGCACACGGACATCTTCAACGGCTCAAACCAATCGCGCCGGCAGCGCAGGCTCGTGGTGTCCTACTTCACCACGGTCGGCAACTACGACTACGGCTTCTACTGGTACTTCTACCTGGACGGCACCATCGAGCACGAGGTCAAGGCCACCGGCGTCCTGTTCACCTCGGCCCACCCCGGCGGCGACCACAAGTACTCCACGGAGGTCGCACCCGGCCTGGCCGCCGTCACGCACCAGCACCTGTTCAGCGCGCGGCTGGACATGACCGTAGACGGGCTGGCCAACGCGGTAGAGGAGGTCGACGTCACCGGCCGCCCCATCGGCCCCGACAACCCGTACGGCAACGCGATCGAGCAGGAGGTGACCCGCCTCACCCGCGAGTCGCACGCCGGCCGGCGCGCTGACGGCGCCAAAGGCAGGACCTGGCGCATCATCAGCACCGAGCACCAGAACCGCTTCGGCCGCCCCGTCAGCTTCACGCTCTACCCGGAGTCCTCGCCCGTGCTCCTCGCCGATCCGGAATCCCCCGTGGCGGCCCGGGCCGGGTTCGCGGCCAACCACCTCTGGGTGACCAGGTACGACCCCGCCGAGCGCTACCCGGCCGGCGACTTCGTGAACCAGCACCCCGGCGGGGCCGGGATCCCCGCGTTCATCGCGGCCGACCGGGACATCGACGGC
>JBOHCK010000255.1:0-9013 GCA_050698755.1 Streptosporangiaceae bacterium | reverse complement strand
CTCTTCTGAGTTCAATCCTCATCCGGACTCCCAAGGACGTGCGCCAGACAGCGAACCGCCATCCCGGCTCCGAGGGAATATGTAAATCGAGTCACCCGCCAGCGTGATGAACTGGTTCGCCGCCTGGCCGAACTGCTCTCGGCTCGGACTGACTTATGCCCCAAAATCGGGGCGTGAAAGGCCTGGTCAGCGGCTCCGCGCTTCGGCCGGATCGGTCTCCGCGAGCTGCTCGAGGACCGGCAGGGCCGCCGCCAGCACGCGCTGCTGCTCGGGCGTCAGCAGGCGTAGGCTCGCCGCGAGCGCGAGGGTAGTCTCCGTCCTGATGCGCTGGAGCGCTTCCATCCCGTGCGGGGTGATGGACAGGGTACTCACCCGCGCGTCGCTCGGGTCGCCACTGCGGCGTACGTGGCCGCTCTCCTCCAGGGCCGTCACCAGCCTGGTGAGTGTGGACGGCGCGATACCCTCCGCCGCCGCCAGGTCTCCCAGGCGCATCGGCCCTGAGCGCTCGACGGTTGCGAGCGCGGCCAGCTGCGTCGGCGTCAGGCCGGCCAGCTCGTGACGGCGCAGCCGCCGGCTCAGCCGGGCCAGGGCGACCTTCAGCCTGGTGACGTCGATCACCGCCTCCGCGGCCACGGTGTCGGCCACGTCCGGCTGGGTGAGCGCGAGTTCGGTACTCACCCCTTCAGGTTACGCGTTGCCGGCCGCGCTGGAGCAGCGCGGCCCGCGGACGCGGTACCGCGCGTCCTGACCGATGATAGAGACATGGACGATTCGGCATCGGAGGCCCTGGCAGGCCGTCTGCTCGTCGCCACCCCGATGCTCGGGGATCCCAATTTCCGCCGGACCGTCGTCCTAGTCGTCGAGCACGAGGCCGAGCAGGGCACCCTCGGCGTGGTCCTGAACCGGCCGACCGAAGTCCCGGTCGGCCAGGTACTCGAACCGTGGACCGAACTGGTGACCGGCCCGCCCGTCCTGTTCAGGGGCGGTCCCGTCGCGCCGGACAGCGCGCTCGCCATCGCCCTGGTACCGGGTACCGACGAGCCGATCGGCTGGCATCCGCTGGATGGCACGGCCGAGCCGTCCCGGCTCGGCCTGGTCGACCTCGACGCGCCCCCCGGCCTGCTCTCCGCGGCCATCGCCTCCCTGCGCGTATACGCGGGTTACGCCGGCTGGAGCGCCGGGCAACTCCAGGCCGAAATCGACGAGGGAGCCTGGTACGTGCTCCCCGCCGAGCCCGGCGACGCCTTCTGCGCCGAGCCGGAACGCCTGTGGCCCACCGTCCTGCGCCGGCAGGGCGGCGAACTCGCCTACGTAGCGACCTACCCAGACGATCCCAGCCTCAACTAGCCGGCCACCCCCCGGCCCTCCTAGCACATAGAATCGCGAACGTGAGCGAAACTGAGGTGCTTCCCCAGCAGGACACGCGCATCCAGGAGGATGTCCGGCCCGACCTGTCGCATGGCGACGGTGACCATGAGCGGTTCGCGCACTACGTCGACAAGAACAAGATCGTCGACAGCATGGTTACCGGGACCCCGGTCACCGCGCTCTGCGGCAAGGTCTGGGTGCCGAGCCGGGACCCCAAGCGCTACCCGGTCTGCCCCACCTGCAAGGAGATCTACGAGATGCTCCCCTCCGGCGAGGGCGACGAGTAACCATTCGCCCGCCGAGAGGCTGCGCCGTTCCGGCGGCCAGGGGGACGACATCAAGTTCCCGCGCGGCGCGCGCAGGCCGTCCGTAGCTACCTGCCATCCGCGCCTCTGGCATGCGGCCATCACACCAGCCCCAAGCGCCCAGCCTGACTCCACGAATGTGACGCCGTAACTGCCGTCCAATCACTCGTTAATCTGATCGAATTGATGCGGCTTGCCAGCCCAGAAATGTCAGAGCCCGTTGCTAGAGTCGGACTAGAAAACAGTGCTGAAGATGACCGAGAGGATCATCAATAAGGCGCACATTTTTCCCGAACGGCGCACGGAGGAGGTGAGATAGGACATGAGCATCGCGGCGATCCCGGCGGGCGGCGGCGAGGCGCTAGCGAAGCTGCTGTTCTCGGCCGGCTACCTAGCCGATCTCGACGCGGCGCAGTTGCCGGCCGAGGTGCTGGGCCAGTGCATCCGGGAGCTGGTGCAGGCTGACGCGGTGATCACGGCGGCGCTGGCCCCGATGCTCGCGGCGTTCGACGCGAAGGATGGTCACCAGGCCGATGGGCAGAAGTCGCTGCGTACCTGGCTGGTGCACATGGCCCGGGTGACCCGTGGTCAGGCCGCCCAGTACCTGGCGATCCGGGCCCTGCCCCGGGACCACCAGCCCCTGCTGGCCGGGCTCCGCACCCGGGCGCTGACCACGTCCGAGGCCCTGCAACTGGCGAAGTGGACCCGGGCGATCCCGGCCGAGTTCCGCGGCCAGGCGGAGGAGATCCTCGTCGCCGCGGCCCGCGCCGGGGCGGACCTGCGGGCGCTGGCCCAGATCTGCGCCGAGATCTTGTCCCGGACCGTCCCGCCCGACCCTGACGGCAATGATCCGGCCCTGGACCGCGCCGTGTTCCTCGACACCACCCTGGACGGGGCGGGTCTCATCCGCGGCGACCTCACCCCGGAGTGCGCGGCCATGGTCCAGGCAGTGCTCGACGCCCTGTCCGCTCCGGCTGGGGCCGGGGACCTGCGGACGAGGCCGCAGCGCTACCATGACGCGCTGGCCGAGGCGATGAAGCGGCTGCTGGCCTCCGGGCTGCTGCCGCGGCGGGCCGGTCAGCCCGTCAAAGCGCTGGTGCACGTGTCGTTCGCGGACCTGTGCGACCTAGACGTGGACTCCAAGCTGCAGGAGACGTGGATCGCCGAGTACCGGGCCCGGTGGGCCGCGCAGCGGGCGGCCGCGTCGGTCAGCACCGGTGACGGCGGCGCCTGGCTAGAGGGCGACGCGGCCCGCCGGGTGGCCTGCGACGCGATGCTGGTCCCCGTGGTCACCTGCGACATTGACCTGGGCGCGGTGGACGTCCTGGTCGGCCTGTGCGTGCAGTACGACCACCTGCGCCGGCAGGCATCGGACGGCCCGGACTCCGGCGGCCGTATGGACGACGACGGACCGGACACCCGCGACGCCGCGGACACCGACGACGCCGTAGACACCGATGGCGGCGCGGGCACCCTCGGCGTGGGCACCCGTGGCGGCGCGGTCGTCCCGACCGGATCAGGCCACCGCCCCGCCGCCCCGGCCGGGCAGGCCAGCCGGACCGCGCAGGTGCTGGCCATGCTGGAGCACCAGATCCTGGCCACCGTCCTGCAGATCGTCTCCGGCCCCGGCGGCGTCGCCTCCTTCCTGCGGCGCAACCTGCTCGGCCAGGGCCTGAACGGCCCGAGCCTGCCGCTGGACGTCGGCCAGACCGACGACATCCCCGTCCACCTGCGCCGCCTGGTGGCCCTGCGGGACCAGCGGTGCCAGTTCCCCGGCGGCTGCGACCAGCCCGCCTCCGGCTGCGAGCCTCACCACGTGGTGCACGGCGCCGACGGCGGGCACACCAGCCTCGTGAACCTCAAGGATTATTGCCACTGGCACCATCACGTGGTGCTCCACCAGATGGGCTGGCAGCTCACCGTTCACCCGGACGGCACCAGCCAGGTCAAGAGCCCCGGCGGGAAGATCATCCGCAGCCACAGCCCGCCCCCCGCACCCGGGTAACCACCCCGGTGCGCCGGAGCGGTCGGCCGCAAGCGCTCACTAGAGAGCGTGTTTGGAAACTAGATGGCTGCGGCCGTTAGAGTCACGCTCAGGGCCCGACCAGGCTGCTCACTCCTGCTCACTCCTGGGCACCCCGGCCCCTGCCACGGTCCGGATGCCTGGAAACCACTGCCTGACCGATGAGTATTTCTTGGCTCAGCCGTTGTACCAGCAGAACCGACAACGGAGGACTGACAGTGCCTGAGCAGCAGCGCCGGGTCGTCGCCTGGATGACGATCTCGATGGATGGCTACACCAGCGGGCCGGGAGGCCCCGCGCAGGATGCCTGGCTGCATGAGCATGCCCTGCGGGCATCGTCGGCGGCGCACTTCGAAGGGGTCTGGCGTGGCGCGTCGACGGTCGTGGTGGGCCGCACCAACTATGAGGGGTTCTACGCGGTCTGGCCGGGGATCACCGCTGACCCGGGCATGGATCCGCGCACCCGCGACCTGGGCATGTTCTTGAACACCGTGGAGAAGGTGGTGGTCTCCCGCACCCTTCAGGAGGCGGGGTGGGAGAACTCGCGGATCACCCGCGACCTGGAGTCAGAAGTCAAGGCTCTGCGGGATGCTCCCGGCCGGGACATCCTCGTGATCAATAGCGCGAGCATCATCCAGGCGCTGCTGCGGGCCGGACTGATCGACGACCTGCGCTTCGCCGTAGTTCCCGTGCTCTTGGGCGGAGGCCTGCGCCTGTTCGCCGAGGGACTGCCAGCCTCGGCCTGGACCCTGACCCAGGCCACCATCCTGGAGGACGGCGCGATCGGCCTTCACTACAGCCGGGCCTGACCGGTCCTTGCTCCGGCAGGCGACGTCCCGATCCTGAAACCCGTGCTCGCCTGTCCCGGGCCGCGACACGCGCTAAGGCGTCGGCTACCTACTATGGACTGTAGTAAAAAGGGCGAGCTAGACGGGGCGTGACAGTGACACGAGCGCGTGCCGTGGTCATCGGCGCGGGAATCGGTGGCCTGGCGGTAGCAGCGGGACTCTGCTCGGCAGGCTGGGATGTCACCGCCTGCGAGCGCGCGGCGTCACTCGAGCCGATCGGCGCCGGGCTGGCGCTGGCTCCCAACGGGTTGCGCGCGCTGGATTCGATCGGTGCCGGCGACGCGTTGCGGGCGCTGGCGGTTCCGCAGGAACTGGGCATCCGCCGGTCCGACGGCCGGTGGCTCGTGCGCAGCACCACCGGGCACATGGTCTCCGATCGGTTCGGAGACCCGGTCATCCTGTTGCCACGGGCGGCCATTATCGACGCGCTGGCGGCCTGCGTTCCGGGCGGGGTGCTGTCTTTGGCAACCGAGGTGACATCGGTCGAGCCCGACGAGACGGCCGGGGTAGGCAAGATGGCGGCAGCGCGCGTGGCCACCTCGGCGGGCGAGCTGGATGCCGACCTCGTGGTGGCCGCCGACGGGATCGGTTCGGGGGTGCGTCCTGTGCTTTTCCCCGACCACCCGGGGCTCCGCTATGCGGGGTTCACTACCTGGCGGCTGCTTACCGGTCCGGTGACCGGGCCAGTCCCGATGGCGGAGAGCTGGGGGCGCGGCACCGTCTTCGGTGTCATGCCGCTGTCTGACGGGCGGGTGTACTGCTACGCGGCTGCCCCCGCACTCCCCGATGCGCGCGCCGGCGACGAGCTCGCTGAGCTGGTCAGGCTGTTCGGCACGTGGCATGAGCCGATCCCGGGGCTGCTGGCGATGGCCAGGCCGGCCGATGTGCTCCGCCATGACGTCGCCGAGCTCGCCGCGCCGCTGCCGTCCTTCCATCGCGGCCGGGTTGCCCTGCTCGGCGACGCCGCCCATCCCATGACGCCCAACCTCGGCCAGGGCGCGTGCCAGGCCCTCGAAGACGCCGCGGTCATGGCCCGGCTCGCGGCCGGAACGGAACCGGATGCGGTAGGCGGGATGCTGGCCCGCTACACCGCCGCCAGGCTGCCGCGCACCACCGACGTCGTCCGCTGGTCCCGCCGTGCCGCGACCATGACCACCTGGGCCTGGCCACCGGCCGTCGCCTTCCGCAACACGGCGATGCGACTGACAGGCATTCTCGCGCCGGGAGCTGCGCTCCGTGGCCTCGCTCCTATCTACGGATGGCAGCCTCCGGCAGCAGCCCGCCCCCGCGGTGCGAACTAGACCCGCGCGACGTAACGCAAGCCCTAACGCAAGCTCTAACGCTAGCTCTAGGAGGCGCCGCGCGGCTCCCCGGTCAGCACCACATCGGCCGAGCGCAGATCCTCGATGGCCTTCGCGGTGGACTCCGCGGCGACACCCGCGGTGAGGTCGAGCAGGACCCGGGTGGCGAACCCGGCCCGCGCCGCATCCGCGGCGGTGGCGTGCACGCAGTAGTCAGTGGCGATCCCCACCACGTCGACCTCATCGACGTCACGCGCGCGCAGCCAGTCGGCTAGCGACGTCCCCGCCTCGTCGGCGCCCTCGAACCCGCTGTAGGCCGCCGTATGGGCACCCTTGAAGAACACGGCTTCGACCGCGCTGGTGTCCAGGTCCGGATGGAAGTCCGCGCCCGGTGTCCCGGCCACGCAGTGGGCCGGCCACGACTCGGCGTAGTCCGGGTGGTCGGAAAAATGGCCGCCCGGGTCGACGTGGAAGTCCTTGGTGGCCACGACGTGTGTGTATTCATGGTCCAAAGCCAGATGCGAGCTGACCCCGCGGGCCACGGCGGCCCCCCCGGCGACGGGCAGCGAGCCGCCCTCGCAAAAGTCGTTCTGTACGTCCACGATGATCAGCGCGCGCATGTGGCCAACGCTATCGTCACAAAGCGGGAGGAATGATGGCCCGGGCGGGGTACTGGAATCACAACGTTCACTACGAGCCGGTCATCCTCAGCGCGGTTCCGCCGCGGTGCGGTCCGGCGCTCGACGTAGGCTGCGGCGACGGCATGCTGGCGTGCCGCTTGGCCGAACGCTGCACCCAGGTCACCGGAATCGACCGGGACACCCGGATGATCGCCCTGGCCCAGCAACGGGCCGAGGCGCAGG
This sequence comes from Streptosporangiaceae bacterium, assembly GCA_050698755.1. Taxonomy (GTDB): domain Bacteria; phylum Actinomycetota; class Actinomycetes; order Streptosporangiales; family Streptosporangiaceae; genus Palsa-504. The sequence goes on along the minus strand of JBOHCK010000255.1, from coordinate 2,305 downwards.
CCAGCGAGCAAGGCCACCCAACCTTTCGTCGCCGCCGACTTCCTCGGGTACCCCATGCCCGAGGCCAGCTTCGACTTCGTCTGCGCGAACACCTCACTGCACCACATGGACTTCGCCGCGGCGCTGACCAAAATGGCCAGCCTGCTCAGGCCAGGCGGCAACCTCGCGGTCATCGGCCTGGCGAAGAACGGATCACTCACCGACCTCATGCCGGACGTGCCAGCCACGCCCGTCAACCTCTTCTACCGGGCCGTTTACCACGAGGGCGACTCAGGCTTCCCGGTCAAGGACCCCGACATGACATGGGGCCAGGTCCGCGCGACCGCCGACACGCTGCTCCCCGGCGTGCGCTACCACCGTCACCTGCTGTGGCGCTACTCGCTCCTGTGGAGCAAACCGAGCCCTATTCCCCGACGTCGGCCGGGGTACCCCCAGTGATCCGGATCAGCTCGTCGTACGACGTGGGGAACACCGTGTGCGGATGGCCGCCGGCCGCCCAGATCACGTCGTACTTGTCCAGCCAGGGGTCAACCAGGGTCCTGATCGGCACAGGATGGCCGACCGGGGCGACGCCGCCGATCGGCTGGCCCGTCCAGGACCGGACTGAATCGGGGTCAGCCCGGCGCACCGAAGACGCCCCGACCAGGGCCGCGACCTTCGCCGTGTCCACCCGGTGGGCGCCGCTGGTCATGACGAGCAGCGGCGCACCGTCCGCGCTGAACACCAGGCTGTTCGCGATGGCGCCCACCTCGCAGCCGAGCTGAGCCGCCGCGCTCGCGGCCGTCGGCGCGCGTTCGGGCAATTCCACCACCTCACCGGCCACGCCCAGCGAAAGCAGCACGGCAGCGAACTTCGATATGTCAACGGGCATGGCAAGCAGGCTAATGGGCCCGCCCCAGCATGACGAACCGTTAAGACCGTCACCATCCGATGAACCCCTGCCGGCTCGTCGAGAAGTTATACGAGGGCACGTGCAGGTCAGCCGCCACCCAGTGCCCGCCCGCGATCACGAGCCCCCCGCCGGGCTCCCCGCACTCGGCCGTCAGCTGATCCCCGGACGGGTCGGTCCACAGCGCCAGGCACGAGGTGCCCATCCCGGATTCGCCGGCCTGCGGCGACACCACCGCCAGCGGCTGACCGGTCCGCGCGGAGAACTCCACCACCTCGGCCTCGGGATTGTCAGGCAGCCCGCTCACGGCCGTCGCGAACACCTTCGCCCCGTCCGGCGTGAGGAGCACGTCGGTCAGGTTGTCTATTTTCCCGAACGACGTCACCTCGGGCACCGGGATGATCAGGCGCGACGACAGCAGGTCGCTACCGGGCCAGGAGGTATCGAGGAGTCGGACGCCGTCCTGCCGGGAGCCGGGCGTCACGCTCGCCCAGTACAGCGCGAGCGTCTGATCTCCCACCCAGGACAGTGGGGCCGCGGTCCCGACCATCGTGTGCCCGTCCGCGCTCCACGACCGGCTCGCCCCGGTCGCCAGCGTCACGACCCGGATCCCGTAGGCCGTCGCGTACGCGAGCCGGCTGGCGTCAGGAGACACCGCGAACGCCGACACGCTGGCCGACTTCACCGACAGCAGCCGGGTCAGCGAGGCGACCCGGCCGTCAGCCGAAAGTCGCAGCTCGTAGAACCACACCACCAAAGGTTTTGTCTCCTGCGCGGCCAGCACGAACGTACGATCGTCCCCCGCCGCGGCCACCCCGGTGAAGCCGATTCCGGCCACCGGAGCGCGGACCGTGGCCAGCACCCGCCCGGTGAACGCGTCGTTCACCGTGACCGGCACGGGCGAGCGCTGGAAGACGACATTCACGAAGTAAGGCGCGGCGGTCGGCCCGGCGTCGGCGGCGGGCAGCGGCCCAGCCGGATACCAGGCGGTGGCCGCCTGCGTGCGCTCATGCCCGGCGCCCGTGGCCCGGGTCACACCTGCCTGGTGGCTTCCCGCCAGGAAAGCCCCGACCGTCACCCCCGCAGCCGCGGCCACCACCAGCACCGCCGCAGCCCCGCGCCGCCTCCGTCGTCGGACTCTGTCCTGGTCCGGCATAGGGCACCTCCTCCAGGTAGTCTCTCCGCTCGCGCCCGAGTCGGCGAGCCCCCCTGGCTTATGACGCTCTTCCGCCGCCTGCGGTTAGACCCCCGCCCGGCTCGAAGGCCGAGCCGCCCGGCTACGTCTCCGCATCGCCGCCCTCGAACACCGTCGGGATCGCCGGGTACCCGCGCGACAGCTGCAGCGCGTAGGGCGGCAGTTCGGCCAGCGCCGCCCGGTGCCGTTCCCGGGCCGACCCGACCGGCTCCCGGCCCACG